>JALERP010000179.1 GCA_022764085.1 Prevotella sp.
GAGCAGTGCCGAATATGCGCTTGAAACCGAAGTCGGTCAGCAGGCTGATGTATCTTTCTTCTATTGTTGCCATATATTTATTCCTATATTTCCGTTGCAAAAATACGAAGTTTTTTTTGAATCAGCAAGAAAACGACGGAATTTTTTATATATCAGGGATATTATTTGTGATAATACTTGCAGTTCAGCGTCACCCGTCACCTTGATGACGGCAATTTTTTGTGGGGTGGTGGGAGATTGACCATATTTACAATTAATTAACCCTTCTCTTCAATATCACATATATCACCACGGGGGCTCCTATCACCGGGGTGATGGCATTGAGGGGAAGGAGGCTGCCGGAGGAGGGAAGGGTGCAGCAGAGATTGCACGCAAGGGCGGTGATGGCGCCGGCAAGCATCGTGAGAGGCATCTGGATGCGGTGGTCGCTTGTGCGGCATATCATCTTGGCTATGTGGGGAACGGCAAGACCTATGAAGGAGATGGGACCGCAGAAGGAGGTGACTATCGCCGTCAGCAAACCGGTGATGACCAGCAGGTAGTTACGGATGCGGGATGTATTGATACCAAGGTTCTCGGCATAACTCTCTCCTAACTGTATGATGTTGAGTGGTTTAATGAGAAGTAATGAGGCGAAAAGCCCGAAGAGACACACTGCGGAATAGTGGGGCAGGAGACGCATGGGAACACCGCCGAAATTGCCCATTCCCCATACCACGTATGACTTTACGCCCTCTTCGGTGGCGAAATAGTTGAGGAGACTGATGGCTGCCGAGGCGAGATAACCAATCATGATGCCGATGATGAGCAGCATAATGTCGTTCTTGACAACAAGGGAGAACATAAACACAACCGCCATTACTGCCACGGCTCCGATAAAAGCACCTGCAAAGACAGCAGCAAAACCGCTGAACGACAGTGCCCCGGCTGTAAGACTGCCCCCAAAGAGCAGGATGACAAGGGCGGCACCCACTCCGGCGCCACTGCTGATGCCGAATATCGACGGGTCGGCAAGGGGATTGCGGAAGGCTGTCTGCAACATAAGCCCACTCACTGCAAGCGACATTCCCGACAACAAGGCCGTTACCGCCTGAGGAAGTCGCGACTCCATAACAATGAACCTCCATACCGACTTGGACGATTCACCACCTGTAAGGATGTTGAATACCTCACTGGTCGGAATATCAATCGAACCGTATGCAAGATTGGTTATGAACAGTAATACGGCAAGTATGACGAGCAGACAGATTTTCTTCACTTTACTTTCTTGAAATAAGTTGGTTGACGTTTTGTCTGAGGATGAATCATGGCAATGAAATCCTCAAGCAGACGGTCGGGATGGAACGGTGTTGACTCATAGAAGGTGGTGTGCTCAGTGGAACAGCCATATACGTTGCCGTCGGCAAATGCCTTGATGTGCGTGAATACCTCATAGTCATTGGAAATGCCGGCGAGACTCTTCTCTGCACCGCCGTAGCGGAAAAGCCACAAGTCGGCTTTCTCGCACTGGCTCACCACCTTTTCAAGCGAGAGAGCCACACTGCCGCTGTTGTTGTCATCGGCAAAGCAGTATCTTCCTCCTGCATCGGCAATCATACGTCCTATGGTGCTCTTGCCTCCAGGCACATACCATGTGTTGCCCGATGGGAAATCCACCATGACGGTAGGGTGGGAGTCAAGACTTTTAGCCTCCTTGGCAAGAGTCTTGTAGTGGGTCTCAACATCATTAAAGATGCTGTCAGCCTGCTCATCGGCTCCGAAAAGCATACCGTAGAACTTTATCCATTCGGCACGGGCAAGAGGTGAAATCTCCATATAGTCGGCACATTCTATAATAGGAACACCGATGTGGTCGAGCCTGCCATAACCGCCACTGTTCTCGAAAGGCGAGAGCATGATGATGTCGGGCGAGAGGTCGATAATCTTCTCAACGTTGGGCGACATACTGCTGCCCACGTTGGCTATCTTGTTTGATGAAATAAGCGAATTGATTTCCTTTCGTTTTACATATTCCACGTCAGCCATTCCGTTTATGCGCTCCTCGACACCCAAATCCGCAAGCAGGGAGGCATGTACGGTGGTGAACACAACGGTTGTCTTTACAGGCACATTTATGACTGTGCCTTCGGGGATATGGGGTGTCTCAGGGTCGCTGACGAGGATATAGCGATGAAGCACCTCGCCCTTTTTCCAGGGATTGGCTATCTCCACCACGTTGTAACCCTCGTGCTCCATAATGGTGAGCAGTCGGGAGTATGACAGATTGAGGGTGTCAGCCCCCTCCTGCGACTTCCGACTCACGCCGGAAGTGCAGGATGCAAGGGAGACTATTAAAACTGTCAAACAAAAAATTATTCTCTTCATATTGTCGTGTTACATGACAACAACCTTCTTCGGGTTCTGACCCCAAGAGGTGAATGAACCGAGGAGCTTGTAGTTGCTGTCGAAGTGATATACTTTGCCGTTACCTCCGCTATATAGAGTGGTAGCGATATAGAACGAGCCGTTTTCACCCTCGCTGAGAGCATAGATAGATGCGCTTGCAAGGTCAGATACGGCAGATGTAATCTTGGATGTCACATCGGTCTTGGTCTTTGTGGCAGCGTCATACACAAAGTAGGTGTTTTCAGTTGTGGATGATGTCCAGTCTTCTGACCATATCGTCTTTGAATATACAGCAAACGCCTTGTTGTCATCGTTAGTGGCAATGGCGTATGTGGCATAAAGTCCTGTGTCTTCTGCCTTTCCGCTCTTTATGTCATAAACCCAGAATGGAGTGTTTGTCCAGTCAGCACCATATCCCTGGATGAATACATACTTGTCAGAGGCGCATACAAGTTGGGTGTTGTCGCATACGTCAACCAATTTCACGGCATTGTCGGTGAAGTTCTTGGTGTCGATGATGAACATACGGTTGTCGGGAACTCCGTCGAGGGTATTGCCGCAAGCCACATACAGGATGCCGTCTTCCTCGTCTATTCTCTCAGCTGCCTTGCCTACAGTCACTTTTGCCACTACGCTAAGGTCGTTGGCGTTGAGCTTTACTACATATCCGCCGTATGTAGTGACATAGATATATCCATCACACTCAGCCATATAACGGGGCTGTCCGAGGTCATTGCCGAAAGCCCTACGCGTCTGCTCTATTCCAGCCTTGTTGAGTTTTGCCACATAGCTTGAACCATATATGCTGACATAGATGTTGTTGTCTTCTGAGATCAAGTCTTGTCCAGTGTCGCCCAACTGCTTCTTGTTCTGGATTAAGTAGAGGTCGTTGGCAGCCATTGTCGTAGTGTCCATAACAGCGTCGAAGAATGCAATCGATGCGTTGTTCTTTTGGAATGAACCTTCGTTGAGCACAAGTCCGCGATGTTCGGGCAGTGCCACGCTTGATCCATACTCGTATGGGTTGTATTCGTCGTCGTCACTACATGATGTGAATGCTGTTGATACAGCGAGTCCGCATAGTGCGGAAAGGAATAAACTTCTAAATTTCATTGTCATTTGTATTATTATTATGTTATGTTAAAATTCAACTGTTGCCGAAGCGGTCAGCGAGCGGCCCGGCATCGGATAGTATTTGATAATCTCGTATTGCTCGTCGGTGATATTGTTCACCGAGAGTTGGAGATTGATGTTGCTTGAATTGCCGAGATCGAAGCGGCGTGATATGCTCACCGAGTGCTCCATAAATGCCGGGAGTTGGTATTCCCTGATGTTCTGAGCCATGGAATAGCGCTTGCCCTGACCAGTGGCTGAATAGCCGACGGTGAGCCATGATGTGTTGAGTATTAATGATATTCCGCCACTCACCTTGGCGGTATAAGGCAACTGGCTGCCGTATGTCGCACTGCCCGGGGTCTTGTCCTGTGCGTCCTGGAATGACAGTGAAGTCGAGAGCACGGCACATGTCTTTCTTGCAATGTCAACCTCAGTGGCTACCGTGGCATCCATGCCCCATATCTCCACCTTGCCGAAATTCACCATCTTCCATATATATGTTGATGGGAAGGCTACAATCTTGTCAGTCACATTATTATGATATCCGTCGGCAGTGAACGCAATGTATTTTAAGCAACCGGTGCGCCTTGAGTTCCATGTTATTCCGATGCCGTATTCGTGAGCCTTTTCGGGTCGCAACGAGGTGTTGCCTATCTGCAGGTAATAAAGGTCGTTGAATGTAGGCATGCGGAATGTCGATTTATACAATGCCCTTATATACAGAGCCTCTTCGGGCAATATGCGCCAACTGAGCGACAACGAGGGAGAGAGATGTTTTCTGTCGTCGGGAGTTTTAAGTGAGTATTTCTCGCTCTCCGTGAGGCTTTCCGTGGCGTAGGTCATGACCATGTTTCCCTCGGCTGTCAGTCTGCCTATGCGCAGTTTTGCGGCAAGAGCAGTGAGCGATGTGAATCTCATCGGATTGGGACTGCCGTTTACCGTGGTCCTCAGTTTGTTGAACGCAGCATCCTCGGCTAATGACATACTTAACCATCTGAGCGGTTGCCAGTTGATAGTGGCTGAGGCATAATACTCGTCCTGACTGTTCAACTCTTCCTTCCTGCCGTTGGTGTATTTGATGTTGTAGTCCTCGTATTTGTTCCACGAATGAGTGTATTTTGCCCTTGCCACCCATTGCCATTGCTCGTTCCACCTTTTATTATATATAGCTTGGGCGAAGAGGTTCTCGTCCCAAAGATGCTCGTTGCTCTCATTGTTGTAGAGTATCACCGACCCGGGCAGCCCGCGGCTTGAACGGTAGTAATATGCCTTGACGTCAAGTCTTGAACTGTCGGAAAACGAGGTGTTGACATTTCCCTCCACATGCCACTGGCTGATGCCGGAGTTTTCCCTGCGCTCGCGAGTGGATTCCAGTCCGTTGACAAGCGTATAGGGATAAGTGCCGTCGGCGCGCATATAGTCGGCATTGATGGATAGCACAGATGAACCGGACAGTCTCTGCCAAAGGCGCACCTTGGGGTTGATTTGTCCCCACGAGCCTCCCGAGAGTCCTATTCGCAATAGTGATGACTTGTCGGCGGGCAATGGCTGTGCAGTGGAAATGCCCATCACGGCTGCCGAGGCATAATGGCGTGCCGACTGGAGCATGTCGCTGCTCTGCCCCACAGCCATAGAGAGTAAACTGACATTGTCTAATGAGAACCGTCCGATGTCGATTTGTCCGGCTTGGGTGTTACTCACCACAATGCCGTCGTAGCTAACGGCAGTGTGCTGTGCACCGAGATTGCGCACTGATACGGTCTTCATTCCTCCAATACCTCCGTAGTCCTTAACTGACGTGCCCGCAAATTTCTTCACTGCATCGGCAAGGTTCTGAAGCCCCATGAGACGTATGTCATCCCCACTGAATGACTGCACAGGTATGGTGGAGAAGACATTGGTTGTGCGGCTCCTCTCAGCCGTAACCACAACGTCCTCAATAGTATGTGTGCGCAGCGAGTCTTGGGCTGCAACAACGGTCATACAGAAAAGGGCGACAATTACCGTCGCAAGTCTCTTTACTACAATCATTGCATAATGTATTCTTTCAAGCCCTATCCCACGAGGGCTGAAAAATCATAGCATCGGCAGGTCTTCTGACTTTTGCCAAGCTGGAATGTCTTCCCGAACATTGCGTGTCAGTGACATTGTTGTATTCCAGCCATATAAAGGCAATCTACAGCAGCGGGACTGTCAGAGATTCTCACTCTGTTCCCTTTTAATCACGTGGCGTGAACCAAATGCGGGTGCAAAGATACTACTTTTTTCGTTATCTGCAAGACTTTTGCTCAGTTTTTAAACGGAAAAAATGTTAAAAGAAAAACAAAAAGGGGCATAACTCTCGTCATGTCCCTTTTGTTTCTAATCACAAAAAGCCTTACGGATCAAATTACTTGCCGTGGTTTTCGTCGGATACTGTCAACTTCTTGCGACCCTTGGCGCGGCGAGATGCCAACACTCTGCGGCCGTTCTTTGTAGCCATTCTCTCACGGAAACCGTGCTTGTTGACCCTTCTTCTGTTGTGCGGCTGAAATGTTCTTTTCATTACTTTATTACTATTTTTATTGTTGATTTCTTCACTTTGGGCTGCAAAATTACACATAATTTCCGAAATAACCAAGAAATAATTGAAATTTAGCTAATTTTTTTATGTTTTTTTCGGAAAAAGCAGTAACTTTGCACCCGAAATCACGTAAAATACATTATATTTAAAGGTTTATGATTAATTCACAAGACATTAAGAAGGGAACATGCATCCGCATGGATGGAGGCATTTGGGTCTGCATCGATTTCCAGCACAGAAAGCCCGGAAAGGGAAACACAGTAATGAACACAAAGTTGAAGAACGTAACTGACGGACGTGTGCTCGACCGCACATTCCAGGTGGGATTCAAGCTCGAGGACGTGCGCATCGAGCGTCGCCCCTACCAGTACCTCTATGAGGATCCTACAGGACGTATCTTCATGAACCAGGAGACTTTCGAGCAGATTCCTATTTCCAACGACCTCGTTATCGGTGTTGAGTATATGAAGGAGAGTGATATCGTGGAGGTCGTTACCGACACAACCGACGGTACTATCCTCTACGCTGAGATGCCGGTGAAGACCAATCTCCGCGTTACCCACAGCGAACCAGGTGTTAAGGGTGATACTGCCACCAATGCCACAAAGCCTGCCACTCTTGAGACTGGTGTGGAAGTGCGCGTGCCTCTGTTCATCAATGAGGGCGACCTTATTCAGGTGGACACTCGCGACGGAAGCTACCTCAGCCGTGTGAAGGAGTAATTCTTTTTAATTAAGAGTTAAGAATTAAAAATTAAGAATTGCTGCGCAAACCGAATGCAGAGCCGAGCTCGCTCGAGCTATGCTGAGGTGCAGCCAGCAATCGACGAAGTCAATTAAAAATTAAGGTTCTTTTGAAGTATTCGATTATCGTTCCGGTGTTCAATCGCCCTGAAGAGGTGGATGAACTGTTGCAAAGTCTTGTCTCTCAGACATTGACGGACTTTGAGGTGGTCATCGTTGAAGATGGCTCGGAGAAACCGTGCAAGGATGTATGTGACAAATATACGGGAAAACTCGATGTCAAATATTTCATGAAGAAGAACTCTGGTCCCGGGCAGAGCCGCAACTATGGTGCCGAGCGCGCAAATGGTGAATACCTTATCGTACTCGACTCGGATGTAGTTCTGCCCGAGGGCTATCTGAAAGCAGTGGATGATGAGTTGCTGCGTGAGCCAGCCGATGCCTTTGGCGGTCCCGACCGTGCCCACGACTCGTTCACCGAAACTCAGAAAGCCATAAGCTATTCAATGACGAGCTTCTTCACCACCGGTGGTATTCGCGGAGGCAAGAAGAAACTCGACAAGTTCTATCCCCGTTCGTTCAATATGGGCATTCGTCGTGATGTGTATATGCGTCTTGGCGGTTTTTCCAAGATGCGCTTTGGCGAGGACATAGATTTCTCAATACGCATTTTCAAGGCAGGATGCCGCTGTCGCCTCTTCCCCGAGGCTTGGGTGTGGCACAAGCGTCGCACTGACATGCGCAAGTTCTTCAGACAGGTGTATAATAGTGGTATCGCGCGCGTGAACCTATATAAGAAATATCCAGAGTCGCTGAAATTGGTGCATCTTCTTCCGATGGTGTTTACGGTGGGAGTGATATTGCTCTTCCTCATAGCCTGCTTCGGAAGGATAATGATGGTGTATGGTGATGTAGCAGATTTCTATTCGTGGTATTATCTTGTGTTGGGAGCCATCAGTCCGATACTCCTGTTCTCGCTCGTTATTTTCATTGATTCGGCAATACAGAACAAAAGCCTGCCCATCGGCTTTATATCCATCGGGGCTGCATTCGTGCAGTTGAGTGGATATGGTTTCGGATTCATTTCTGCTTGGTGGAAAAGGTGCATCCTCGGTCATGACGAGTTTCATGCTTTCGAGAAGACATTCTATAAATGACAGTATAAAAGGCTTGGTGGATGAAACTGTCAATAAAGGATTGGGATGAGGCCGACATGCCGAGGGAGAAGCTCGAGCGGCTGGGAGCAGAGGCGTTGAGCAATGCCGAACTGCTTGCAATCCTTATTGGCTCAGGCTCGACAAAGGAGAGCGCGGTGGATTTGATGAAACGGGTGATGAACGACTGTGGCAACAGTCTTAATACACTTGGCAAACTGACTATCAACGACTTGATACGCTATAATGGTGTCGGGCCGGCAAAAGCAATAACAATATTGGCTGCCTGCGAATTAGGTAAACGCAGACAGGCAGAAAGACGCGAGGAGAGAGTGAGAATGGATTCGGCACTCGCCATATACGAGGAGATGCATCCCGTGATGCAGGACCTCGACGTGGAGGAAGGCTGGGTGCTGCTGATGAACCAGAATTTCAAACTGATAAAGAAAATGTGTATCTCGCGTGGCGGTTTGACAGAGACAGCAATAGACGTGAGGATAATAGTGAAACAGGCGCTACTTTGCAATGCCACCGTTGTAGCACTCTGCCACAACCATCCCAGCGGTAGCCTTAGGCCAAGCGGTTCCGACGATTCACTCACTAACAAGGTGAAGGACGCATGCAACCTGATGCGACTGTTTTTTCTCGACCACGTGATAATTACCGACGGTGGATATTACTCATATAGCGAAGAAGGAAGGATTTAACTTCTTTTAAGACGAAAGGGTGCAAGGTTTCTTTTGTTATGACATTTACATGGTGTAAGTATAACAAAAAGAAATGAAAAATATCATGAAAAGAATCAAGACATTAATGCTACTTATGGTAGTGGCTTTAACTGCAGTTTCACTGCAGTCATGTGACGACGACGACGATGATTACTATCCTGCTTTTAATCTCGCTACGGTGACATTGAAGGCTCCCAAGGTGGATGGAGGCAAGTGGTTTATGCAGTTGGACGACTCTACAACGCTTGAGGCAACAAACATTGCCAGTCATCCCTACGACAACAGGGAGTTGAGAGCCTACATCCGATATAACGACGTAAAGGATATGACAAGTGCTCCTGCATCTACAAGTGCCATCCAAAAGATGTACTCAGTGAATGTCCTCACCATCGACACTATCCTAACCAAGAAGATGGATCCCATGGTGGAAAATACAGCCGAGGAATATGGCAGCGACCCGGTGGAGGTGGTGAACAGTTGGGAGACAGTGGCAGAGGACGGATATATGAACATCCGCTTCCGCACCCGTTTCGGATATAACGGCAAGCACCGCATGACACTCGTACACCGCACCAATGCTGAAGATCCATATACAGTGGAGTTTCTGCACGATGCCAATGGAGACACCAACGGACAGGTGGCTGACGGTATGGTGGCATTCCGACTCGACGACAGCTTCAACGAGGGCAACGACCCCATCGAGATTACCCTTAAGTGGAAGTCATACTCAGGAGAAAAGTCAGCAAAGTTTAAATATACACCTCGAAAGGATTAAAATTAGATGAACGACAGCGAGAAGTCAATGGCCGAAGGTATTCGCAAGGGAGACAACCGTGCGATGAGGGACTTCTATGCCACATTTGGCGGACTTCTCACTGCTGTCTGTTCGAGATACGTCGCTGATGACGATGACGTAAAGGACGTCATCCAGGAATCTTTGCTAAGCATAATATCTAATATAAACACATTTGAATACCATGGAAAAGGCTCGCTGAGAGCATGGGCAACACGCATAGTCGTCAACCATGCT
>JALERP010000184.1 GCA_022764085.1 Prevotella sp.
TTAAGGAGTTAAGGAGTTAAGGAGTTAAGCCAAATGTATTTGCGCTTATATCCAAGGCTCTAAACTAATGGCTTTTTTCGCTACCGCTCAAGGAAACTCCTCCCAGCGACCAAAGGGAGCGATAACTCCTTAACTCCTTAACTTCCAAAAAGTTGAGCAAATGCGAAACTTGAATATTTAATTTTTAATTTTTAATTATTAACTTTTAATTTATATATAGGTGGAAATATTTTTGATTCGTGCACTTCAGTTTATGATGTCAATATCGTTGCTGGTGCTGATACACGAGGGAGGACATTTTCTTTTTGCCAAGCTCTTTGGCATAAGGGTTGAGAAGTTTTATCTCTTCTTCGACCCATGGTTTCATATCTTTGAGTTCAAGCCAAAGAAGAGCGACACGGCATACGGTATGGGTTGGTTGCCGCTTGGTGGTTACTGCAAGATAGCGGGAATGATAGACGAGAGTTTTGACATCGAGCAGATGAAGCAGCCCGCACAGCCGTGGGAGTTCCGCTCCCATCCGGCATGGCAGCGACTGTTTGTAATGATTGGTGGAGTGCTTTTCAACTTTATCCTTGCCCTCTTCATCTATTCGATGATTCTCTTTACATGGGGCGATTCATACATCCCCGTGAAGAACATGACCCATGGTATGAAGTTCAACCAGGAAGCCAAGGCACTCGGATTCCGCGACGGTGACATTCTCGTGGGCACCGAGAAGGGTGAGTTCAAGGACTTCAGTGCCGACCTCTTCCGCGAGATTAGCGAGGCCAAGCGTGTGGATATCATCCGCGCCGGCAAGCCTATGAGCATTGCCCTCAGCGGCGAGCTTAACCTCCTTTCGATGATTAAGAACCAGCCGCCGTTTGTGCGTCCGCTCTTGCCTTGTGTGGCTGACACGGTCATGGGTGGCACTCCTGCCTCAAAAATCGGTATGAAGAAGGGTGACAGGATCATTGCGCTCAATGGCAAACCCATCGACTCATATAACACCTTCACCGACGAGATTGCCAAACTGGGAGATGTGCTTGCCACTGTAAGCACATCAGCCGACAGTATGAAGGTGAGGAAGGCGACAGTTGTACTGGAACACCAGGACAAGAGCCGCGACACGGCAAACGTGGTGCTCACAGCCGACCTGAAGCTCGGTTTTGCCACCAATTCTTATGCCATGATTTACAAGCCCTATACCAAGGAATACGGATTCTTCGAGAGCTTCCCCGCAGGAGTAAAGTATGGCGTGCATGTCCTTACCTCCTACGTTGACGACATGAAGTATGTCTTCACAGCCGACGGTGCCAAGTCACTTGGCGGATTCGGAGCCATCGGAAGTCTCTTCCCCGCCGAATGGGACTGGTATATGTTCTGGCGTATGACAGCCTTGTTGAGCGTGATGCTTGCCTTTATGAACATCCTGCCCATCCCCGCCCTCGACGGTGGTCATGTGCTCTTCCTCATCTACGAGATGATCACTCGCCGCAAGCCGAGCGAGGACTTTATGGTGAAGGCCGAGTACGTGGGATTCGCTATTATCATCCTGCTGATGGTGGTGGCCAATCTCAACGATGTCCTCCGCTGGCTCGGATATATGTAGTAATCACATTACCGTCATATTCCTCAATGCCCGAGATTGCGGCATCTGACGGAATCGAAGGAGAGACAGTTCCGCGTGATACGGTCACCGGGGCTGTCTCTACTCTTATCTCATCCCATAATCCCGCTTCAATGAACTGGCGGTGGGTATATGCCCCGCCCTCCACTATCAGCGACTGCACCTTGCGCTCATGCAGGCACTCCATCAGTTGTGGAAGCATCGGTAGGGCAGGGTCAATCCCGGTGAAACACGGATTCTTGGAGTCGAGGATTAGGCGCATCGGGTCCTTTCCCCACCATGCCCTGACGGTGAGTGACGGCTTGTCCCTTAATGCAGTGGTATGGCCTACAAGTATGGCGTCGTTTTCCGCGCGGAGCTTATGGCTCAGCATCTGTGTGAAAGGAGTGGAGAATGCGAACGGTTTGAAGTCGCTGTCCATAAACCCGTCCATCGACTGCGCCCATTTCAGTATGATATACGGCCTGCGCTTCTCGTTGAAAGTCATGAAGCGGCTGTTCAGTCGTCGGCACTCGTCCTCAAGCACTCCGACCCTCACCTCAATGCCGGCATCGCGTAACTTGTTGATGCCTCGCCCCGATACCTCGGCAAACGGGTCAACACATCCCACAACAACCCTCTTCACTCCCTTGCTCACTATGAGGTCAGCACAGGGAGGCGTCTTGCCGTAGTGCGAACACGGTTCGAGACTCACGTATATCGTTGACTGTGGCAAAAGGTGCTCATCCTCCGGTTTCACCGACGCGAATGCGTTCACCTCGGCATGACCCTCGCCGCATCTCACGTGATAACCCTCGCCTATGATTCTGTCGCCACACACAATCACTGCCCCGACCATGGGATTGGGGCGGGCGTTCAGTCTGCCGTTGGCTGCAATCTGCAGACAGCGGCGCATGTATATAATGTCCTTTTCTTCTCTCATAACTGCAAAATTACGGTATTTTTTCGATATTCGGCAAATAATTTCCCGAAATCTTGCGTATTTGTCCGTTTTTTGCTATATTTGCATAAAAAAATCGAGGATGAGATACAACGAACTATGGCGGACGCTTGTCCAAAAGGGATGTTATCCCGAAGGCGAGGCGAGGGCAGTGGCGCGCACATTGCTCGCCGACAAATACGGTATGTCGATGGCAGATATGCTCTGCTGCGACATTGAGGCATACGCCGATGCAGATACCATTGCAGCCGATGTGGCGAAGCTCGAGGAATGCTGCCCGGTGCAGTATGTCGTGGGCAAGGCATGGTTTTGCGACCGCCAGTTTGAGGTGCGCCCCGGTTGCCTGATTCCGCGTCCCGAGACCGAGGAACTGTGTCAATGGGTTATCTCTTCGTTTGCTTCCCGTGAACCGCATTCCGATGGCATTGCAAGAACATCCATACTCGATGTGGGCACAGGCAGCGGGTGTATTGCCGTCACCCTTGCCCTCGGCATAAGTGGTGTCGAGGTGGATGCTTGGGATATCTCCGACGATGCGATTGCCATTGCCCAAAAGAATGCCGCCAGTCTTAAGGCAAATGTAAATGTGGTGAAATGTGATGCCCTCAACCCTCCCCATGATGATGGGAAATACGACGTGATAGTGAGCAATCCACCATATATCTGCCAAAGTGAGAGTATTGACATGGATTCCAATGTGCTACAGTATGAGCCTCATGTCGCGCTTTTCGTTCCCGACGGCGATGCCCTGATGTTTTATTGTGGCATAGCGCGTTATGCGTCATCGGCACTAAGGGCAGGAGGAGCCTTGTTCTTTGAAGTCAATCCCCTCTATGTTGACGAATTGGGGGAGATGCTTTTAAAGTATGGGTTTTGTCAAGTGGAAATCAGGACAGACCAGTTTGGAAAACAGAGATTCGTCAAGGCGTCAAGACAATAAATAACTCAACTTTCGGAAGTAAGTGTAGATTATTGGTAGTTAAGGAGTTAAGGAGTTAAGGAGTTAAGGAGTTAAGCCAAATGTATTTGCGCTTATATCCAAGGCTCTAAACTAATGGCTTAACTCCTAGCGACCAAAGGGAGCGATAACTCCTTAACTCCTTAACTTCCAAAAAGTTGAGCAAAT
>JALERP010000198.1 GCA_022764085.1 Prevotella sp.
AATGACGTGTTTTGCAGCCATCATACTGATGATGGCCCTACCCGTTGATATCCTTGCCACAGTAGGCAGTACCACTAACGCAAAAGGAGAAGGACAGGCGAGGCGCGACCGCCTGACTGACATCTCGCGGAAGGAGGACCAAAGACCAGTGGCTGTGTTCGAGGACACTATGAACACCATGCGCACATGCCTGATGCGTAATCAGCGCCAGTTGCCATCTCATGGCTCAGCACCTGGCAAGACGCAGGCAAGGTCGATGGAGTCGCGCAGATATATCCTATTCTGTAACCCTCAAAAATTCTCGCAGCGACAGGAAGCCACACCATTCCCGTCGTTTGTCTCGCGCACCTACTATGTCATTGCGCTGAGACACATTCTTTGTTAGTGACCCGGTTATATACCCCGCAAAACGAAAGGGGGAAAATCTGACGTATATAACACATCATTAACTTTAAAAGACAAGACACATTAAAATTTATGACAAAGATTAAGAAATTGGAGATGGCTTCGGTCGTTTCCAACGAGAAGGATATTACAGTTACTGAATCGTTTTTCGGCCTCTGTGAAAAGGCCATCTACAAACCTACTGGAAGCCGGGTCAAGGCTGACACCTACGAATATTCACAGAACAATGGCGAGCGCCTGATAACGTTGGTTGACAGTGGAACAGAGGAACTTGAGAATCAACTTGGGCGCGGCGTCATCATCAGAGCCACCCCGGTGGGACATATCCGTGCCGAGGTATGCGTGTCCGACGACCGTCAGTTCTTGGCATTGAACATCCTAAGGTTTTCTAACTTCGAGTATGTTCCGGTAGGTTCTCCGCGCCTCTTCTGGGGTCACGACGCTGAGGTAGTCAGCCGTCTGTTCAGTTAGGAGAAGTGACTGTTCCTTCCTGTTTTTATTTAAACACAGAGACACGGAGTCTCAGAACTTCTGTTTCTCTGTATCTTCAAAATACATAATAATAATTCTGTGCCTCCGTGCCTCTGTGTTTTAAATAAAAAAATCGTGCCTCTGTGTTATAAATAAATCGTTTTCAAGAGGTAATGTTCCCTGTCCTCTCCAATTCCTTCCTGAAGCATTCCCTGCACAACGGCTCATACTCCTGCTGCTCGCCGAGCATCACCCTTTTATCTCCCGCCACCTTGCGGTGGCTCACGTATGCCAGCGCACCGCACTTCACACAGATGGCATGCACCTTCTGCACATCGTCGGCAATGGCACACAGGGCAGGCATCGGACCGAAGGGCACCCCCTTGTAGTCCATATCCAAACCAGCCACAATCACCCTCATGCCGCGGTTAGCCAGTTCGTTGCACACATCCACAAGTCCATCGTCAAAGAACTGCGCCTCGTCTATTCCCACCACGTCGATGTCCGACGCCAGCAGCAGTATCTGCGCCGCCGTGTCAATCGGTGTTGACATTATCGAGTTGCTGTCATGACTCACCACCTCGTCTTCCGAGTATCTCTTGTCAATCGAAGGCTTAAATATCTCCACCTTCTGATGTGCAAACTTAGCCCTGCGGAGCCTTCTTATCAGCTCCTCCGTCTTGCCCGAGAACATCGAGCCGCACACCACTTCTATTCTTCCTGGGCGGCGTGCCTCCCCAATATTACCGTATGACATATCTTAATAATATATATAATTCTTCACTATTAATTTTTAATTCTTAATTCTTAATTCTTAATTCTTAATTTTCACTCCTCCTCCGCAACCAACTTCTTCAACTTAGGCAGCGATAGATGATACTTTACTGCCAAAAACCTTATCACGCATGTCACCGTGAAGCTAATGATGGCCGACAGCTCCACACTGCTATCCAAGTGTATTGTCAGCCAATATGCCAATCCACCTGTCACACTCGCCATTGCGTAAATCTCCTTGTGGAATATCACCGGTTCCCTCACGAGCATAATGTCGCGTATCACTCCTCCTGCTGCTCCCGTGATACATCCCATAATAATCGCTACCCAATATGGTTGCCCAAACGCCACACTCTTCTGTATTCCTGCAATAGTGAACAGAGCCAGACCCAGGGTATCAAACACAAACCATGCGTTCTTCAACCTCTCTATCCAGCGAGAAAACACCACTACTACCACTAATGCCAATGCCGTGCATAGCATATAGAAAGGACTGGTCATCCAAAATGGGGTTGTACCGAGCATCACGTCCCTTATCGTTCCGCCGCCTATAGCCACCGCAATGCCGCAGACATAACCCCCAAACCAGTCGAAAGTCTTCTCCGCCGCATGCCTGATGCCCGATATCGCAAATGCGAATGTCCCCAAGAACTCTATCACCTGTTCCACGGTGATATTCATTAATGTATCCATATAGTTTGTAAATAATATCTAAAACATCTGATGAAAATGTTATTAACATTATTTCTATCAATCCACTCCTAAACAAAAAAATCCTGCAACACGACAAATGTCATATCACAGGAAAATAATGAAAGGAGGGTGGGCGCTGAGGGATTCGAACCCCCGACCCTCTGCTTGTAAGGCAGACGCTCTGAACCAACTGAGCTAAGCGCCCTCATTGCTTGTTTGCGGGTGCAAAGGTACGGCATTTTTTTCATTCCACCAAATTTTTTCGAGACTTTTTTCAAAAAAAGACGCATTTTCTTAAAAAAAGCCGTGATTTTGTTGCGTATCTGCCCAAAAACAACTAATTTTGCACTGAATTTATAGAATTATAGAGATATGAGATATGCAATCATAGGCACCGGTGCCATAGGAGGCTACTATGGTGCGAAATTGGCTAATGGTGGAGTGGAAGTGCATTTTCTGCTTCATTCTGATTACGAATATGTGTTGAAAAATGGTTTACAGGTGAACTCCTGCGACGGGTCGTTTCATATTGAATGTCCCAATGCCTATCGCCGCACGGAAGATATGCCGCAGTGTGACGTAGTGATTGTTGCGCTAAAGACCACCAACAATCACCTGTTGCCTTCACTACTGCCGCCCCTGTTGAAGCCAGACACAATCGTACTGCTTATACAAAACGGCATTGGGGTGGAAGCCTCTGTTGAAATGATGTTTCCAAATATCCAGTTGGCTGCCGGTCTTGCATTCATCTGTTCGGCAAAGACTGAGCCTGGAGTGGTCAACCACCAGTGCTATGGCAATATAAACATAGGTAATTACTCTTGTCGTGATGCCGCACGATATGCAGCCATGCTGGATGACATGAGAAATGCGGGAATAGGTGTGGCCAACGTGGAATATCGCCAGGCAAGATGGAAGAAAGCCGTATGGAACATGCCGTTCAACGGGATGACAGTGGCTCTCGACACCCAAACTGACCGTCTATTGTCAAATCCCGCCACATTGAATCTCATACGTGAGCAGATGATGGAGGTTATTGGGGCTGCCAATGCCTTGGGGGTGAATGGACTCGACGAGTCGTTTGCCGACAAGATGATACGCAACACGCAAGTTATGGTGCCTTATTCCCCAAGCATGAAGCTCGACCATGACTTCCACCGTCCGATGGAGATTGAGTTTCTCTATACTCGTCCTATTGCCGAGGCCCGCGCCGTAGGATTTGCCATGCCGCGCCTCGAAATGCTTGAAGCCATACTGAAGTTTAAGAACTTTATTTAAACACAGAGGCACGGAGATTATTTTAAGTTTTTTGAAGATACAGAGATAACACTCTGTGCCTCTGTGCTTCTGTGTTTATTATTCTCCAAATCCCTGCGGCTCTTGCTCTTGGTAACTAATCTCACCCCGAAGAACACGAGGACTACAGCGAGGGCATGTGCAGGCTTGAATATGCCGAGTCCGGTGATTACACTCACCACCACAGCCACCATTGGCTGCACATAATTATATACGCTCACTACAGTGGGGCGCAACGTCTGCTGTGCATTCATAGTGAGGATATAGCACACGTAGGTGCAGATGAACACCACAAACAGGGTTTCAAGCCATGTGGATGTCGGAACATTAGGGTAGTCTATAGCAGCCACGTGGTTGAACGTGAAGGGTAATATATATAAGGTGGCAAAGGTGAACATCCACTTGTTCACCGTGAACACCGAGTATTTCCTTATCAACGGATTAAATAGTGAGAGATAGAGCGCAAAGGAGAACTGGGCAAAAAGGCAGAGCAAGTCGCCCCGTATGTCGCCCACCTTGTCGCTTGCAGCCGTGGCACTCGACAATATGAGGATGATGGCACCTGAAAAACCGAGTAGTACACCGCCCACTTTCTTTGTGGTAAGCGGTTCTTTCAAAATGAGTGCCGAGAGCAACATTGCGAAAATTGGCATCGAGGTGGTCACTATACTGGCATTGATGGGAGATGTCATGCTCAGTCCGATAGTGAATCCACACTGGTTGAGCGTAAGTCCGAAGAGTCCGGCAAGACCGAGACGGAACACGTCCTTCACGGGAACGTGCTCGCGCTTTACAAACAGTGATGTTATCCAGAAAAGCACTGCGGCACCCGCCACGCGGAATGTCACCATATCTATGCCCGTTATACCGTGGGTCATGGCATCCTTGCCAAGTGGAGCCATAAGTCCCCAAAAGGCACAGGCGAAAAACATGCTCAAATGAGCCAAAAGTGGTCTTTTGTTATCCATTTTTTCTTATTTTAATCTTTTTCGGCTGCAAAGTTACTCATTATTCAGGAATTATTGCTATATTTGCGACAAAATTACAATAAAAATCTGAAAGCCTATGCAGAAATATGCTGATTATATAGACCAAATAGAGATTGACTCACTATGGAGCGGCACCAAGCACATAGTATGGAATCTCGACCCTCGAGTGAACATCCTCAGCGGTATCAACGGCGTGGGAAAGAGTACTATATTAAATAAGGTGGTAAAGGGACTTCTCTCAGGTGGGGAATTTCCAAGCCACATGCTAAAGGGCGTACGTCTGAAGGTAGTACCCGAGGATGCCCGTTGGATTCGCTATGACCTTATCCGCAGTATGGACCGTCCGCTCATCAGCAGCGAGACGGTCAACAAGATCGTGGATGCATCGGTAGTCACCGAGCTAGACTGGCAGCTCTACCAGCTGCAGCGCAAGTATCTCGACTATCAGGTGAACATCGGCAACCGCATCATCGAGGTGCTGCAGAGCGGCAGGCCGGATGCCGCAATAGAGGCACAGAGGATATCCGAGCCAAAGAAGAAATTCCAGGATATGCTCGACCGCCTCTTTGCTGAGACAGGCAAGAGGCTTATACGCACTAAGAACGAGATTGCATTTACTCAGATTGGTGAGGTGTTGATGCCTTACCAACTTTCGAGTGGCGAAAAGCAGATGCTCGCCATACTGCTCACTGTGCTCATCGAGGACAACCAGCATTATGTCCTTTTTATGGACGAGCCTGAGGTGAGCCTGCATGTCGATTGGCAGCAGAAGCTCATAGACATGATTCTCCTGCTCAATCCCAATGTACAGATTATCCTCACCACCCATTCGCCGGCGGTAATCATGAACGGATGGATGGACAAGGTTACGGAGGTGACGGACATCACTCTGTGACTTTGTGCCTTTATGTTCAAAAATTAAGAAACATGAAGCGACTTAAGGACAATATCACGGCAGGGTATGTGACGGCAGCAAACAAGTTGGCGTCGAAGAATTCCCGAAGGAAGATAGTGGCTTACGTGGAAAGCTACGACGATATCTTCTTCTGGCGCACCGTGCTCTCGAGATTCGAAAACGAGAAACGCTACTTCGAAGTGATGTTGCCCACGCGCGAAAAACTGGAGCGTGGCAAGAAGTCGGCACTGATGAATGTCATCGGCGAGAATGTGGGTCCCGACATGATTGCTTGCGTGGATGCAGACTACGACTATCTACTTCAAGGTTCTTCGCCAACGTCAAAGAAAATACTTGAGTCGCCATACGTGTTTCATACCATTGTATATGCCATCGAAAACTATCAGTGTTATGCAGAGAGCCTTAACACCGTGGCGGTTATGGTTACGCTCAATGATCATCGCATCTTCGACTTCGTCACTTTTATGCGTGGCTATTCCGAGGCCATATTCCCTTTGTTCGTGTGGTCGGTGATGCTTTACCGCAGCGGTGAACACAGCCGTTTCTCGATCTCCGATTTCAATACCACCATCGACCTTGGCGGCTTCTCCCTCCAGAATCCCGAGGAATGTATTGAGCACTTACGCGGCAAGTGTATTCGCAAGGTGAGATGGTTGCAACAGAGGTTTCCGGGACGCAAGCAGAAATATCTCGACACCCGCGACGACCTTAAGAGACTTGGAGTCACTCCACAGGAGACATACCTATACATCCAGGGACATCATCTATTCGATGCCGTGGTTGCCCCGGTAATGACCAAGGTGTGCAACCGCCTTCGCATGGAGCGCGAGAGTGAGATAAGCCGCACTGCCGTCCACCGCACGCAGATGCACAACGAACTCTCGTGCTATGAAAACTCGCTTGCCGACACTAAGCAGATGCTGAAGAAAAACATGGGATATATGCAGTCTCCACAGTTCCTGCAACTGCAAAAGACTATAGAGGAAAGGATTGGACGAAAAGACACACCCCCTCCGTCTTGTCAAGAGCCACCTTGACGGCTTTCATCAAGGTGGCTTTTATTGTCATATTCTGTTTAGCCTATCACATACTTGCTTCCTGGAATCAGCGAGAGCACCTTGGTGACAATCAAGCATACGATATACGTGAGCACACCAACGACGGGAATGGCAACCCATACTGGCATCTGCGGCTGAGTCACATCCCCTCCGATAATCCACTCCGATTTTTCATTCTAAATTTATTATTCGTTTGATTTTGGGTGCAAAATTACGAAAAAAGGCAGATAATAACATGGAAATATCGTGCATTTAATAAGATATATGTTGCGAATAAGCGTTTTTACTCTAATAATGAGTTGGCTATTTCCATATAACAAGAAAGCCAAGCAGCTTATTCAACTACTTGGCTCCATAAACGGTACGCCTGATAGGACTCGAACCTACACGTCTGAGACACTAGATCCTAAGTCTAGCGCGTCTACCAATTCCGCCACAGGCGCGTTTTGCGGGTGCAAAGGTACGACTTTTTTTTTATTTATCCAAATCTTTTTGCAGTTATTTTGATAAAATCGCCCTCGCGGCCTCAATTATCGTGTCCTCACCGCGCAGAAGATCGGACTGCAGAAGGTCAACACGCACGTCGGGAGATATGCCAAACTCGGTGTCCTGCTTCTGGATATCATACATCGGGCAGGCACTGAAGCGCACACTCCAGCCATTGGGAAGACTCGACGAGAATGGCAATCCAGCCCCGCCGCCTGTATGGTCGCCCACTATTGTGGCAGAGGGACAGAGCTTCATATATTTCACAAACTCATTCGCAGCACTATATACGCCACGGTTGGTGAGCACACACACGGGCTTGTGCCAACGGATATTGGAAGAGGGGTCGAGCCACTGTTCCTCCAATGACGAGAAATCGGAATGGCCAGTGCCAGTCTTGTGCTGAATATATCCCACCATCGTACGCTCGTTGAAGAACCGGGCAGCAAGGCGCTCGGCATACAGGAGGTTGCCGCCACCATTGTCGCGTATGTCAAGGATAAGTCCATTGCAGAACATGAGGTTGATGAGCATCTTGTCGAGATTGCCCTCTCCTATCCCATCCTGAAAACTCTCATAACGCACATAGGCGATATTGTCGTCGAGTATGCGATATGATAGTCCAGAGGCTATCTTATAGTCTGTGCCAAGATAGCGGCGGTAGAGCGTGTCGCTACTGTTGGCGGGATAGCCTTCCTTCCAACTCCAATAGCGGGAGAAATCTCCAGTGGAAGTAAGGTTTACATGTCCATCCCTCACCTCGGCAAGCATCTCGGAGAGTACCTCAAAGAGCTGGTCGGAGTTCATAGTGGCATCGATGCGGTTGCAATAGCGGGCGCGCACCTCGTTCCAGTCGAGCCCGTAGGCCTGACGCTTGTAGTCGAAGAAGCAGTAATGCTCGTCCATTATCTTCCACAAAGCCTCGAAATTGCCTTTGGGGGAATTGTCGTATTCGTCAACATCCACGCATGACACGAGGAAGAATGACGATATACACATTATTATATATATAATATACTTTTTCATGGGCGATAGCTAATGATTGAGAATTTCTTGACTAATCCGAACATAAAGCGATGGGAGTAGATGTGGGACTTCAGCCCGTTGACGCTGGCCTGCTGTATGTCGCCGAGATAGCCGAAGCGCAAGGTGGTGGTGCGGCTGACGTTGACGTCTGCCATCAACTGGTGGCGCATGGTGGGCGACGAGATGAAGGTGGTGGGCACGAGGTTGTGGTCGTAGTTGCCGCGGCTGAATATCTCGTAATACGACTGCCCGTAGTTGGGCGAGAACATAAGTCCCACGAGCGGCAACTGTGTCTCGTAGCGCAGGGCGGCATTGCGTCCGAAGAGCCTGAAACGCCATGTTGCCACACCTGTCGGCATAATGTTGAGCGAAAACCGCCCCTGTGCGGGGTTGTTGCTGTTGTAGGTGTTGTAGATGAACCCGATATTGGCGGCAGCCATGCCTCCGGCTTCGAGAGTGAGGCGGTCCGAGAGGAGATTCCAACGGCGTAGGCGTCCGATGAAAAAGGTGTAGTCGCCCTGCAGTTCCTCCACCTGATCGGGACGGTCGTTGACATGGGCTAAGTTTGCCTGATGCTCCATGAGCGTATGCCATGAGCGATCCTTGCGTGAGCGGTCGGTGGTATATAGATAGGTTATGCCCTCTCCCGAGAAATGCTCTTGGGAGAGATAGGTGTCGAGGATACCGGTGGAACCTATACCTACCTGATAGGATGATGTGCGCAGCACCTCCTGTGCCGACACCGACATGGGCAGGAGGGCGAAGATGAGAGATATTATCTTAGATGTCATCGGGGAAGAGATTTAGTTGACCGAGGATTTCATCGCGCACCTGTCGCTCACTCTTGCCGGCATCGGGGTCGAGGTTTTCTTCTGGTAATGGAGAAGCCGACGCAGACGACCCTAGCACGGCTGATGACGGCGCGGAGGCCGAATCAGAGTCTGCAGAAGCATCAGATACAGAGGAAGCGGAATCGGAAGCATCAGCGGAATCAAGAGATTCGTAAGCATCGGGAGAAGGCGGGAGCAGTTCGATGTTCTCTATCTGCCATGTCGTGATGCGCTTGCCCTTGGCTTTAAATCCCTTGACGGCGATAAACTGCTCCGCCTCAATCACTATAGGCTCGCGGAAGGAGTCGTTGCCGCCGAAGAAGACCTTGACTACGGGATATGGCTGACATGTGAGGAGAATCTGCTTGCTGGCGGTATTCTCGCCGAGATAGTTCTGCTTGCGCTTTGTGGCTTCCATCTCGAATCGCTTCATATAAGGATAACCGGCATTGTCGGCATCGTACAATACGGCTGTCCATACCTTGTGCTCATCATATTTCTCAATGATGGCGATATTGTCCTCATAATGATTGTTGGCGTCGAAGTTGGTGAGATAATAATCACCGTTATTAAGTATCACAAGAATCTGGTCATCATCAAAGAACTCGCCTAACAATGTTCCATGCTCGTCGTAGTTGAGACGGTTGACGTCGGGGTCGAACCACACCTTGCGCCCGCCGAGGGTGGAATGTCCGTGGCTCTTGAGACCGATGCGGTGGATGGATTTCTTGGTGAGCAGATTACCCTTTGACGAGCGTCCCTTGATGAGAATCTGCGAGAAGTCCTTGTCGAGGAATATGGAGCCTTTCTTCACCTCAGCCGGTTCGAGAGTGACCTTGATAATCTCGGCCTCGCCGTTGGGGTTGGCAGTAAAATACACTACCTTCGAGCCGGGCGTGCCTTGCGTGAGGTCGTACTCGCGGTCGCGTGTGACACTTGTGACATTGAATCGCTTGATGAAGTAGAATCCCTTCTTGCCGTCGCGATACACCACGTTATATATAGTGCGCTGGTCGTTCTTCTTGAACACTCCCACGTGCAGTATGTTCTTGCCAACGAATATCTTGTCGGCCACCTTGATGACCTTGTATTTTCCGTCCTTATAGAAGATGATGATATCGTCGATGTCGGAGCAGTTGCATACGTATTCATCCTTTTTCAACCCTGTGCCGATGAATCCCTCCTGACGGTTGATATACAGCTTCTCGTTAGCCTCAACGACGGTGGTTGCCTCGATGGTGTCGAAGTTGCGTATCTCGGTGCGGCGCGGATGTTCATGTCCATACTTGTCGCGCAGGAACTGGAACCAGTTGGCAGTAACCTCCACCATATTGGCCAGGTCGCGGTCAATCTGCTCTATCTCCTCCTTAATGCGCGCCATGAGTTCGTCGGCCTTGTCCTTATTAAACTTCAATATGCGCTGCATCTTTATTTCGAGGAGCTTGAGGATGTCGTCCTTGGTCACCTCGCGCACAAACTGCGGATAATACGGCGTGAGCCTCTCGTCGATATGCTCGCATACAGAATCAACGTCCGGGGCTTGTTCAAACTTGCGGTCCTTATAGATGCGTTCCTCGATGAAAATTTTCTCGAGAGACGCGAAGTGGAACTGCTCGAGCAGTTCGCCCTTACGTATCTCCAGTTCCTGCCGCAAGAGGTCCTTGGTGTGGTCAACCGAATGTCGGAGCACGTCGCTGACAGTGAGGAACTGCGGCTTGTTGGCCTCAATGACGCAGCAGTTGGGCGAGATGTTCACCTCGCAGTCAGAGAAGGCATATAGAGCGTCGAGCGTCTTGTCCGACGACACTCCCGGGGCGAGGTGTACCTGTATCTCCACCTCGGCGGCAGTGTTGTCATCCACCTTGCGCGCCTTGATTTTTCCCTTCTCGATAGCCTTGAGAATAGAGTCAATGAGTGTTGTCGTGGTCTTTCCGAACGGAATCTCACGTATGACGAGAGTCTTGTTGTCGAGTTTTTCAATCTTAGCCCTCACCTTGAGACTGCCTCCACGCTGTCCGTCGTTATATTTTCCCACGTCGATACTACCTCCAGTGGGGAAGTCGGGATAAAGCCGGAAGGGGCGGTCGTGCAGGTAGGCAATGGCGGCATCACAGATCTCGCAGAAGTTATGCGGCAAGATCTTTGACGACAATCCCACGGCAATACCCTCCACGCCCTGCGCCAACAGGAGCGGAAACTTCACTGGCAATGTGATAGGTTCCTTGTTGCGCCCGTCGTAGCTCATCTGCCATTCGGTGGTCTTTGGGTTAAACACCGTGTCGAGGGCGAACTTCGACAGTCGCGCCTCGATATATCGCGGAGCGGCGGCACGGTCGCCGGTAAGGATATTACCCCAGTTACCCTGGGTATCCACCAACAGTTCCTTCTGTCCCAACTGCACGAGGGCGTCGCCTATGGAGGCATCACCATGAGGGTGGAACTGCATGGTGTGTCCCACGATGTTCGCCACCTTGTTGAAGCGTCCGTCGTCCATCCTCTTCATTGAATGGAGAATGCGACGCTGCACGGGTTTCAAGCCGTCCTCGATATGGGGGACGGCACGCTCAAGTATTACGTATGATGCATAGTCGAGAAACCAGTTCTGGTACATTCCGCTGAGGTGGTGCACAACCGAAGCGTCGAACCGGTTCACTGGTTTGTAGTCGGAATGGGCGCCGGTTTCGGCGGCATCCATTATCTCATTGTCTTTTGTTTCGTCACTCATCGTCTCAAAATTTCCTACAAAGTTACGGCTTTTTTTTGAAATATGCAAAAAAATGCAAGCGTTTTAATTCTTTTTGTAGTTTTAACGCAATATTTTTTGGTTTTTCCAAAATAATACAGTAACTTTGCAAGCTAAAAATAAGGATTAATAATTTATAATTTAAGAAATGGCACAAGAAGACGTATTCAAGAAAATTGTTTCACACTGCAAGGAATATGGTTTCGTATTTCCAAGCAGCGAGATTTACGATGGTCTCGGCGCCGTATATGACTACGGACAGAACGGAGTGGAACTGAAGAACAACATCAAGCAATACTGGTGGAAGAGCATGGTACTACTGCACGAGAACATCGTGGGTATCGACTCTGCCATCTTCATGCACCCAACCATATGGAAGGCAAGCGGACATGTGGATGCATTCAATGACCCGTTGATTGACAACCGTGACTCAAAGAAGCGCTATCGCGCCGACGTGCTAATAGAAGACCAGATTGCCAAATACGACGAGAAAATCCAGAAAGAGGTTGCCAAGGCACGCAAGCGTTTCGGCGACTCATTCGACGAAGAGAAGTATATGGAGACGAGCGAGCGGGTAAAGGAGACAAAGGACAAGCGCGACGCACTGCATGCACGCTATGCCGAGGCAATGCAGGGTCCTGACCTTGAGGCTTTAAAGCAGATTATCATTGACGAGGAAATCGTTGACCCAATCAGCGGCACCAAAAACTGGACTGACGTGCGCCAGTTCAACCTGATGTTCTCCACCGAGATGGGAGCGTCGGCCGATGCCTCGATGAAGGTGTATCTGCGTCCTGAAACCGCACAGGGTATCTTTGTCAACTACCTGAACGTGCAGAAGACGGGCCGCATGAAGATTCCTTTCGGAATAGCACAGATTGGAAAGGCATTCCGCAACGAGATTGTTGCACGCCAGTTTATCTTCCGCATGCGCGAGTTCGAGCAGATGGAGATGCAGTTCTTCGTAAAGCCAGGCACGGAACTCGACTGGTTCCCGAAATGGAAGCAGACACGTATGGCTTGGCACCAGGCTCTCGGCTTCGGAGCGGAGAACTACCGTTTCCACGACCACGACAAGCTGGCTCATTATGCCAACGCAGCCACCGACATCGAGTTCAAGATGCCATTCGGATTCAAGGAGGTGGAGGGTATCCACAGCCGCACCAACTTCGACCTCTCGCAGCACGAGAAGTTCTCGGGCAAGAGCATCAAATATTTCGACCCGCAGACCAACGAGAGCTACACTCCGTATGTCATCGAGACTTCAATAGGTGTTGACCGTATGTTCCTCTCCATCATGTGCCACGCATACAAAGAGGAGAAACTGGAGAACGGCGAGACACGCGTGGTACTGAAGTTGCCCGCAGCCCTGGCTCCTGTGAAGCTCGCCGTGATGCCATTGGTGAAGAAGGACGGACTGCCCGAGAAGGCCCGCGAGATAATCAACGACCTGAAGTTCCACTTCAACTGCCAGTATGACGAGAAGGACTCTATCGGCAAGCGCTATCGCCGCCAGGATGCCATCGGCACACCCTACTGCGTGACCGTTGACCACGATACTCTCAAGGACAACTGTGTGACACTCCGTTTCCGCGACACCATGGAGCAGGAGCGCGTGCCAATCGCAGAGCTTAACAGTATCATCGAGGACAAGGTGAGCATAGCAAGCCTTTTAAAGAAGTTGCAGTGATTTTCTTAAGGAAGATAAAGACAAATGTATAAATATAAATTAACCTTTCCCCTACTCATGATGGTCGTGGCGTTGTTCGCCATGACCTCATGCAGCGAGGAAGACAATACCGTGGAAGAATACGCAGACTGGGTGAACGTCAACGACAAGTACTATGACGACCTGACCGCCAAGGTGCTGGGTATGGGCGACAACAGTACGTGGAAGCGAGTGCGCACATGGTCGAAGATAGACGAGGCTGCAAATGCCAACTCCGACTATATCATTATGGAGAAGCTTGGCAGCGACCCTACAGCCAAGGATGAGTATCCACAATACTCTGATTCGGTGAAGGTACACTATCAGGGACGCCTTCTTCCCTCCCCCACCTATCCCAAGGGTTATCTCTTCGACTCATCTTACCAAGGTGCTTTTGACCCTGCTATCGCCAATCCCACAAAGATGGCAATCAGCGGAGTTGTAGATGGCTTTACCACTGCCTTGCTTAACATGCGTCGCGGCGACTACTACAGGGTTTACATTCCCTATCAGTTAGGCTATGGACTGAAGGCCTCAAGTTCAATACCCGCAGGCAGCACTCTGATATTTGAAATCCGAATGGTGGATTTCTGGTAATTTTTATCCACAGTGTAATAATTGAACACAGAGACACGGTGACACAGAGTTTTTAAGTTATCTCTGTGTTTCCGTGTCTCTTCGTTCTATCCTTATCTCTGTAGTCTTCTGCAATTGCAGGAATTGTGGCTGTACTTATACTATTCACCTGTATCTTGCTGCTGGAGTTGTTGCCCTCCTGTATGACCTGTATCTGCACAGGGATGTTGGCCTTAACCTCTTCCACGTGGCTGATTATGCCTACGTGTCTGCCGCTTTGGCTGTGAAGGGTGCGCAGGGTGTGAATGGCGTTGGTGAGGGGCTGGCCGCTCAGGGTGCCGAAACCCTCGTCGATGAAGAGTGTATCTACAGAGAGGCTGTCGCCTATGTCGGCGAGAGCCAAGGCAAGTGCAAGTGATACGAGAAAACTCTCACCGCCACTCAGCGAGTCGGTGCCACGCGAGGCGAACCCCTGGTAGGCATCCTCAAGGGATATGTACAAGGTACCGGGAACTGCCCGCAGCGTGTATCGGGGAGCAAGTCGCCGCAGATATACATTGGCGGAATTCAGCAGGCTGCCAAGGATATAGCTTTGGGCTATCTTCTGGAACCTTGCACCGGTGGCGTCACCGATATGTGTGTTCACCCTCTGCCAGCGGTCGTATTCTGCGCGCGCCTTGTCAGCAAGTTCCTTCAGATGTGCGGCGTTGGATTTCTTCACCTTGTCGTCCTCTATGGTTTTCTTCTTCACTCCGTACTCCTGGTTGAGCAGGTTTGTTTCTGTTTCAATACTGCCTATTCGTTCGTCAAGCGTCTCCAGGTTGTCTTCTTGGGTTATCATTTGGCTTGTATCATTGTCAAGATGCTGCCGGATGCGCTGGTTGACATTGGCGAGTAAAGCCTGTTGCTTCTGGATGTCAGACCTGAGCCTTTGACATTCCGCCTCTATTCCCTCAATATAAGTTGAGGTGAGACTACCCAACTTCTCCAATATGCTGATATTCATTAATGGGTTGTCGGCGATATAAGAGTCAATCCGCTGTTGGGCTTTGGATATTGTTTCCGAAGCCTTGTTGCATAAGGCTATGTTTGATGTGACTGCATTTGCGAGGGAGTTCATCTCCGAGAGCAATGAGTTGTTGCGCCTACATTCATCTGTTTTGATACTTTTCCACTCGGGCAGTGCCGCAAGAATATTGCGCTGTGTGTCGCGGGTATTGTCCATGATGCTCGCCAACTGTTCAAGCCCCTTCTCCAGTGTGTTCTTTTCCTGTAGTTTGTCGCGGTATGCCCTTGCGTCGGCAGACAGTTTGGCGGCATAGTCCTTCGGCGATTCAGCCCATTCCGCTTCTTGTATGTATCTGTTTATGTCAGTGGTGTTTTGCGATATTGCCTCCTCTGCCGTTTTTATTACGATGCAGGATGTATCGATGGCCTTCTCTATCGATTCTTTCGCTGTCTTGCATTTGTCAAAAGCCGGTTGCAGTTCCATGTCAATACTCTTTTTCATAGCCGACATGGTCTTGCGCAACTTCTTGATTTCCTTTTCCTTCTCCTCACCAGCGGCGATGGCATTTTTCAGTTTCTCACCTTGACTGAGGGATACTGCCAGGAGGGCATCCAATTGCTGGCGTATGCCTTCCGTCATTGTCGTGATGCCACATCTGCCGCAAGCGTCATTTGCCGCGAGCTCGGCCTCCGCCACTGTCTTGTCGTTGTCGTAGGCCTGTTTGTCCCGTCGGTATGAGTTGCTGTCTGCATTTACTTCCGCTGTCAGTTTGTTCCATGTCCCTAACAGTTCGTCGTATTCCCGCTTATCCTTATTATATTGTTCTTTTACCTGCAGGTATAAGTCCCTGATTAACGACTCTTCCGGAATGGCATTGGATATGGTCTGTCTGCATACCGGGCACACGTCGCCCACATTTAGAGAGTGTCGCATGTTCACCGCCCATTTCTCCACTGTGTTGTTGTGCTTTCTGAGCAATTCCTCCGAAGCCTCCATCCTTGCCTTGGCAGCGGTCAGACTTGGCTGCATATCTGCAACCGTTCTTTTTTTCTCGTTCAGTTCGGCAAGAGCCTTGTCGAGTTGCCTTCCCCTCTCAGCATAAGCCTTCCTTGCCGAGTCGAGATTGTTGAGCATGGTCTTGGCATGGTCGATGAGAGCCACAAGAGCAGTGATGTCCTGCTGTTTTTTGTATAGCACATTCATGCCCATAACATCGAGTTCCTCCTGTTTCCCCTTTGTCTCGTTCTCGCATTTGGCGAGTGCCTCCTTTGCATCGGAAAGGGTCTTTTCAGCCGAGTTGCATCGCGGTATGACATTCTCCGCAAGCATCAGTCTGTTGTCTGAGATTTTCCTGTTCTCCTCGGCAATTCTCTTCCGGTCGTCGGCTATCCGTGTGAGTTGCATGGCTATACCGTCGGCCTTGGCATAGAGTTCATCCTTGGCGGCATTTTCTGCTATGTATTTATTGACAAGGACATAAGCCTCGCCCATCTCCTTTTGCAGGTGCTCATAGAAGGCAATGCCCCCCAACAGTGTCTTGTATCGGGATGCCAGGGATATGAGCTGCCGTTCGTTCTGCATGATGTTTTTTTCCGCCTCCTGTCTTTCTTTCAGCGCAGCCCTTGCGTCGGCGGTGTCGCGCCATTGCCTCACGGTCAGTTCGTTGCCCTTAAACTCGTCGGCATTTGTTTTCATCTCTGCCGCCTGTAGTGCATTAGCGAGTTCTGTCTTTTCCTTGTTCAGCCAGGCATCATCCGTGAGCCATTGCCTCTTGCGCAAGAGCAATGCCCTCTCCTCCCCTTTCTGTTTCACCAAGGTCTCAATGGTCATTATCTCCTGCTGCAGGGTCTTCAGTTCCTCGTCGCCAAGTCCCATGTCCTGAGCCTTTGCGAGAGCCTCGTCGAGGTTCTTCTTTTTCTCTGTCGTGATTTCATATATGCGCCTGCCTATCAAGGTATATTCTGTGAAGTGCGTTATTTTTTCAAGTATCTCCACCTTTTCCTTCTCACTGCTTTTCAGGAAACGGGTGAACTCTCCTTGCGCCAGCATGGTAGTGCGGCAGAACTGGCTGAACTCCAGTCCCACAGCCTGCCGTATGGCATCTCTAACGTCATTCACCTTCTCGCCTCGCCCCGTATATTCCTTACCCGCCGTGATGTCCTTCAGCGACCATGTGGCGGGGTCGAGACTCACATTCGGCTTTTTCTTCTTTCCTCGCTGCACATGCCATCCTGCCTCATATTCATGTCCGTCGATACCCTCGAACGTCAGTATCACGAAAGCCTCGCCCGTGTTGCGCCTCATCAGTTGGCGAGGGTCATTAAGGGCAAGGTTGTCGCTGTTGTTCTCCACCTTTGTTCCTATCGACTGCCACAGGCGTGGTGTGGTGCGGTAGAGTGCAAGGCAGATGGCATCAAGGATGGTGGTCTTGCCCGAGCCGGTCTTGCCTGTAATCAGAAACACGTCACTCTCGGCGAGGGGCGATGACGTGAAGTCGATCGTCTCGTCCTCTATCGAGGCTATGTTGTATATTTTCAGCTTCAGTATTTTCATAATGTCTCAGTGTTGTCCGGGTTTATCATCACGTCCTTCTTCACCTCCTGGATTATTTCCCTCATGCTCTCGTCAAACACGTCGCCCTTTGATTCTATCCACATCCTTGCCACGTCGGTGGTGTCGAGTTGCTTGAACTCCGATGTGGTGAATGAGCACATCTTGCCCTGCCCGCCGCTGGTGTCCTTGCGCTTCGAGTTTATCAGGCAGAATCGGCAAGCCTTTTCCCCGGCAATAGCGTTGGCCTCGTCGTTGGCTCCTGAAGGCAGGTAGCCATCAACCTCCACATTAAGGCGTACGTACGAGGGAATGTCCGACGGATAATCGGCAAACTCCGCCTTCACCTCCTCCCATGGTGCGAACCCCTCCTGTGGGATGTTCACGAGCGGACGGGGATTGCGTATGTCAACGGGGGTGACAACAGGAAGGTGCCTATGCCGTTGACAATCCACGAGCAGAGCCGAATGGCTGTTGCCCCGATAGACTTCGTCGAAGCTCATGGCTATGGGAGTGCCACTATAGTAAATTCTGCCCACGCTATCTAATTGCTGTTGCTTGTGGATATGCCCGAGCGCCACATAGTCATATCCCTCACCGAGTACACTGAGTTCCTGACAGTTGAGACCGCCGATATTGTCTTCTGTCGCCATCTCATGCCCGCGGTAATCGCAGCGTGCCACACTGAGATGCGCCGAGAGGAACACTGGCAACTGCTCGTCTCTGTTCATTTCCGCCACCATATCACCGAGCCGCACGAAAACATCATCGGGCATGAAACGTTCGGCAGCGAAAGGCACAGCCACTATATATCCCTTGCCATCCACCTTGAATATATAGTCCTCCAAGCGGCTGTCGTGGGATATGCCTCCCACCATCTCCACGTTCAGGGTCTTCCATGGCGTGCGGAAGATAGTGTGGCGGCTACCGTTGTCGTGATTGCCGGCAATACATACAATGAGCATATCTGGACGGGCGCGGTGGATGGCCATCAGTGCATCGGCAAGCATCGTCTGTACCGAGGCTGTTGGCAGCACCGAGTCATATATGTCGCCCGATATGACAAATGCGTCGGGCATGTACTTTTCCACCGCCTCAACCATCTGACGCAGCATATCACGTTGTTCCTCATCGCGCGGATAGTTATACAGCACGTGTCCGAGGTGCCAGTCGCTTGTATGTATTATTCTCATAGCATTTCTGGAGACAAATATTTGAATTTTCTTTTGAATAACAATTACGGGGAAAAGGTTGTTTTCTTACTTTCCCTTGTTGATGATATATATACCAGAGGTGGCAAGGGCACCAGCTATGATATACTTCCAATAGAAGGGTTCGGAAAGACAAAGGCAGGAACTGACGGCACCTATCACAGGAATGAGAGAGTTGAATATCGCCACCTTTCCCACGGGATTGCATGTCAGGAGTTTGTTGTATAGAGTGAACCCTATAGTGGATATGCCGATGAGCATCAGCAGGATAAGTAATCCCACGACTGTGACATTCGGCAGTGTGCCGCCTATCAACAAGGCGGGAAGAATAAGAAGTGCGCCGCCAAGGGCAAGACTGTATCCCGTGCCCACAAAGACATCCACACGCTTGCCCAATCCTCTCGTCATCAACGATGCAAATGCCGAACAAAGGGCATTCAGGATTATCATTCCGTCGCCAAGCCAAGTGAATTGACCGCTCTCCTTGCCACCGAGATTAAGGGCAAGAATGCCTATAAAACCGAGTATGCAGCCCAATGCCTTGCGCATAGTCATCTTGTCGCTTTTGAAGAACATGCAGGCAAATATCACCACCGTGAACACTCCCATCGAATTGAGTATCGCCGCTCGTGCACCATCGCTATGCGACAATCCAAAATAGAAGAAAGCATAATGGAATGTGGTGTTGAGCAATGAGAAGAGCAACACATACCACCAGTCGCGCCTGTCGCTTACGGCAAACCTGCGATGGGTTGCGCGGGCAACAGTGAGGATGATAAGTCCCGATATGCAGAATCGGATGCCCGCAAAGAGCATCTTGCTACCCGTCATGTCGGTAGTGATCTGAAACTCTCCAAATCCGAGTTTTATTAGGGGATATGCCCATCCCCACAATATTGCCGCCGTGAGGGCGAATCCCGCCACCCATGCCGGACGTTGGAATATACTAACCTTAGTACCTGTCATCAATATTATGCATATTATTATTGGAGTGCAAAGGTAATACTTTTATTCCTACTGACAAAATCTTCTGTTGTTTTTCCCATTTTATACTATCGTATTTAACATTATTAATATAAAACCGCATTCTATACTATTAATGTCTATAGGTTATTCCTTTTACAAAAAATAAAAGTTGAAAAACATCTGTCACTGTCAGCCCGCCCCACAAACTATCTGTTTATCAATATATTACAATTTCCAAAGGCTGACAGATACTCTGAAAATAGGGCTAACATCGCACTCTTTAGGGGCTTTTCATCATCAAAAGTAGTACTTTTTAAACCACTTTTTTAGCATATTGGCTCTCTTAATTAGAATAACTGCTCTCATTTTCTCTTAATTATCGCTCCCTCCTATCACCACAGCAACTATTATAACGGCGACTGATTGCCCGATTGTCACAGTCGTACCATGCCTATTGACACACTTGTTCCAAAGTCACTGTCACACTTGTTCCAAAGTCATGGAAAGACTGTGACAACAGTACTGGTACAACTGTGACAACAGCCTTTGTCACAGTTGTACCTGTAGTTTAACTATTTATGTTGACTACTTATCGTCTTATTTATAAAACAGGTTGACAAGTTAATTTATTATTTATAATACTCGTTGACTCTACTTGTCATTGTTCACTCTGAAGGTTGACCACCACAACATAACGAAACAAAGAGAGGGGAAGCCAGGCTCCCGCCTCGCTTGTTCCGGTCCAATACCTATGAAAGGACATTAGTACTAAGGTAGTTTTTTGCACTGAAAATTTCTTTAAGATGACAAAAATATCTTTTGGTGGTAAGAGGCGACCTTAACCGCATATTTTTCACTAATCGCAGGCATAAAAGTCACTTTTGTGTTTACCGAAACTAAAATTTAGACTTGTAAAAAGCAGTTAGACACAAATAATCTACTGAGTATCAACGAGATAATCGCTATGATTATAGATTGGCAATTTAGACCTTATTTCTGGTCGTATTTCTCAGAAAATTTGTAAGCGTCTCCACGATGACGTATTGCGTCGTCCAAATTAATTGTTTACCTTTGCCGCGTTTTTTAAAAGAGGTAACAATGAAAACAGCAGAAGAACGGTATGAGGAGACTTGGAACAGTTATCTTGAGCTTCTCAACAATGTAACATGCAAATTTAAATGCATCATTTTTTCGTAAAGTAAATGCATCA
>JALERP010000023.1 GCA_022764085.1 Prevotella sp.
GAACTCTTCGTTTTAGCCAAACACAAAATCAAGCTCGCTTGAATTTTGTTTTGGCGGAGAAGAGTCGGCCAAGCCAACTCTTTCTTTATTTTTGCTCTCAGAGAACCGTTGTTCTCAAAAGCGGGTGCAAAGGTACGGACTATTTTTCAAACTACCAAATATTTCCACCGAAAAGTTTAATATTTTAACAGTATTTTAGAAATGGGGGCAAATATTCTTATAATAATGGAAGTTACACATTATTATATTCACACATGTGTGTGCGATAACACTCTTCCTCTTTACTTGAAAATCTGTCGAACAACAAACCAAATATGCATAGAAATAGTTGCAAGTTTGCCATAATGGCAACACATGACATCATAACGTTCTTTCAAAGAATCACGATGATGTATGGTAGTCTGTCCTTCTTTAGTATAATTTACCACTGTCATACGCAGATTTAGCAACGAGAGGTTGCGTTTCTCAGCTTCCTTCATAACCCTTATGCACCAATCTACATCAGCAGAATAACGATAACGGCAATTGTATAATATGTCCTTCACTATATCCACTCGTGCATAAAAAGCTTGATGGCAAACCAACATTCCATATTTAAACGAACGCCATGTCAGCATCTCTGGAGGCTGAAGACGACGATGGCACAAGAACCTGCCCTCGTTATCCACTATGTCAGTATTGCCATATAAGACAGCGGGCAAAGAAGAATTGTCAACACACTGCAAATGAGCATTGTTGGCAATGGCCTTCAAAACACCGGAATTTGGAAAGAAATCCCCTGCATTCAAAAAAAGTACATAATCCCCGGATACTTGTTTCAGTCCCTTGTTCATGGCATCATAAAGTCCATTATCCGGTTCAGATACAATTCTGACTTCATGCCCGTTAGCAGCAGCGTATGAACGATGCATATAATCTTGTGCCACCTGAACTGTTCCATCAGTAGAAGCACCGTCAATAATAATATGCTCTATATGCGGATAAGACTGGCAAAGAACACTATCTACGGTTTTTCCCAATACAGTCTCAGCATTATATGTTATGGTGACAATTGAAAAAGTAATCATATCTTGTAATGTTTGAATGCCAAAGCCTGATTATACACCTCTATATATTTTAATGCTACGCTATGCTGGGAATAAGAAGACAAAACCTTCTTAAGGCAGTTGTCAGAAATATCCCCCCTATTTGAACTATTGAGCACCCATTGCACCCCTTTGGCAAGATCATCGGAATCACGGAATTTAGCCACATAACCATTGCTTAGATGGTCTATCATCTCAGGAATTCCGCCCACCTTAAAACCGACACAAGGTACACCGCAAGCCATAGCCTCCATAATTGTATTTGGAAGATTATCTTCAAGAGAAGGAAGTACAAAGACATCGGCTGCATTATATATATTAACAATACGTTTTTCTTCACTCACATATCCAAGAGGATAAGCCCGTAGGGGAAGCCTCTCCACAACATCCTCGGCATGCCCGCCCAAAATAGCCACTACAGTATTCTCCTTAGAATCCGGGCAAGAAGCGACAAACTTCTCCATTGCCTCCACAAAAAAGTCCATTCCCTTTCTGACATCTGTCACTTTCTGCGAAACGAAAAGAATAACTTTCTTGTCCAACGGAAGATTTACAGCCATTCGGGCAGTTGTCTTGTCATATCGATTAAAGACATGAGTATCAATGGCATTAGGAATATTTATCACCTGTTGTCCCACAAGCAATGCACTCTTTTTAGCCTCCCCCTCCAACCAACGGCTGCAAGTTACGAAATGAATGTTTCGGTCTTTTAGCATACGTCTCTTTGCCTCCCAAACCTTTGAAGCCAAGTCAGTGTCTCCACCCTTTCCCGGCAGTAACTGGCACCCCTTACAGCGCGTTTTGAAATGCTTGCACCCCCTGGTATAGTGACAGATACCCGTAGCCGGCCAGATGTCGTGCATAGTCCAAACCACCGGTTTTCCGCTATCCAGTATTTTCGTTATCGTTTTCAGTGAAAGAAACCCCTGGTTGATCCAATGAAGATGTATGACATCAGCCTCCTTGAATTCCCTCATCCGTGTGATGTCTGTACCGCAATTAGCTATGTCAATCTCAAAAAGATGATTATTCGAGAAATGCAGATGCCAGAAAACCACCCACCTTTCCCATAAGAAGCCCCACTGCCTCATCAGCGACTGCTTAACCCCGACGACAGTTATCTGGTCGGTTTCCTTGTCTCTGACAAGCATTTTCGCTTTCACTCCATTATTGTTGAGTGCCTCCATAAGTCTGTTGGCAGCCACGGCGGCTCCACCTGTCTTTTCGCTTGTATTCAGTATGAGTACCCTCATTATTGTATGCCATTTAAAAAAGTCCATAATTAAATTCCCTCTTTCGCATCATGCGTCTTCAGACGAATGTATGTGGAAGAGGGAATCTCAACAACTGGCATCAACCTGCCAGTCGTATTAGAACTGCAGAATCTGCAGCACTCTCATTACAGTCTTCGAGTGCTTGATTTTCCACATTCCCTGCAACTGCTTGATATTCTGCGGCAGCAGGTTGGTGTCTCTGAGAGAAATCAGATATTCCCTCAACGGTCTTCCCGGACGTCTTTGGTCGTCCTCCAAAATTCCAACGCGTGCCAACTCGTTGTTGGCTTCAATCTCGTTGATTTCTACTTTGCCCATTTTCGACATATAGTCGTCAAGGCATCCCTGAATGAGTTGTAAATTACAGTTGAGCATAAGCATTAAGTTTTTAAAAGTCGATGCAAATATAGTGAAATTATCGCAAAGTTGTATCAATTGAAAGCATTATTTGTTTCATTTTAACAAAAATAAAAGAAGAAATACAGAAAATGCATCCAATATTCAAAAATTATTCACCATTTGTTTCGCTGTATGGAAAAAAAGCAGTAACTTTGTAGCCAAAATAGTAAAAACATAAAATTCAGCTAAAGATATGATTCTATTTTTCAGAACGTCATCCAAGAGCGTGATAGCAACAGAAGTTGACCATCAGCTCAACGAAAGCGAGATTAAGGAACTAAGTTGGCTTTACGGCGACGCAAAGCTTGAAGCGGGCGAGAGCCTCGAAGGATATTTCGTCGGTCCTCGCCGCGAGATGATTACTCCATGGAGCACCAACGCTGTGGAAATAACACAGAACATGAGTCTTACAGGCATTCAGCGCATCGAGGAGTACTTCCCCGTTGAATCCAAGGAAGCCGACCACGACCCCATGCTACAGCGTATGTACGACGGTCTCGACCAGACCATCTTCACAGTCAACCACGAGCCTGAGCCTATCAAGCGCGTTGATGACCTTGAGAAATACAACGAGGAGGAAGGTCTTGCTCTCTCTCCCGAGGAAATCGATTATCTTCACAACGTGGAGAAGCAGTTGGGCCGTCCGCTCACCGACTCCGAGATTTTCGGATTCGCTCAGATTAACTCCGAGCATTGCCGCCACAAGATTTTCGGTGGCACATTCATCATCGACGGCAAGGAGATGGAGTCTTCTTTATTTAAAATGATTAAGAAGACCACCGAGGAAAACCCCAACTTTATTCTTTCTGCCTACAAGGACAATGTGGCGTTTGCCCAGGGTCCTGTGGTTGAGCAGTTTGCCCCTACTGACCAATCGACAAGCGACTGGTTCCGCACCAAGCCTATCGAGAGCGTTATCTCTCTGAAGGCAGAGACCCACAACTTCCCTACCACAGTAGAGCCTTTCAACGGTGCTGCTACTGGTACTGGTGGTGAAATACGCGACCGTATGGGCGGTGGTGTAGGTTCGTGGCCTATCGCTGGAACTGCCGTATATATGACTTCCTATCCCCGTCTTGACGGCGGACGCGACTGGGAGGATATCCTGCCCGTGCGCAAGTGGTTGTATCAGACACCGGAGCAGATTCTTATCAAGGCTTCCAACGGAGCCAGCGACTTCGGCAACAAGTTCGGCCAACCGCTCATCTGCGGTTCGGTGCTTACTTTTGAGCATCAGGAGAAGGGCGACACTCGCTATGCCTACGACAAGGTAATCATGCTTGCAGGAGGTGTTGGATATGGCACAAAGCGCGACTGTCTGAAGAAAGAGCCTCAGAAGGGCAACAAGGTCGTCGTTGTCGGTGGCGACAACTACCGCATCGGTCTTGGTGGTGGTTCGGTGTCATCTGTTGACACCGGTCGTTATAGCAATGGTATCGAGCTGAATGCCGTACAGCGTGCCAACCCCGAAATGCAGAAGCGTGCCTACAATCTCGTGCGTGCCCTTTGCGAGGAGGATGTCAATCCCGTTGTCAGCATCCACGACCATGGCTCTGCAGGACATGTCAACTGTCTCTCTGAACTTGTTGAGGAATGTGGTGGAAAGATTGACATGGCAAAATTGCCCATTGGCGACAAGACATTGTCAGCCAAGGAGATTATCGCCAACGAGAGTCAGGAGCGTATGGGACTTCTCATCGACGAGAAGCACATCGACCATGTGCGCAAGATTGCCGAGCGCGAGCGTGCTCCGTTATATGTAGTAGGAGAAACCACCGGCGATGCCCACTTCTCATTCGAGCAGGCTGACGGTGTGCGTCCCTTCGACCTCGACGTTGCCCAGATGTTCGGTCACTCTCCCAAGACAGTGATGGTTGACTCCACCGTTGAGCGTCATTATAAGAATGTGGAATACGACAAGAGCAAGATAGATGAATATCTCAACCGCGTGCTTCAGCTTGAGTCTGTGGCATGTAAGGATTGGTTGACAAATAAGGTTGACCGCTCCGTAACCGGCAAGATTGCCCGCCAGCAGTGTCAGGGCCGTCTTCAGTTGCCTTTGAGCGACTGCGGTGTTGTGGCTCTCGACTATCGTGGCAAGCAGGGTATCGCCACTGCCATTGGACATGCTCCTCAGGCAGGACTCGCCTCTCCCGAGGCAGGCTCAGTACTCTCCGTAGCCGAATCCCTTACGAATATCATCTGGGCGCCATTGGTGAATGGTCTTGAGAGCGTTAGCCTCTCTGCCAACTGGATGTGGCCTTGCCGCTCACAGGAAGGCGAGGATGCCCGTCTCTATAGTGCCGTAAAGGCTTTAAGCGATTTCTGCTGCGCCCTCCATATCAATGTGCCAACTGGCAAGGACTCACTATCAATGACCCAGCAGTATCCCGACGGACAGAAGGTGATAGCTCCGGGCACAGTGATAGTGTCAAGTGGCGGTCAGGTGTCTGACGTGCGCAAGGTCATCGGTCCTGTGATGGTCAACGACAAGCGTGCCTCTTTCTATCATATCGACTTCTCGTTCGACGAGCAGCGTCTCGGCGGTAGTGCATTTGCCCAGAGTCTTGGCAAGGTAGGCGACGATGTTCCCACAGTAAAGAACCCCGAGTATTTTGCCGATGCCTTCAATGCCATAAACGAGATGATCAGCCGCCGCTGGATATACTGCGGACACGACATCAGCGCCGGAGGTCTCATCACCACTCTCCTTGAGATGACCTTCGCCAACATTGATGGCGGTATGAACATCAATCTCCACAACATCTGCCGCGACGGCGACATTGTGAAGACCCTCTTCGCCGAGAATCCTGGTATCGTGGTTGAGGTTGCCGAAACTTACGACGAGGACTTCCGCTCATACCTCGACGAGCAGGGCATAGCATACGCAAAGATTGGTTATCCCACGCCCGACAAGCGCACACTCACAGTGAAGTGCGACGAGTGGGAGCACTCATTCGACATCGAGGCACTGCGCGACGTATGGTACAGCACATCATATAAGCTCGACCAGAAACAGAGCTTCAACGGTATGGCAAAGAAACGCTACACCAACTACAAGAAGCAGCCTCTTGAGATGATTATGCGCTCTGACTTTGACGGTACGTTCGACCAACTCGGTGTTACCCCCAACCGCAAGGAGATGTCGGGCATACGTGCAGCCATCATCCGTGAGAAGGGTACAAATGGCGACCGCGAAATGGCATATTCACTATATCTCGCCGGTTTCGACGTGAAGGATGTGATGATGACCGACCTCATCAGCGGACGCGAGACACTTGAGGACATCAATATGATTGTCTTCTGCGGCGGTTTCTCCAACTCCGACGTTCTTGGCTCGGCCAAGGGATGGGCAGGTGCATTCCTCTTCAACCCCAAGGCCAAGGAGGCTCTCGACAAGTTCTACGCCCGCGAGGACACCTTGTCACTTGGTATCTGCAACGGTTGCCAGCTGATGGCCGAACTCAACCTCATCAATCCCGACCACAAGCACCAGACCCACCTCTGCCATAATAACTCGAAGAAGTTCGAGAGCCAGTTCCTCACGCTCAACATCCCGCGCAACAACAGTGTGATGTTCCACACCCTAAGCGGTTGCAAACTGGGCATTTGGGTGGCTCACGGCGAGGGTCGTTTCTATCTGCCCCAGCCTGAGGACAACTACAGTGTAGTGGCAAAGTACAACTACGCCGAATATCCTGGCAATCCCAACGGCTCCGACTACAACGTGGCTGGTATATGCAGTGCCGACGGTCGTCATCTTGCCATGATGCCCCACTTGGAGCGCGCCATTTTCCCTTGGCAGAATGGTTGGTATCCACGCAGTCGCCGTCAGGACGAGTGCACACCGTGGCTTGAGGCATTTGTCAATGCACGCAAGTGGATTGAGGAGAAATTGAAAAATTGAAAGATTGAAAGATTGAAAAATTAAGTTGTTTTGGACAAGTTTTATTTGACAAGTTTCAAGACATTCTTCAAGATTGGCGTATTCACCCTTGGTGGTGGATACGCCATGATACCTATTATAGAGTCAGAGGTAGTAGAACGTCAGAAATGGATTAGCAAGAGTG
>JALERP010000053.1 GCA_022764085.1 Prevotella sp.
TTTATGCAAATATTTCGTAATGTCAAACTCGGCAGGCGACATGGAGTTCTGACTATATCCCACCTTTTTGCCGTTGACCCACACATACATAGCCGACTTAACACCGCCGAAATGCAGAATGACGTTTTGCGAAAGCATCTCTTCGGTGGCATTGAAGAAGGTAACGTAAGATCCCACGGGGTTTCTCCTTGCGTATGCTGTCCAGTCGCGAGGCGGTTCTTGAGTGACATAAGGACGATTGCGCACGAAAGGATAGTTGATGTTTATATAAATAGGTGTGCCATAGCCTTGTGTCTGCCAGTTGCCTGGCACTGCAATCTTATCCCATAGGCTCACATCATAGTCGGTAGCCTCAAAGCCTTTGGGACGTTCTTCGGGATTAGGCGACCAGCGGAAATGCCACTGTCCGTCGAGCGACACAATCTCCTTGCACTCCTTTTGGAGCGAAGGAAGTTGGAGGGTGGAGTGATAAGGCAGCTTGTGGATACCAAGCACAGCCGGATTCTCCCAGTCGTGTTCTACCTTCTTCTCACTTACAATCTCGATGTCTCCAAACTTAATCCTCTCGCCACTTGCCAACTTATCGGCATCCAAGCGAAGTACCTTGGCATCAAAAGGAGCGTAATTTTGGGTCTGCCCTCGCAGTTGGTCAGCCGACGGGACAGGCATTCCAGCCTTGATGGTTTGTACGCCTGACAGTAAACAGAATGTCAGCGACAATAGTGCAAAAATCATTTTCTTCATATCATAAGATGCAATATATAACCTTAGAGATTGTTTTTCTTAACAGATATGTATCATACACATAATCTGCGCCACAAAAATACACAAAATATCTCAGATAAACATCAAAAGTCTCAAATAATTATTTAATATTCTGACAATTTAATTAATTTCCACTCCATTTTTCCTGTTTTTGCTGTTAAATCACACAAAAATACAGCTTGAAACATTTTGTATATGTTTATGAAATGATTTATTAAGGTTATTTGAAAAAAGCATATCTTTGCACAGATTTTGTAACATATTCTCATTTTTAAAAGTACGCAATGAACAGAAAACGGATATTTTTGGACTTACAGCCCTTATGGCTAATGTCCTTGCTTCGCTCATAGTTGTTTAAGTTGACGAGTTGATACTTTAATTATTTACGACATACACGAATCCGCCTCTTGGCTGACAAGTTACCTTAGAGGGAGCTTTACCTTTGCCCTTCTTTATGCTCCACGGGTTTGGATTGTTGGCAGGCTGTTCTCCCTTGTAACCTGGTTTATCAGTGAAAAGGGTGTATTTGCCCTTTGGAAGGAACGACGCATCGAAGGATAGAGTCTGTGAGGTGTCCTTGCCATTGATGCCGGCAACATACCATGTGTTGCCACAACGACGGGCAATGACAACCCATTCGCCAGGATAGCCTCCAAGCAGTCGGGTCTCGTCCCATGTGGTGGGTAGTGCTGACATAAAGTCCTTCACCTCCTTGGGCTGCACGAGATAGCTTTCAGGTTTGTCTGCCCAATGCAGCAACGGCGACTCAAAGAGCACAGGCAGTGCGAGTTCGTGGGCATGGGTAGTGATATGCTTATGTTGCGAGTCGGAGAAGGTACAGGGAGTATAGTCCATCGGGCCAATCACATTGCGCGTGAAAGGCAGTGTGGCATTGTGGGCGGCAGCCTTCGGAGTGAGGGTGGCGTTGTTGTTATACCACTCCGCTCCATATACAGCCTCTACACTTACGAGGTTGGGATATGTGCGTTGCCAACCTCTTGGAATTGTCGCGCCGTGGAAGTTGACCATCAGGTGATGGCGTGCGGCACATTCGAGAAGGTCGATACAATATTCCATCGTCTCCTGTTTGTCGCCTGCAAAGAAGTCTATCTTCACTCCTGACACACCCATTTTCTCAAGCCACGCAAATTCACGCTCGCGGTTTTCGGGAGCATTGAGTCGCTCATGAGGTCCTGGTGCCCCCCAAGCCTTTATCCATGCTGTGGAAGAGTTATACCACAGTATGGGTCTGATTCCTTTTTCATGAGCGTAGCGTATGGCATCCTCTATGTGTCCGCCGTTTTTCATCTCGTCCCATTCTGCATCGATGAGTACGTAGGGCCAGCGCATCTCCACTGCCATATCAACATATTGCTTTACTATTTGATAGTCATTGGAGCCATGGTTGTATGCCCAATATATCCACGATACAGAGCCTGGTTTAATCCACGAAGTGTCCTCTATGCGGCAAGGTTCACTGACATCAGTAACGAGCGTGGAAGCCACCACATCTTTCAGTTCTCCAACTATAAGAATCCTGTATGGTGAACTCCATTTGCCTGTTGTGTTCTGCAGGTTCTCGTCCATCACCACCCGATATTCCTCCATGTTGCGGTCGTTGTAGAGCGACGACGCACTGTTGTATCTTTCTATTCCAGCCTCGGTGATAAGTGCAAAGACCTTGTCGGATGGTTGAAGCAATGCCGGGTAGCCCCAACGCTTGTTTTCATTCTCGCCAGTTGTGGATAGAGGGAAGAACTCCTCGTAAGGTTCTGTCCATTTCTGCATCCATCGCCTCCTACCTTCCGTGATGCGATAAGTGGTCAGTTCCTCAGTAGGGCGAGTGTGTTGTAGGGAGTCTAAAGAATAGCGAAAAGCAATGCCATCGTTATAAGCCCTGACAATGAGTCGTTGCTCTCTTCCGATATTGTCGATATAAAGATAAGTCACCTCATTTGCCTCATTGAAACACTCGTGACGCTTACCTCCAATCAACTTATAGGAGTCCTTTATCGTTTTTATGGGCATTTTAGCCTTGAGCTTCAAGTCCTTTCCGCCTCCGTCCTTGGTGAGCATACCCACATTTGTTATGTCCAATACTTCACATTCGTTGTCGCCATCGTGATACACCACGGCAAAGCCTTTATCTTTTTCTCGCCATTCCACCTTTCCATTAGGCGATATCACCTGTGCCGAGGCAATGTTTGTTATGGTCATTGCCAATATAGCTGAAATAAACTTCATAATTATTTGAAAATACTTAACTATTCATTTTCACCAGTACCCTAAACACCTTACCCGGTTCTTCCACCCACTTCTCCATTGCCTTAGGCGCATCCTCGGGCGAGCACTCCATACTTATAAACTCATCTACAGGACATGTGCCGCGCTCGAGATAGTGGATGACGGCACGGAAGTCGGAAGGCATGGCATTGCGCGAACCACGTATGTCGAGTTCTTTCTGTACGAAGTACTTTGTCTGGAACGACACATCGGTCTTGGCATAGCCTATGCAGATGACGCGGCCAGTGAATGCCACCTCGTCAACGGCCATCTGATAGGTAGGCGCACTGCCCACGGCCTCTATCACCACATCGGGACCAAAACCTCCTGTCATCTCCAATAGTCGGGCATGCACATCCTCTGTCTTACTATTGATGGTGTATGAAGCTCCAACGCGACGTGCCAAGGCGAGTTTGTTGTCGTCGATGTCGGCAGCAACAACAGTCGCACCACGGAGTACTGAGCGCACGATGGCTCCCATACCCACCATGCCGCATCCGATTACCAAAACCACGTCGATGTCCGTCACTTGTGCTCTCGACACGGCATGGAAACCGACACTCATCGGTTCAACGAGAGCACAAGTGCGGGGAGTGAGCAGTCCCGCAGGAATAACCTTCTCCCAAGGCATTACGAGATATTCACGCATGGCACCGTCGCGTTGCACTCCGAGTGTCTGATTATCCTTGCAAGCATTCGGTCGGCCGTTGCGACACGAGGCACACTTGTTGCAGTTGGTGTAAGGATTAAGGGTTACGGTCATGCCCGGTTTAAGTCCTTCAGGTACTTCGCTGCCCACTTTCACGATGGTAGCGCCCACCTCATGCCCAGGAATCACTGGCATCTTCACCATAGGGTTCTTGCCAAGGAATGTACTGAGGTCAGAACCACAGAATCCAACATATTCCATTTTCAGAAGCACCTCTCCGGGCTTCAGTTCATTCACATTATCTATTTCCACGAGCGTCATCTTGCGCTCCTCTGTTATCTGTATTGCTTTCATATCTTTCACTCACTCATATTCTTAATATACGGTAATTCCGCAATATTTGTAAAACCATAGAATTTCTTTGCATTATCTCCAAGGAAAGCGGCCTTGTCGGCATCACTCAGTTCTTGCGACTTGGATATGAAGTCGTATGACATGCGATAGGTTATCGCAGTTATGGTGCGGGGATAATCGCTTCCCCACATCAACCTGTCCATTCCCACCCATTCGGCTGCCTGTATTATACTGCGCACTGCCGAGGGAAAAGGATAGAACTCATAGTTGTAGAGCCATGTTATTCCACCCGACTCAATCATCACGTTCTCTCCACGCAAGGCGAGCTTGACCTGACTCTCGAATGCCGATGTGGTTACCATACCGAAATGACCTATCGCCACCTTTAGTCCCGGGCAATCCTCGATAATCTCCCCCATCTCGGCAATCTGTCTCTCATCCTCACCAAGGCACATCGACAACACCATGCCCTCGCGCTCCATATATTTGAACATAGGCATCATGTCGTGTAGTGGAGTTGAAAGGCGATGCCCAGGAATGGCAATTCCCTTTAGTCCGGCAGTTTTCAGTTTTACGGCCTCTTCCTCTGTATTGCACATACCCATACAGAAAAATCTGTCGGGCCACAGGCGCTGCACCTGTGTGAGATAGTCGTTCTGACAACCATCAATCACCTCCTGCACTACCACTGCTGCTGATACCTGGGCATAATCCATATTGCTTAGGAACACCTCTGCCGTATTTCGTCCGTCAATCATAAAGGGCGGCAACATCTGTCGCTCCTCATCAAAGAACATAGACCTTGAGCCGTTCTTGTCCAATGTTCTTATCGCCTGACCATCGACCATCGTGTCTTGTCGCAGCCACAGATGCGAATGTGCGTCAATTATGAATTCTTCCATCTCACTCCCATTTGGTCGCCGATAATTTCCTTCACCTTCTCCACCAACTGCATGTCAATAGGTTCATTGACATACTCTATATTCTTCAGCACATTTTTCGGGTTGGCACTACTGAAGAGAGTCGTGGCGATATGCTCGTTGCACGACGTTGAATACTGTATGGCGAGTTTGTCAATGGGATAACCTTGTTCGTCGCAATAACGTGCAGCCCTGGCGCAAGCCCTGCGCAATGCTTCGGTGGCAGGATGCCAATCTGGAGCCCCGCGCATCGAAAGCAATCCCATAGAGAATGGAGAGGCGTTGATGACTCCAATGCCGCGGCTCTCGAAGAAGTCGAAGTATTCGGTCAACAAGTTGTCGTTCAGACAGTAGTGGCAGAAGTTGAGGATACTCTCCACCGTACCCTCCTCACTGTGTTCAATCACCCACTTTAGGTTTTCAGGCTGTAGGTCGGTTATACCGACATGACCTATTACCCCCTCTTGGCGCAGTTCGACAAGAGCAGGCAGAGTCTCATCCACCACTTGTTGCAAGTCTGCAAACTCCACGTCGTGCACATTGATAAGGTCGATGTAATCTACATTCAACCTCTCCATACTCTCATACACGCTCTCCTTGGCTCGCTTTGCCGAGTAGTCCCAATAGTTCACGCCATCCTTTCCATAACGTCCCACCTTGGTGGATAGCACATAACGGTCGCGCTTGATGTCCTTGAGAGCCTTTCCCAAAACAGTCTCGGCCTTTAGATGCCCGTAATACGGTGACACATCAATGAAATTAATACCGCCATCCACAGCCGTATGAACAGCCTGAATAGCCTCATTCTCACAAATTCCATGGAAGACTCCACCCAACGACGAGGCTCCAAACCCGAGGTTGGAGACTTTCATCCCCGTCTTTCCTATTTCATTGTATTGCATATATAAAGATTTTAATTTTCAGATATTTGTGATGCAAAATTATCAAGAAGAAGGTTAAACATCATAAGAAAATAAAGATATTATATTGTATAAAATCGACAAATTAATATATTTATAAAACAAAAGAGGAGAAATATGGTAAAAAAACGATATTTTATAGTGTAATATCGCTCATAATTATTATCTTTGCATCATGAATTACTCAATAGACAAGCTCCACGTATATACACTAAACGTGGGATTCGCCCGACACGACGGCGACTGGAACTGGAAAAACGTGCGAAGCCCCTTTGCGCGTCTATACCTTGTGGTGGAAGGCAGGGCGCAGATTTCTCTGCCCTCAGGTATATACAACCTCACGCCTGGACATCTGTATTATATTCCGGCATTCACCACCCATAGCTATATTTGCGACTCCTTGTTCTCACATTATTACATTCATATCTATGAGAACAACCTTGAGGCAGAAAGCATGCTCAACAACTGGGATTTCCCCGTGGAGGCGGATGCCACAGAATACGACATTGAATTGTTGAAGAGACTCACCTACATCAACCCGTTCCTGAAACTGCCTATGTCAAATCCTGAGATATATGATAACCACAAGACGCTTGTTAGCAATATCGACATGAATATGCGACGACCATTCCACGACAAGGTGGAATCACGCGGAATACTATTCATACTACTGTCGAGATTTCTCAAGATGGCAACCCCGAAGGTGGAAACCCGTGATGACAGGATAAGAACCATCATATCCCACATACGTAGCAATCTGTATGAAAACCAGGATATTGACCAACTTGCCAAGATTGCGTGTATGTCGAAGGACCATTTCATCAGAATCTTCAAAAAAGAAACGGGCGACACCCCCAATGCCTATATCACGAAAAAGAAGATGGAGGCAGCCGAACTACTGCTCATCACCAGTGACGAACCAATCAAGAACGTGGCAATAAAGTTGGGATATGACGACTGCTCATATTTCAACAAGACCTTCAAGAAATATTCAGGCATCACGCCTCAGCAATACCGCATGGCGCACAAGGACGACATTTCACCGAAGACAATACTTTAATCCTTATTACTCAACTTTCGGAAGTAAGGAAATTTATTGGTAGTTAAGGAGTTAAGGAGTTAAGGAGTTAAGCCAAATGTATTTGCGCTTATATCCAAGGCTCTAAACTGATGGCTTAACTCCTAGCGACCAAAGGGAGCGATAACTCCTTAACTCCTTAACTTCCAAAAAGTTGAGCAAATGCGAAACTTGAATTATTATAAATTACTCGACTTTTGCAATCTAAGGAGTACTTCAGAAACTATAATTAACTCAGTAGGATGATAAGGGCAGGCCTTTGAGAAAATCATAGATTTGCCCTATAAGGTCTGCCCATATTGTGACTATTTAAATAATTTCTGTGCGAAAAAGTAAAGGCTCTCACGCCATACGGGCCATGTGTGCCCGCCTGGAGTCTCGTAATAGCTGTGCTTGATGCCCATCTGGTCGAAACGTTCGCGCATGGCCTTGCAGTTCTCATAGGCAATATCTTCCTGACCGCCCATGGTGATATAGAACTCGCGGAACTGCTTGTTGTAATATTCGGGACGCTCCTTAAGCTTTGCATAATAGGGTTCACCTGAACTGTTTGCCATAAACGGTTGGGGATTCTTAAACCAACCACTGCTGAATACACCTACATAACGGAACAACTCAGGATGCATGATAGATGTATTAAGAGTCTGTATCCCTCCCATCGACAGTCCTGCCAGTGCACGCCCGTCAGCAGTAGTGAGTGTGCGGTAGCGGCTTTCAACGAGAGGAATGCCGTCGGTGAGCAACTCGGCGGCGAAATCCTGTGAGTTGCCGTCCATCATTGCTACAATCATTGGCTCAGCCTTTCCCTCTGCAATGAGGTTATCGAGGATGATATCAGTCAAACCCTGGTTGCTCCATCCGCGCTCATCCTCGCCACCGCCATGCTGCAAGTAGAGCACAGGATAACGCTTGCCGCTTGTAGCATAGTCGGCAGGAGTATATACATAGATATTTTTCCACTCTCCATTAACCTTCGACTGATATCGAACTCTACTTACCTCGCCATGCTTAACGTCAGCCTTAAGTTGATAGCGGTCGGCCTTCTCTGCGGGATAAGGAATCTCTATTCCACTCGTCATCATACTACAGCCATAGAACGACTCGCTTGCAGGATCAGCCACCTTTACTCCATCGACCACGAGG
>JALERP010000115.1 GCA_022764085.1 Prevotella sp.
TTTTCTTCATGTCTTTTGCCTTGATTCCTTGTGTTTCCTTCAAGACAAATTTTTCACCTGCCAATTCATATTTGGCATATCCGTCATTGCCTTCTACATGAACATGAATAGGTTCGTGTTCCCTGCTATAGAAGAAAAATGTTTTCGGGGGCAAAGATAGTGCAAATTTTCCGTTCCACCAAATGTTTGACGGTTTTTCTCGTTATTATTTTAAACACAGAGGCACAGAGGCACAGAGGATATATTTTTAAGTTATAAGAAGATACAGAGAAATTAAACTCTGTGGTCATTTATAAAACACAGAGGCACAGAGGCACAGAGGATATATTTTTAAGTTATAAGAAGATACAGAGAAATTTAAACTCTGTATTTAACACAAAGACACAAAGGGACAAAGTTTTTTCTCGATACAAAGATAACAAGCAACTTAAAAGTCGCCACAAAGCCTTGCGGCAGAGGAAGCCCCCAGCCCCCCCTAATCCCCCGAGGGGGACTTGCATTGCGGCAGATAACTCTGTGTTCTCTGTAAAAGCAGCTTTAGCTGCTCTCTGTATCTTCCGCACCCGAAAAAATCTCAGTGTCTCAGTGTCTCTGTGTTCAAAAAAACACCTTGCGGCAGAAAACTTTGTGGCCTTTGTAAAGTAGCTTTAGCTGCTCTCTGTATCTTCCGCTCCCGAAAAAAACATTGTGTCTTTGTTCCTTTGTGTTTAAAATAAAAACTCTGTGACTCTGTAACTCTGTGTTCAATCAATTAACTCTTAATTCTTAACTCTTAATTCTTAATTCTTAATTCTTAACTCTTCTTAATTAAATACTCTTTGCTTCTCCGGCCAATTCACGAGATAAAGCTTTTCCGTGGCACGGGTGAAGGCGGTGTATAGCCAGTGGAGGTAGTCGGGAGTGAGCATGTCATCCGTCATATAGCCCTGGTCAACATACACGTGGCTCCACTGTCCACCTTGCGCCTTATGGCATGTCACGGCATAGGCATACTTCACCTGCAAGGCATTATAGTAAACATCCTGGCGCATCGCCTTAATGCGGTCCATCTTCAGCGGAATATGCTGGTAGTCCTCCATTACCTTATTAAATAATAAGTCGCTCTCCTCACGCGTCAGTGCGGGAGCCTCCGACCTCAGAGTGTTAAGGTTCACCGTAGCAGTCAGCTCCATATTGTCGTAATCAGGGAAAGACATCGTCACGTCGGCAAAGCGGAAGCCATACAATTCGCGTATGTTTCTCACCCTCTCCACCTTCACCCTGTCGCCATTGGCAATAAAGGGCACAGGCAGTTTCTCCTTCTCCGTCCAGAAGTAGTTGTTCTTCACCACCATGAGCCTGTCGCCCGAGCATAGCTCGTCCTCATTTCCCAGCACCATGTTCCTTATGCCGTTGTTGTATCTTATGGCGAGCTTGTTGCTGCGCGTGATGACGATGGTGTCGTCCAGTCCTGCCCTTGAGTAGCTCGATGCCAGTTCCTCAATCAGTTCATTCCCCGGCACGTTGCGTATGTCGTCAAATCCGTGAAACCATACCTTCGGCAGCTCCATCGCATATTCCTCGCTGATCATGCTCCTCACCTTGGTGGCGTTCCACAGTATTCCCGACTCCTCGCCCTGTCTCACCACCTCGTTGAGTGTGGAGTGCATCACTTCCGAACCGTAGCACCTCATCACCTGCGGCATCAGGGCGGGACTCTCCTCCTCGCCCACGGGCGGCAACTGAGCCTTGTCGCCAATGAGCATCATGCGGCAGTTGCGCCCGCTGTTTACATATCTCACGAGGTCGTCCAACAGGCATCCGCTTCCGAATCCGCTCTCTCCATACCCTTGGTTGGCAATCATCGAAGCCTCGTCTATTATAAATAAGGTGTCGGTATGCAAGTTGTCGTTTAGCGAGAATCCATCCATACCGATAGCTCCCGACCTCTGGCGGTAGATGCGCCGGTGGATAGTGTATGCCGGCTGACCCGCATAAAGCGAAAAAACCTTTGCCGCCCTTCCCGTTGGAGCCAGCAGCACAATCTTCTGCTTCATCTCCACCATAGCCCTCACTATGGCAGCTGCGAGCGTGGTCTTTCCTGTTCCAGCCGAGCCGCTCAGTATGAATACGGGGTGCTCACCGCGGCACGTCATATAGTCGGCAAAGGCATCAATAGCCTCTGCCTGTTCCACAGTAGGCGCGAAGCCTATCTGTCTGCGTATGGAATCAATATAAAAGTCCCTAATCATCCTGTTAATGCTGTTTTAGCTTGCAAACTTATACAAAATATTCGATAAATGCAAATTAATTGGCAAAAAAATTTGGAAGTATGCAAATTGTTTCATACCTTTGCAGCCAAAGTTGTAAATGAAGGCATTTTGATATGGTGACACAAAACAGAAACATAAACCTTTTGCTCGGATTTGTGGCTTTCGCATTAGCGATAGCCATTGTGGCGAGCATAATGAAACCGATGAGTTTTAAGAATACCGTGAGCAATCGGGAAATGGTGGTTATTGAGCGTATGAAGATTGTTCGCACTGCTGCCGCACGTTTTCGTCAGGACAACGACAGGGTATTCTGCAGTACGATTGACTCGCTCGTCATTTGCGGCTATCTTGCCGATTCGCTAAAGTATATCCCATTCAGCAACGGCAAAGTCTTCTTCTACAAGACGAATGTCATACAGACCAAGTCGGGCGAGGATATCTCAGTGATGGAGTGTAGGGCATATTACGACGATTATCTCCAAGACCAGGACAAAGGAGATGTCGATGATTTGAAGAACGAGGCTACCAATGCCGGACGTTTCCCCGGCCTGAAGTTCGGCGACCTCACCCTGGCGGGCAACAATGCCGGAAACTGGGAGTAAGGTTAACTTCCTTTACTTCTTATAAAAATTATGTTGAAAACTATGCAAGATACACCTAAGCGCCTTGTGATACGGCTGGCGCAGAACACATTGTCCGTATCAACTGTCAATGCCGATGCCACGGTGGATTTCCTGCCGTATGTCGTCAGGAGCGGCATATCCATGGCTGCCAATATGCGCGAGGCGTTCAAGAACGAGGCGATATTGCAGAAGGCCTACGACAAGACCGTTGTGATGGTTGAGTCGCCCGTGCTGATGGTGCCTGCCGACCTGTATGAGGAGGAGGACGCGGAGAGCATGTATGCCCATGCCTATTCCGACATACGCACTTCGGCGGTGATGACCAATGTGCTGCCCGACCTCAGTGCCGTGGCCCTCTTCGCCATCAACAAGGACCTGAAGATGGTTATTACCGACCATATCCCCACCGCCCGCTTCATCTGCGCTGTGGCACCCGTGTGGCGTTATCTTCATCGCCGCAGTTTCACCGGTGCGCGCAGCAAGCTCTACGGATATTTCCACGACAAGCGTCTTGATGTATTCAGTTTCAACCAGCACCGCTTCAAGTTCTGCAACTCCTTTGATGCGGCCAATGCCCACGACTCGCTCTACTATCTCCTATACGTATGGAAGCAGCTGATGCTCAAACCAGAGTATGACGAGATGCACATTGTGGGCGACATTCCTGAGCGCGAGTGGATTATGGATGAGCTGAAGCGTTATCTCCAGCGTGCCTACTGTATCAATCCCTCCGGCGATTTCAACCGCTCGCCCATTGCCCAGATAAAGGGAATGCCGTATGACTTGATGACGTATTTGATTAAGGGGAGGTGATGGGGAGTTATGATAAGGAGTTATAATGGGGAGTTAAAGGGCCATTAGTCTTATCGTATACTCAACTTTCTGAAGTGATAATTCCCAATGTATAAGTGGTTTATTTAAACCACAGAGATAAAGAGGAAAAGAGATTTTTGTTTATTCAGTCTCTTTCCTAATATAAATACTCTTAATCTCTTAAACTCTGTGGTTCAAAATTACTTCCGAAACTTGAGTCAAATATTTCAAAAACTATTTTGAACCAGCCGGGACAGTGACCTGTCCCTCTGTCCCTTGTCCCCGAAGATTGATGGGGAAATATGACAGATATTGCGACAGATATTGTGACGGGCATTGCGGCTGACTATTACTTCGGGCAATTGAGTTACAAATTGTATTTATATGTTAATAAGTTGTAATTTAAAACTTTTCTTCTACTACTTAGTAGTATTTTTATGTCAGAAAGTGATAATTTTGTAGATTTTATTTGGTTATTATATTTTTTTTTCGTTACTTTGCAGAGAAATCCTAAATCGTTACATAGCAAGGAAATATAAATTTAAAGGTTAATTTTATGAAAGAAACACTGAAACTAATGCTACTAACCGTAGCTCTGATGTTGTTCGGACTGCATGCAAGAGCCGGCAGCATCAACGAAGAACAAGCCAAGGCTAAAGCCTTAAGTTTCTTACAAAACCGACAATCGCCGCAAAGCGGAAGACGCTTGGCAAGGGCTATTATGCCTGAGCTGACTACCGCCACGGCAGGTGAGTCGGCTGTCTATGTGTTCAACATCGACGGAAAGGGCGGATTTGTCATCGTCTCTGGTGACGACCGCGCCCGCGAGATTCTCGGTTATTCCGACAGAGGTTCGTTCGATGCCAAGAACATTCCGACTGCTCTGCGCGAGATGATTACCATCTATGCACGGCAGATTAGTATGCTCGGACAGGAGGAAACCTTGTCCGACTCTATTGCAAAAGTCTCAAGGGCTATGCGGCGCACCAGCAGCATTATGGCTGATGTCAGCCCGTTGCTCACCACTACGTGGAACCAGGTCTATCCCTACAATGACTATTGCCCCACGTTGAACGACCAGACCGCCCTTACGGGATGTGTGGCGACTGCCATGGCGCAGATAGCCTATTACCATAAGTTCCCGACAGAAAAGGTGCCAAGCCTAACGGCATATACCTCTGCTACCAACAAGCTCAACGTCACTACATGGGCTGCCACGACCTTCGACTGGGACAATATGCTCACTAATTATAACGGCACTTACACCGACACTCAGGTGGAGGCTGTTGCCACCCTGATGCGCTATTGCGGTCAGGCGGCACAGATGGACTATGGATTTACGTCGGGTGCCTACAACGGTGATGCCTTTGTGGCCTTCCGCGACAAGTTGGGCTACAATCCCTACGCCTCTTTCAAACACGCCAACAACTATAGTGTGACGGGATGGGAAGACCTTATATATAAGGAGGTGAGCGAAAAGCGACCCGTATATTACTCTGCCCTCAACGGTAACCAGGGCGATGTGGGAGGTCATGCCTTCGTTGTCGATGGTTATCAGTCAGACGGCAACTATTTCCATGTCAACTGGGGATGGGGCGGCGCCTGCGACGGCTACTTCAACCTCTTTGCCCTTGACCCAAATGCACCACAATCTGCCCCCACCGAAACGGGATGGCACTATGACATGGTGGCTCTCATCGGACTGAGTCCGCAAGAAATGCAGACTTCCAATCTCATGCAGGATGCTTCCGGCAGTTACCTTATTACCAGCACGGAAGACTGGAATGAACTCTCGCAGAATCTTTCAGAATATAACGGCGGAACATTCAAGCTGACCAATGACATCAACGTAACGACGATGGTGGGGGCATGGGGAATACCATTCACAGGTACTTTCGACGGACAGGGACATACGCTGAATATCAATATTGAAAGTGATGCTATGGGAGCAGCTCCATTCTGTATAATAAGGAATTCTACCATCAAGAATCTCAGGACAACAGGAACCGTGACCTGTTATGATTTTCACTCTTCCGGACTGGTTGGTTTGGTTGACTATGATTACGAAACACCTATCAATATTTACAACTGCGAGGTTGCTGTTCAGATAAACGGAACAGACTATGCTGGCGGACTTGTAGGACACGGTAGAAACTCAAAACTGGTCATTTCTGACTGCATCTTCTCTGGAAGCATCGGCGGTTGTTATGATCACGGCTGCTTCGTGGGATGGAAGGAAAATACATGCCGACCGGTTTACTATAACTGCCTTTCTATCCCATCATCTGTATGCGATGGCTGGTCTGCAGACTTTTCACATCCAGGGGCTGGAGGAAATGTATCTGATGCTACGTTAAACAACTGTTATTACTGTTATGCAAATGGGTTCAATATCATTCAAAGTACTCCCACATCTCCCGAACAGTTGGCAGATGGAACCGTAACCCATGCCCTTCAAAGCGGCATCCGCAATTGGACTACAGGTCAGGTTTGGGGACAGACTATTAGCTCAGATGCCTTACCTGTACTGACGAGCGACACCAACAAAGGCGTTTATAATGTGTCATTCACCATTGGAGGACAGGTTGTGAAAAAGTTCATCAGTAACAGTCCTATAGGCGACAAGATGCCATCAGGCGATGAGTTCGGTCTGAAGGATGCTACCTTCACTTATAACGGAGCTGCCTTCGACGGCTCGACAATATTCAGCAGCGACCCGACCATAACCGTGACTGGAACAACTGCTTATACCCTGACCTTAGGTTCTACCGAGAATGGCAGCATCAGCATCAATGACAAAACT
>JALERP010000125.1 GCA_022764085.1 Prevotella sp.
GTTATCTTTGGTGTCACCGTGAAAATGGCCATCTACAATCCGGGAGTAGTGGAGCCGGATTTGCAACCCATTCCTGAATCTGACGAAGTGATGCCCTGGACCATTGCCTTCGAGGATGTGGCACGTAATGCCGACTTCGACTTCAACGATGCCGTCATTAAGCTAATGCCCGACCCAAAGAAAGAGCGATGCAATGTCACTGTAATGGCGGCGGGCAGCAAGGCAAGAATGTATCTCCACTATGATGGTCCTAACGGTGACCAGAACCTTGGAGAGATACATGAACTGCTTGGTGGCAAGAGTACTGAATTCATAAATACGCCTATGTCCATTGTCTCCACACCATTTGTGGAGGTGGGCAGCGTGAAATGGCCCAAGGGCTACCATGTAGGCAACGATGCCGGACGGTTCTACATTGAGATACAGCGCGGCACTTGTGAGGAATGTACCGACATGATTACACTGGCCGACAGTCCCGGCAAGATGCCACAGGCTCTGCTCGTGGCAGGCGAATGGAAATGGCCCAAGGAGGGCACTCACATTCTCTCAACTTATCCCATCTTCCCCTCTTGGGCAAAGGATGCCACGAAAGTGAACTACTGGGGTTGGTACGGTTCGCCAACATCGGGCAATTATGTAACTTATTAATATTATTTATTAACTTATTATTTTGGCTGTTATGAAAGCATTAATGCAAAAACTAAATCCCGCATTATGGGTAATAGTTGTCTTTGCCTTGGCTTTTTCTGCCTGTAGTGAAGACACAGGATTGGCGGGTACAGAGAACGGGGAAAACAGCGGATGGCCGTTGAACAGCGTTGACCCCAAACAGACATGGATGACATCTGAGACAGTACAGTTAGACATTTCTATTGATGATGAAGCAGACATTACGGCTCAGACGATAATGAACGAAAAAGTGACCGTTCTGGGGCAAACGCACCTGAAGGGAAGCGGAGTGATGTTCTTGGATATCCCACAAGGCATAGGCAGTAGCTTCGGATTAGTATATGATGATGGCGTGAATGCCAAACAATACAGGCAGATAAACCTTGTAGGTAACAATGCGAAGGTTATCGACGTGAATTTCCAGTCGGCATCGAATACCAAGAGCGTCGCTCCCGCAGCACAAAGGGCCAGCACGCGTGCCGCCACCGCCTCCTCGCTCTACGGCAAGAGCATTAGCGAAGACTGCGGTTATCTGAATTTCGGTCCGTGGGGTTGGGGGGACGTAAAGAAAGCCTTAGTGGAATCACAGAATTCCAAAAACAATATGTCCACCCTGATTGACTATGAAATAAAGTCTAAAGGTCTCATGGAGGGAGGCGAATTGCTGGCCAAAGATGACAGTATTCTGCTCTCTTTCCTCTACGGATATACGGGACAGACTAATGCACGCACATTAGGCTATTATTACCATTCCGTTGGCTCATACAGTGACATAGTATTCAAGGACATAGCGGAAGTTCTGAAACTTGACTACTACAATGGCAAAGCTAAGGTGCAATACCAGCTGGATGACCAACCAACATGGTATGACGCCAACTTCGACTACAGGGATGACCCTGCCAACCCCTCCACCACTCCGGCAAACCCAGCTCGCAAAGGCGATGATGCATACAACACTCTTAATGTCCACAACTTCTATAAAGACAGAATAACAGCCATCCGAGGCCTCACATTCAAGCTGTCCATACCCGAAGGCATGGAATACGGATTCTACCTGAGGACTAACGATGCTTTGAGTGACGACCAAAAGAACTTACTCAAAAATCTGGGCGTGCCAGAAAGCAAACTGCCAAAGAATGTAGCAAACTATTCGTGTGCAAACATGAACCCGCCTGGCAAGAATAATATGACCTTCCGCAGTGCAATTGCCATCTACGACAACTTCACGTTTATGGGAATGGATGACGACCTTGGTGGAGGAGACTTAGACTGCAACGACGTTACATTCGCCCTTTCCAACATCAAGGGTGGGAAATACATCCCGGAATTCACCGAAGGCACAAAGAATAGCAACTTGAACAAGGATGTCATTGAGAAGCATCCTGAATACATCAAACCACCGATCCTGGAAGAAACCAATCTACAGTCGTGGACACTCGCTTTTGAGAATGCGGGCTTGGACAACGACTACGACTTCAACGACGTGGTGCTGAAGGTGACTCCCGACACAAAAAACGGAAAGGCAGAGGTGAAGCTGCTGGCCACGGGCGCCCAGCGCAAGACTGAGGTTTATTTCAACCGCATATTGCTGGGCGAGGTACACGAGCTGTTCGGTGTTTCCACAGACACATTTGTGAATACGACATCAAACACTGCCACAAAAAAAGCTGTTACACTTACTCCCATTGAATGGCCTAAAAACACCACAATGGAAGAACAACGCATGAATTTCTCATTGAAGGTGTATAACGATGACGGCACGGTTGACCGCGAGTTCTCTATGAAAGACCTTCTCAACGACAAGAAATCGCCGCAAGCGTTGTGTGTGGCAGGCAACTGGAAATGGCCCAAGGAGAGGATTGCCGTACACGTTGCATATCCACTCATCGGAAAATGGGGCGTGAATTTCAACAAACAAGAATACTATAACTGGTATTCGCAACCAAAAGCGGATACTGTAGTGACTCTATTGGAAAAGTAGCATTACAACCTATTGATGGCACAAGAGACACAGGCGAATAACAGGCGAATAGCAAGAAACACCATTGCACTCTACATAAGAATGTTTTGTACAATGGTGATTTCCCTATTCACCAGTAGAATCATTCTCGACTCGCTTGGAATAAGCAATTTTGGAATTTATAATGTAGTTGGCGGGTTTGTTGCTATGTTCAGTATATTTTCAAGCTCGCTCACCAACTCCATTTCCCGTTTCCTGACCTTTGAATTGGGTAAAGGCGATATAGAGAAGTTGAAACGGGTGTTCCCGACATCGCTGAATGTAATGTTCGCCCTGTCATTTGTGGTGCTGATAGTTGGAGAGACGGTTGGATTATGGTTTATTAATTGCAAAGCCAATATACCAGTTGAACGTCAGGAAGCTGCTAATTTCGTTTATCAGCTTTCCATCGCCACGTTTATTATGGGATTGATAAGTGTTCCATACAACGCCAGCATAATATCACACGAGAAAATGAAGACATTTGCCTACATTGGCATTTTCGAGGTAGTGATGAAACTCATAATTGTATATACACTTTATGTCTCTCCATTTGACAAACTGAAGACTTATGCTTTACTCTTGTTCCTGCTCTCGCTGTCAATCCGGCTAATCTATGGTATATATTGCAACAGGAACTTCAAGGAATGTCATTACAGATTCATTTTCGACAAGCCATTGCTGCGACAGATGACAGGATTCGCAGGCTGGAATTTTCTTGCTCAGGGAGCCTACCAGCTTAATGGCAGCGGAGTGAATCTGCTCATCAACATATTCTTTGGCGTAACATTGAATGCGGCAAGGGGAATAGCAGCACAGGTTAATTATGCAGTTAGCCAGTTCATAACAAATTTTTCTACTGCCATCTCTCCACAGATAACCAAGAGCTACGCTGCCGGGAATTTGCCGGAGATGCACAGGTTAGTGTTCAGAGGGGCAAAGTTCTCGTATTTCCTTTGCTTATTCTTTTTAATTCCCATCTGTCTTGAAACAGAGTACATACTGAACTTATGGCTTATAGAGATTCCTGACTATACCGTATCGTTTGTGAGATGGACGTTATATATCACGGCAATAAACATGTTTTCGGGAACACTGATAACCGCGCTGCATGCCAACGGCAATATCAAGCGATATATGATAATAGTAGGCTTGGTGGAGGTGAGCAATTTCCCTCTCACCTACATGGCTTTTAAATTGGAGGCAAATCCATTATACTCATATTACATCTATTTCGGAATATATCTTATGCTGATGCTCCTGCGACTCTATCTCGTTAAGGATCTCATTAAGATGAGCGGAAGGCAATTTATGCGCGAAGTGTATGCGAAATCGGCATTGGTAAGTGCCGCATCTGTTGTCCCGCCCCTGCTCGTAATGTTTGCCATGCCAAGCTGTTTCTTACGATTGGTACTTATATGTATCGTCAGTTGTTTAACTACAGTCTTTATGGTTTATGCATTGGGGTTTACTGATGAAGAGAGGAATCTGTTGGTTAGTTGGGCAAGAAACAAATGGAGAAGATCAGCATGAAACTATCAATTATTACTGTCAACTTCAACAACCTTGAAGGACTGAAGAAGACATACGAGAGCGTGGCGAGCCAGACTTTCACAGACTACGAATGGCTTGTAATCGACGGCGGCTCCACCGATGGTAGCCGTGAATTCATTGAGCAGCATCAGGACAAGTTTGCCTATTGGTGTTCTGAACCAGACAAGGGCATCTACAATGCAATGAACAAAGGCATTGTCAAAGCCAAGGGTGAGTATCTGAACTTTATGAATTCCGGTGACTGCTTTGTTGGTGAGGACGTTGTAAAAAATGTTTTTTCAGAACAATACACAACCGATATTATTTATGGGATACAACTGTCTCAAGATGGCAATCATATCATTCCCATCAATATTCATACAAAATTAAATTGGTATGAACTCTTCTGCAAAACGATACCTCACCAAGCATCATTTATTAAACGCGAGCTTTTTCAGTCATTTGGCTTGTACGATGAGAATTACAAGGTCATTTCCGACTACAAATGGTTTATTGAGGCAGTCATATATCACGGGGCTTCATACTCTTTTTATCCAAAAGCGGTTTCATTTGTTGATGGTGGAGGTATAAGCTCTACAGGCTTGCTTACTGCCGAAAGAAATAAATTAGTGAATGAGATATTCCCCAAAAACATGACAGATGAAGACATGGGAATCATTATGAAGTTGCATTTCATACGTTCCAGGAAGTGGGCATATTTCTTATTTAAGGTGTTAGGGATTATTGCTTATAGAATAGATACATTCAAAAACAAGCACTTCTCAAAACAATCAAAATGTCGTATTCACGACAAATGACGATGAAGACGAAGATTGTATATTGCATAGTAAGCAACGATAAAGACATATATCTCGAACAGGCGTGGGTATCTATATACACTCTAAGGAAACATAATCCCGACGCCTATGTAATCCTGCTTGTGGATAAGGGAACAGAATCCACACTGACAGGAAAGCGTGGCGGCATAAGGGAACTTGTCACTGAGGTGGTAGCGGTAGATACTCCCGATGGGTATAATGCCATGCAACGCTCACGTTACCTGAAGACCAACTTCAGGCAATTCATAGCGGGAGACCTGCTTTTCATAGACGCTGACACCGTGATAGGCGGCTCCCTTGCCGGGATTGACAATATTGATGCAGAAATAGCCTGTGTGCCTGATGGCCATCGCTGTTTCCGCGAATTGTCAGGAACTGACACAGACATTATTACACATCGTATTAGCTCTACATTTGGTAAAATGGACTTTGACGATGATTTTTACTTTAACTCTGGCATTATTTTTGTAAAAGACACTCCGCGGACGCACGCTTTCTTTGCCGACTGGTATGAAACCTGGAAGCATTCTGCTTTTGAAAAGGGGATGTCGTTAGACCAGCCAGCACTGTTTGTTACAAACAAAAAGAATGGTCATTTAATAAAGGAGTTAGCAGGAGAATACAATTGTCAGGTAGCATATAGTCTCAAATATTTCTATGGAGGTTTGATTCTTCACTTTTTCAACGTCTCACTCCCAATGCTGTCAAGCGAGCTGTCGGTTTTCTACGATGACTGTTTCTACAGGAAACTAAAAGAATACGGGGGTGTAGCACATGAAGTGAAAGATGTGCTTGACGACAAGTCAAGGTGGTTTAATTTACGAACAAACATGGTTGACAGTTCACATTATGTTTTCCTGTCATCGTATGTCGGCGAAAAAATCTACAAATCGTATATGGAGAATACAATACTCTATAAACTGAACGAAAGATTATGCGCCTATCAATATATGATAAAAACATACTTCAAAAAGCTAAAGGGAGTCAAAGGAGATAAAGGCTAATGAACAACGGTTTGGTTTCACTTATTGTCCCTGTCTATAAGGCTGAGAAATACATCCACCAGTGCATTGACAGCTTGCTGGCACAGACCTACAAGAATATCGAGGTTGTCTTGGTGGATGATGGCTCTCCAGACAACTGCGG
>JALERP010000132.1 GCA_022764085.1 Prevotella sp.
ACTTTGGACACAGATTGCCAATGCCTTCCAAAACTATGATGAGCACCTGCTCTTCGCTGGTTTGAACGAGCCTTTCCAGAATTATAATCTCTTCAATGGCAAGGATGCCGAACTCACACCGATTCTTCTGAAGTACAACCAGGCTTTCGTGGATGCAGTGCGCGCTACCGGTGGTAACAACGCACAGAGAACACTTGTTGTTCAGGGTCCGTCAACCGATATCACACTTGCCACAAAGGATGCATTCACTCTGCCTACTGATGCGGCTGAAAAGCGCTTGATGGTTGAGGTGCACTTCTATAACCCATGGAGCTTCGCAGGTCAGGAAGACGATGGAGCAACATGGTTCTGGGGTAAGGGCAATATAGGTTCAAGTCATAATACTACATACAACAAGGACGAGGACTCCGTCAAGCCTCTTATGGAGAGTCTTAACAAGAAATTCTATGCCAACGGTGTGCCTGTTATTTTGGGTGAGTATAGTGCCCAGTGGCGCGAGATTGGCGATGAGCAGGCTATCCACGACAATTCAGTGAAAGCATGGTTTAAGGAAGTCACAGCCCAGTCAATCAACAATGGTGTGATACCAATGGCATGGGATATCAACTACACCAACCGTGGCGGTACCAAGGGTACAATGACTATCCTCGACCGCTCAAACAAAACAATTTTCAATCAGCCAGCTTTCGACGGAATCACCGAGGGAGTGCAGGCCGCACAGTGGAAATAAAAAAAGTTGTTATCGGTAACAATAATATTTTTTGGGGTTTTGCCTCTCCGCTTTTCGGGCGGAGGGGCTTTTTTATATTAAAAAGACGGAAAAGATTTGGTAATAACGAAAAAGTTTTGTAATTTTGTCGGCAAAATAAAGAAACCTAATTAGTGTTTATGACAAAAAACAACTTTTACCGGAGGATAGTCTTCAGTTTTTTACTGTTGACATTCTCAACGCTAACAATAAAAGCCAACAGTCTGTCAGAACTCAAGTTCAGGCGGATTGACACCCGAAACGGCTTGTCGAACTCGCAGGCAAATTGTGTCTTGAAGGATTCTCGCGGATATGTCTGGATAGGCACTCAGTATGGACTTAACCGCTTCGACGGATTCCGCGTCCGCTCGTTCTATTCCAAAACCTCAGCCAACAAATCATTGCGCTTTGATTTTTATGATGACCTCTATGAGGCTCTCGACGGAAAAATTTGGATTAAGCAGGGTGTGAACTACTGTATTTTCGACCCCAGTACTGAAGTCTTCGACTACGACTTGGCGTCATGGATGAATCAGCGCGGCATCCCCGGCAATCCCCAATATATCTATATCGACTCGCGTAAGAATATATGGATAAAACCTTACGAAAACGGCTTCTATTGTCATAATCCCCATACAGGCAAGACCTTTCAGTATGACTTGGATTTCAAAAAACTCGGAATTAAGGAAGATGCTCTTGTGTCGTCGATGTCGAGTGTAGGCAAGAGTGGAGTGGCAATATTTAACACCGGAGATATCGTATGCCTGAATTCCATGACAGGCAAGATTGACTGGGTGTCGCATTACGTGAGCCGAAATAACAATAGAGCGCAGAACTTCAAGATATGGCTCAGTCCTAAAGGCGACTACTGGGTGGTATCTACCGACGGAATATGGATTTACCGTCAGGACCGCAAGAAATGGTACAACTCCTTCTCGACAATGATAAAGGAAGACGGATTGACCGGTTGTCCGGAGAATATGTCATATTGGGACGTTCATTTTGTAGGCAACAAAGAGGTGTGGCTTGCCACCGACCACGACGGACTCGTAATTCTCGACTATGCTACACGCACCACAAAGCAATTCCTCTACGAGCGCGACGACCGCAACACCATACCGAGCAACACCGTCATCCGTATTTGCGGTGTCAACGACGGCAGTGTGTGGATATGCGGCATGCAGGGCGGTGTGAGCCAGTGTGTGCGCACTCCTTCCATATTCGACAATTATCCCTTTGGCGTTGTCAACTGTATCACCGAGGACCTTAATGGCAACTTATGGTTTGGCACCAACGACAAGGGACTCCTGTGCTATAATCCCGCTACCAAGCGCAAGGTGGAATACACCGTGGCAAACAGCGGACTTCAGTCTAACGTCATGGTGTGCCTGCTGGGAGCCTCCGACGGCTCGGTGTGGGCAGGAACATATAATGGCGGACTTTCGCGCGTCGTTGACGGCAAGGTTACCACGATGATGCCTTCCCCCGACGGATTGTCTAACAAGAACATTTGGGGACTTGCCGAGGACAATGCCGGCAATGTATGGATAGGAACCCTCGGCTCCGGCATACAGAAGTATGACCCCCAGCGTCATAACTTCATCACCTTCACATCCCACAACAAGAACGTTTCCAACGACTATATCTCTTCTATGCAGATGTCAAGCAACGGATGGGTGGTGGCTGGAACGTCGGATTTCTATTCCGTAATCGACCCGAAAATAAATAAGGTGGTAAATATGACTATTGCCTCTGATTCAGTGCGAGGCTTTATTCCGGCGTCAGCATCCACCCAGGTATATATGGATACACGTGGGCTCGTGTGGTATGCCTCTCCGTCGGGACTTGTCGTTGTGGATACAGAGACTGGCAATACCTTCTTGCTTGATGAGAAAGACGGTCTTGAGGGTTCCACAATCTGCAGTGTCATTGAGGACCTGAATAATGATATATGGGTTGCAACCGAGTTCGGACTTTCCCATATCATGGTGAAGAACAAGGATGGCGAAAGGGCGTTTGATATACATAGCTATAGCCAGCAGGACGGTCTGCTGCCTGGGCCTCACAACCGCCGTTCGATGTGCCTTATGCGCAATGGCACAATACTACTCGGCGGTGCCAACGGTGTGGATATCATCTCACCCGATAAGCTCCGTACCAATGTCAAGCGTGGTCAGCCCGTGTTCAGTGGCCTGATGCTTTTCGACAAGGAGATAGGCATCGGCACTGAGTATGAGGGACGCGTCATCCTGAAAGAGTCGCTCGACAAGTCGCGACGCCTCGTACTGCATAGCGGCGAGCGACAGTTCACGATTCAGATGGGAACAAACCAGGGAATAGCCGACAACAACGTCCAGTTCTCCTATCGCCTTGAGGGATTTAGCGACAACTGGATAACCACCAACCCCAACGACCCTAACATCTCCTTCACGGGATTGCCAGCGGGCACATACACCCTTGTTGTGAAAATCAGCGGCGACGATGCCGAGAAAGCAGCCGAGAGCCGCTTGGAGATTATCATCGAGCCGCCTTTCTATGCCACATGGTGGGCTTATGTCATTTATGTGCTCATCGTCCTTCTGTTGATTCGTCTGTGGATGCGCACGGAGCAGAAGAAACTACAGTTTGAGCGCAAGAAGATGGAAAAGGAGCACGCTCGCCAGCAGTCAAACCTCAAGTATGAGGTCTATACTTGTGTGAGCGACGAGATGCGCCGTCCGTTTGACAAGGCGTTCCTTCAGCTTGAAGACCTTCTGCGCAACGAGACCGACGAGACGAAGTATTCCAAACTTGCCGAACTGCGCGACAACCTCGACAGCATATTCATGAAGACAACCGAGTATGTGGAGAACAAGGAGAAGAAGGAACTCATCGTGCCAAAGATTACCGAGACGGAAATCACCAGTCTCGACCAGCAACTTGTAGATAAGGCTACGGCATATGTGGAGACAAATATCAGCAACTGCGACATATCAGTGGAGACGATGAGCGAGGCTTTAAACATGTCGAGGGTGCATCTGTATAAGCGTCTAACTGCCATTACCGGACAGACACCGTCGGAATTCATACGCGACATACGCCTGCGCCATGCCGAACGCCTGCTCCGTTTGAGCCAGCTTTCTGTGAGCGAGGTGAGCTACAAGGTGGGCATAAACAATCCGCGCTATTTCTCCAAGTACTTCAAGGATAAGTACGGAATGTTGCCATCACAGTATAAATTGCAGGATTCTGAGGAGAAATAACAAAATGTGCATATAGAAATAACAAAAAAGTTCACGTTTTTCGGGAGAAAGGCGTAACTTTGCAAGCAAATTCTGTGTTCAAGAATTAAAAATGAAAAATTAAGAATTAAAAAAGTATGAAGATTAACAACCTAAGATTGATGCTTGCATCAACAATCCTCGCCGGTGCCGTAATGTCGCCGGTGGCAATGTGGGCGGCTGGCTATCAGAAGCAGGGCAGGAGCATAACGCTTTCATTGCCCGCAACACCACAAAAAGCCAAGACAGTTAGGCTGACCGTCGTCAGCGACAATATCATCCGCGTGGAGGCTACTCCCGAGGATGCCATTCCTAACAAGCGCAAGAGCCTGGTTGTGGTAAACCGCGAGGGAAAGTATTCGGCAGATGTCAAGGAGGACGACCGCTGCGTCACCATCGAGACTGCAGCCCTCATCGCCAAGGTGGATAAGCAGGACGGAAAGCTCACTTTCATCGACAAGACCACAGGCAAGGTGCTGCTGCAGGAGTCTGACGGAAGCAAGACCTTCACCAAGTATGTGTCTAACCAGACAGAACTCCCCGAAAACTACCGCCCGACATCGCCCGACGAGGTGAACTGGGGCAAGAAGACCGACCTCAACAAGCTTTCGCTCGAAGACCGTTCGGGATATTCGTGGCATGCCCTTTTCGAGAGTGACGCCGACGAGGCTTTCTACGGTCTTGGTCAGCACCAGTCGGAGGAGATGAACTACAAGGGACGCAACGAGGAACTCTTCCAATACAATACCAAGGTGGCAATACCCTTTGTTGTCAGCAACAAGAACTACGGCATCCTTTGGGATTCATATTCTTATGGCAGATGGGGAAACCCCAACAACTATCTGCAGCTTCATCGCGCATTCAAGCTCTACGACAAGAACGGCCGTCAGGGTTCGCTCACCGGCACATATACAGAGGAGAGCGGCAAGGTTATCGAGCGTCGCGAAGACTCGCTCTATTATGAGCATTCGGGCGTGGTGGGACTTCTTCCGCAGAATATCAACCTTGGTAAGTCGAATGTCGTGTATCAGGGCGAGATTGAGGCTCCCGCAACTGCCAAGTATCGCTTCATCCTCTATTATTCCGGATATGTAAAGGTGTATATGGGAGGCCGCCTTGTTGTGCCCGAACGTTGGCGCACGGCATGGAATCCCAATGCCTATAAGTTTGAGGTTGACCTCAAGAAGGGCGAGCGCACTCCGCTCCGCATCGAATGGCAGCCCGACGGAGGAGTGGCTTACTGCGGTCTGCGTGCTGCCACACCTCAGACTGATGAAGAGCAGGGCAGGGTGTCTATCTGGGCGGAGATGGACAAGGAGATGGACTACTATTTCATCGCCGGCAACAGCTACGACGATGTCATCAAGGGCTATCGCTTCCTCACCGGACGCGCACAGGTGATGCCTAAGTGGACACTCGGATTCTGGCAGAGCCGCGAGAAATATTTCACACAGGACGAGGTGGAGACAACACTTGCCGAATTCCGCAAGCGTCAGATTCCTATCGACGTGATGGTGCAGGACTGGTTCTACTGGGAAGAGGACAAGTGGGGCAGCTTCAAGTTCGACCCCAAGCGATTCCCCAACCCCAAGGGAATGGTTGACTATATCCACGACAACAACGCCCGCATCCTCATCTCGCATTGGCCAAAGTACTATGCCTCTACCGACAACTACAAGGCATTCGACAAGAACGGATGGATGTATCAGCAGGCCATCAAGGACAACATCCTCGACTGGGTGGGTCCAGGCTATCTCGGCTCGTTCTATGACGCATATTCAGCAGGAGCCCGCAAGCTCTTCTGGCAGCAGATGCACGACAACCTCTATACCCTCGGCATCGACTGCTGGTGGATGGATGCCTCTGAGCCCAACGTGCGCGACTGCACTCCTATCGAGTATCGCAAACTCCTCTGCGGTCCTACCGCAATGGGCACGAGCGACGAGTATTTCAACGCTTATTCCGTGGTAAATGCCGACGCTATATATAATGGTCAGCGTTCAGTGGATAACAACAAGCGTGTCTTCCTTCTCACCCGCAGCGGATTCGCCGGTGAGCAGCGTTTCTCCACCGCCACATGGAGCGGTGACATTGGCACGCGTTGGGAGGATATGCGTGCGCAGATGACAGCCGGATTGAACTTCTCCATGGCAGGAGTGCCATTCTGGGGTATGGACCAGGGAGGATTCTGCGTTGAAAACCGCTATGTGGATGCACAGAAGTTGTATGAGAAGACTGGTTATGAGAATGAGGACCTGAAGGAGTGGCGCGAGCTCAACGCCCGCTGGAACCAGTTTGGCTGTTTCATTCCACTCTATCGTGCCCATGGCCAGTGGCCCTATCGTGAGGTGTGGAACCTCGCTCCCCAGGGACATCCCTGCTATAACTCCATCGTATATTACGACAAGTTGCGCTATCGCATGATGCCTTACCTGTATTCAATGGCAGGATGGGTCAACTATAAGGACTACACCATGCTGCGTGGCTTGGTAATGGACTTCGGCTCTGACTCGAAGGTGCTCAACATCGGCGACCAGTGGATGTTTGGTCCCGCCTTCATGGCATGTCCTGTAGGCACCTACAAGGCTCGCTCTCGTGACGTTTATTTCCCCAAGCAGTGCTCATGGTATGACCTCTATACAGGCAAGAAGTATGCTGGCGGTCAGACGGTATGCGTTTCCGCTCCCTACGAGAAGATGCCGGTATTCGTTCGCGAGGGAGCCATTGTCCCCTTCGGTCCTGAGATACAGTGGAGCGACGAGAAGAAGCCCGAGCTCATCAACCTATATGTCTATGCAGGAGCCAACGGCGAGTTTGAGCTTTATGAGGACGAAGGTACCAACTATAACTACGAGAAGGGTAAGTCTTCAAAGATTCTCTTCCAGTGGAATGATGCCGATAAGACTCTCACCATCGGTGCTCGTCGTGGCTCATTCGACGGAATGTTGAAGTCTCGCCGTTTCAATGTAGTGCTTGTCAAGGACGGCACGCCGCTCAACCTCGACAATCCCGAGGGCAAGCTGGTGCAGTACAACGGCAAGGCTCTTACTGTGCAGATGAATTAAGAGTTAAGAATTAAGAGTTAATGAATTAAACACAAAGAAACAAAGAAACAAAGGATTATTTCGGATACAAAGGTTACAAGCGACTTAAAAGTCGCCACAAAGTCTTGCGGATGGGAAACTTTGTGGACTTCCGGGTTGATAACTTTGTGGACTTTGTAAAAGCAGCTACAGCTGCTCTCTGTATCTTCCGTTTACGAAAAAACATTGTTTCTTTGTGTCTTTGTGTTTAAAAATAAAAAACTCTGTGCCTCTGTGTTCATAATATAATGCCCTGCGAAACATAAGAAATTCTTCGCACAAGTCAAGAAATGTGTCCCGCAGAGATGATTATGCCCATAAGAAAGCGTTTTCTTTAAAATTATATATACCTTTGCACCCATATATTCATACAAAGAATTCATGATAATATGGTAAGACAATGTTTTATACTCTTCGGTTGCTTAGCTTTAGGCGAACTGATTGTAAGGGTGACAGGCGTGAAACTGCCGGCGAGTATCATCGGTATGCTCACACTTACGCTCTTGTTGAAACTGAAGGTCATCAAACTGGAATGGGTGCGTGGCCTCACGGATTTTCTCATAGCCAATCTCGGTTTTTTCTTCGTGCCCCCCGGCGTGGCCCTGATGCTCTATTTCGACTTGATAAATGCGGAAATAGTGCCTATTGCCTTGGCCACACTCTTGAGCACAATCATCGTGCTTATTATCACAGGGCAGACTCATCAGACAGTGAGCAAGGGCGAGAACAAGGTGCGCGAGAAAATACATATAAAAAAACACGAATGACACAAAATATGAAAGATATCATCACCAACGAATATTTCATGCTCGCCCTTACCTTCGGCGTGTATTATCTGGCCAAGACATTACAGCGCCGCCTTGGCTGGGTGCTTTTTAATCCTATACTTATTGCGATAGCCATCATCATATCCTTTCTGCTTGCGATGGATATCCCCTACGAGACTTATCATGAGGGGGCTAAGCTTATTGAGTTTTGGCTGAAGCCTGCCGTGGTGGCTCTTGGCGTGCCGCTTTATTTGCAACTCTCGTCCATCAAGAGTCAGTTTCTGCCGATACTGGCCTCGCAGATGATGGGCTGTATTGCGGGCATAGTGAGTGTAGTGATAATAGCCAAACTGTTGGGGGCATCAGACCCAATCATCATGTCTCTCGCAAGCAAGTCGGTCACCACACCGATTGCAATGGAAGTGACTCAGGCTTTGGGCGGAATACCTTCGCTAACTGCTGCCATCGTGGTGATAACGGGACTTATAGGAGCCATAATTGGTTTCAAGACTCTTTCCGTGGGACATGTGCATAATCCCATGGCTCTCGGTCTGTCAATGGGAGCCGCCTCGCATGCCCTTGGCACAACAGCAGCTATGGACCGCGACCAGTTTGTAGGTGCATACGCCAGTCTGGGTCTCACCCTCAACGGCATCCTCACCGCTCTTCTCACTCCCACGGTAATTGACGTCATAAAAACCTTTTGACATTGTCGAATTTTTTTCATATAAGGAAAGCGGGTCATAAGTATTTATATTAAACACAGAGACACAAAGTTATCATCCGCTGCCATCATCAGCTGTAGGGTCTTTACTTTATGTAAGACCGCCCTCCACAAAATCACCATGCGAATATAATAACCACAGAGCCACGGAGTTTTTAAATTTTCCGTTCTTCAGAAAACTTAAAATTATACTCTCCGTGGCTCTGTGCCTCTGTGTTTAAAAAGAATAAACGTTAATCACCGTAGTATTCGCCGCTTAAACCGCCATAATCTTCATCCGACGCCTTTTGTATTCAGATTGCCAGCCCATCCAGGAGCATCCTCACCTGTATTGAGCCTCAAAGCGTCATCAGGCACACTTTCCCCTTCATAGAATGTAAGGGTGTTGCTATGGTTATCGTATTGGGCATATCTCTCTATCCCTTCTACCTTAAGACCAGTTTTTGATACAAAAAAAATGAGATATTGTTGCATAATTCGGAATTAATTTGTAACTTTGCCGAAAAATTTGAGTTTGACTGAATCTAAATGACAATAACTCTACTGTATGAAAAGACTTTCTGTTCTCCTGTTGGCTCTTGTGGCCATAGCTTGCGGAGCCACTGCCCGCGAGAGAATTAACTTTGACAAGGGATGGCGGTTCATTCTTGCCGACTCAGCCAAGATGGAAATGCCTGAATATAACGACTCGAGGTGGCGCGGGCTTAACGTGCCGCACGACTGGGCGATAGAAGGCGACTTCTCGGCTTCGGCTCCTTCGGGCAACAGCGGCGGTGCTCTGCCTGGCGGAGTGGGGTGGTATCGAAAGACATTCACTGTGGATGCCGCCGACAAAGGCAAGCAGTTCTATATCGACTTCGACGGCGTGTATATGAACGCCAAGGTGTGGATCAACGGCACGTTGCTCGGACAGCGCCCATACGGCTACAGTTCTTTCCGCTATGACCTTACACCTTATCTCATATATGGTGGAAAGAATGTGGTGGCTGTGCGCGTAGACAACAGCGACCAGCCCAACAGCCGATGGTACAGCGGCTGCGGCATCTATCGCCATGTGTGGCTCGTGAAGACCGAAAAGATTCATGTGGCCCACTGGGGCACACATGTTGTGGCAGAAGGCAACAAGGTGAAGGTGTCGGTAGTGGTGGACAACATGACAGGCAAGGAAGAGAAGATTGTTGTTAGGAATAAGGTGGTGGACGCCTCTGGTAAAAAGGTGGCAGAAGCTTCCAAGACAGTCACACTGCCCTCTGCGTCGCCGATGTTGCTCGTTTATCCGCCGGTGCCTGCCGACAAGTCGCGCTCCACATATCACACGACTCTTACAGTGAAGCGTCCTCAACTCTGGTCGTGCGAGTCGCCTTATGTATATACAGTGAAGACAGAGATTATTGTAGGCGGCAACATCGTTGACACCTACGAGACTACAACCGGATTCCGTACATTCAAATTCGATGCTGCCAAGGGCTTTTCGCTCAACGGCAAGCAGATGAAGATAAACGGTGTGTGTCAGCACCATGACCTGGGATGCCTTGGAGTCGCCATCAACGAAGACGCCCTGCACCGCCAGCTCCGCATACTGAAGGAGATGGGCGCCAACGCCATACGCTGCTCGCACAACCCTCCGGCTCCCGAACTGCTTGAGATGTGCGACACGATGGGACTGATAGTGATGGACGAGTCGTTTGACATGTGGCGCCGCCGCAAGACCAAGAACGACTATGCCCGCTTCTTCGACGAGTGGGCGGAGCGCGACCTCACCGACTTAGTGCTGCGCGACCGCAACCATCCCTCCATACTGATGTGGAGCATAGGAAACGAGGTGCTCGAACAGTGGTCGTCGGCTGATGCCGATACTCTCAGTGCCGAACAGGCCAACCTCATACTTAATGCGGGACACGACGCGTCAACGCTTGCCCACGGCGAGGAGATGAGCGTCAACTCGATTCTTTGCCGCAACCTCTGTGACATAGTTCGCCGCTACGACACCACACGTCCCATAACGGCTGGCTGCAACGAACCTGACCCGAAAAACCATCTCTTCAAGAGCGGCGCGCTCGACATTATCGGATTCAACTATCATCATCAGTGGGTGAATGATGTGCCTAAGAACTTCCCCGGCATGCCGTTCATCTTCTCGGAGAGCGTGTCGGCACTGCAGACACGAGGTTTCTATATGATGCCGAGCGACAAGGTATATAAGGCTCCCGTGGAGTGGTGGCTGCCATATCAGGACCCCTCGTTCCAATGCTCGGCATACGACAACATGCACGCATCGTGGAGCTCGACCCACGAGCAGACATGGGACGTGGTGAAGCACAACGACTTCGTGGGAGGACAGTTTATATGGACGGGATTCGACTATATCGGCGAACCCACGCCTTACGGATTCCCCGCACGCAGCAGCTACTTCGGCATTGTTGACCTTGCCGGTTTCCCCAAGGACTCGTATTATATGTATCAAAGCGAGTGGACAGACAAGCAGGTGCTGCATCTCTTCCCCCACTGGAACTGGCTCGACGGACAGGACATCGACATGTGGTGTTATTATAATAATGCCGATGAGGTGGAACTCTTCATCAACGGACGCTCTCAGGGTGTGAAGGCCAAGAAAGACTCTCATGACTATCATCTTATGTGGCGAGTGAAATTCGAACCGGGAGAGGTGAAGGCTGTTGCACGCAAGGACGGAAAGGTGGTGGCTGAGAAGGTGATAAGCACAGCCGGACAACCTGCTGCACTTCGTCTCACGTCTGACCGTCAGTGTTTTGCCGTCAATCCCAAGGGCGAGAGCCTTGCCTTCATCACCGTTGAGGTGGTGGATAAGGACGGCAACCTCTGTCCGCGCTCGGAAGACCAGGTGTTTTTCGAGGTGGAAGGCGGTCGCATAGTGGGAGTGGATAACGGCAATCCGATATCCATGGAGCGTTTTAAGGATTCGAAGCGCAAGGCGTTCAACGGCAGATGCCTCGTGGTGGTTGCCACAGATGGCGGCGATGTCACCCTCAAGGCTCGTGGCTACCAGCTCAAAGGCTCGGAAATATCAATTAAGGTAAATATATGAAAAAAAGACTTTTATCAACATTGGTGCTGGCTGCCGGAATGATGGTGGCGACAGCACAGCCCAAGGCCTCGCATTGCGGGGTCTGCGGCGGCGAAGCATGTGGCGACGCCATTGAGAAGGCGGTGGAGGAGACACTCGCCAAGATGACAATCCACGAGAAGGTGCAACTGCTGCACGCTCAGAGTAAATTCACGTCGGCAGGCGTGCCGCGCCTTGGTATTCCCGAACTGTCGATGAGCGACGGCCCTCACGGATGCCGAGCCGAAATAGAGTGGAACTCATGGAACTATGCCAATTGGACCAACGACTCCATCACGGCATTCCCCTCGCTTACCTGTTTGGCATCCACATGGAACCGCGAACTGTCATTCCTCTACGGCGACAAGGTGAGCCAGGAGTTTGCCTACCGCAAGAAGGACGTTATGCTCGGCCCCGGAACTACCATAGCCCGCTGCCCATTCAACGGCCGCAGCTTTGAGTATATGGGTGAAGATCCCTATCTTGCAGGCGAGATGGCAGTGCCCTATATCATAGCCGCACAGAAGAACGGAGTGGCATGCTGTCTGAAACATTTCTTCCTCAACAACCACGAGGTGAACCGTATGACTGTGAACGTGAATGTTTCGGAGCGTGCCGTGGAGGAGATATACCTGCCCGCATTCGAGAAGTGCGTTAAGGAGGCTAAGGTGTGGTCGATGATGGGCTCATACAACAAGTGGCTCAACCGCCATTGCTGTCAGAACGACTCGCTGCTCAACGGCATATTGAAGAAACGCTGGGGATTCGACGGTGCGGTTATCAGTGACTGGGGAGGCTGCCACGACACATGGGAGGCTGCAACAGGCGGACTCGACATCGAGATGGGTTCGTTCACCAACGGTATGACTGCCGACAACTCGCAGGGCTACAACACATATTTCCTTGCCGACCCCTTCGAGCAGCTTGTGCGCGAGGGCAAGGTGTCAATGGACGTGCTCAACGACAAGGCGGCACGAGTGCTGCGCCTTATTTTCCGCACGGCGATGAATCCTCATAAGACACGCGGAAAACTATGCACCGACGACCACTATGACGCTTGCCGAAGGATAGGAGAAGAGGGAATTGTACTGTTAAAGAATGCGCAGCCAATACCCTCTTCGGGGGGAAAGGAGGGGCTGTTGCCTCTCGACGCATCCCGTTATGCCCGCATCCTCGTAGTTGGCGACAATGCCGTGCGCAACATGAGTCAGGGCGGTGGCTCGTCGGAGCTGAAGACGAAATATGACATATCTCCACTCGAAGGACTGAAGGCTGTGTATGGCGACAAGATTGACTTTGCACAGGGATATGCCGCAGGACGCCCCATGTATGCCCATGTGGACGAGGTGCCAGCCGAGACTCAGGCAAAGCTGAAGGCTGAGGCTTTGGAGAAAGCGAAGAGCGCCGACCTGATCATATTCATTGGCGGTATGAACAAGAACCACCAGCAGGACTGCGAGGGCGGCGACCGTCTGACCTACGAACTCTCTTACGGTCAGAATGAGCTGATAGAAGAACTGGCGAAGATTCAGCCGAACATCATCGCCGTGATGTATGCTGGCAATCCTTACGCAACGCCATGGATTGACAAGGTGAAGGCTCTCGTGCAGTGCTGGTACCTGGGTTCGGAGTCTGGACGCTCGCTTGCCAATATCATCTCGGGCAAGGTGAACCCCTCGGGCAAGTTGCCTATTACATTCGCCAAGAAGAAGGATGACTATCCTTGCTTCCAGTATGGCGAGGAGGGTTATCCCGGCGTCAACGACCAGGTGTATTACAAGGAAGGCATCTACGTGGGATATCGTCATTTCGACACCCGCAAGGTTAAGCCCCAGTTCCCCTTCGGCTTCGGACTTAGCTACACCACATTCAAGTATGGCAAGGCTACCATCAGCGAGGTAACTTGTGATAAGGAAGGCGATGCTTCTTGCAAAGAAAAGTCAGAAAGTTGCTGTAAGGCAAAGGCTCCTTTGTATAAGGTTTCAATACCTGTGAGCAATGTTGGCAAGCGTGAGGGCAAGGAGATTGTACAGCTTTATATTGGCGATGACAAGTGTTCTGTTGACCGTCCTGTAAAGGAGTTGAAGGGATTCCAGAAGATTGCCCTTGCTCCCGGCGAGACAAAGACAGTGGAATTCGACATCACCCTCAAGGACCTCCAGTTCTTCGACGAGGCTACTCATGCCTGGAAGGCAGAGCCTGGCAAGTTCAAGGCCTACATCGGTGCCAGCGAACTTGATATCCGCGCCATAGTTCCTTTCACGTTGAAATAACGTCTGCCCCTAATCCTAAAATCACATATCGTCTTCTTCCTCACCCGACGTCGTGTCAAGATTGACATCGCGCTCCATCTTCATATTGCCATTGCGGTCGATTTTGATGAGAATGGGGATGTATTCGTCGGTGTTGGGGTGGGAGACGCTGGCTGCAAATTTCAGTAGGCCGCCTTCTGCCTTGTCGAACACCAAGCCCTCGAGAATGCCTGTGTGACGATAGTCATCATCGAGGAAAGAGTCGAACGAGGCCTTGGTGAATATCTTTTGGAAGAAAACGCCACCACCGGCGCGAGTGATCTTCAACTCGATGACATTGTCAAAATATGCCTGTCCGGTTTCGTCCTTCACCATCGCAAGACTGTCGTCGGGGGTGCGGTGGATGAAACAGGTCAACTCGGTGCCAGCGAGTCTTGTCTCAGTTGTCTGGTTGTATTCCTGCATTCTTATAGGAGCCGACGGGGCTTTCTTCACCTCTTTCTTGGTGATGATATTGTCGCTCTTTTTCTTTTCGCTGCATGCCGTCATACCAATTGCGGCAATGGCAATGCACAGAGTGATTGTCGTTTTCTTCATCATTTAATTAATTATATAATAATGCAATATTGCTGCAAAGATACTGCTTTTTTTTCATTAATTGTGCAAAAAATTGCAATAATAACGTTTTTTTACACAGAATGAGTGAATTTTGGAAAAATTATGCGTATATTTGCAGCATAATTGCGACATTATGCCGTAATAGATTAGTGAGGATAATAAATAATACATATAATGGAAAAGCAATATCATATAGAATTTCCCGAGTTAATGAAGGGGAAAAAAGTGATGTATGTGCATGGTTTCGCATCGTCGGCACAGTCGGGAACAGTAGCTTTACTGCGTCAGCTGATGCCAAATGCAGTTGTGGTGGCAGACGATATACCGCTTGTACCTAATGAGGCTATCGAGTATTTGCTCAGACGATGCGAAGAGGAGAACCCCGACCTCATCATCGGTTCGTCGGCAGGAGGCATGATGACAGAACAACTCTATGGATACGACCGCATACTGGTGAATCCCGCCTTCCAGATGGGCGACACTATGGGAAAGCACGGTATGATAGGTAAGCAGATATATCAGAATCCCAGGCGAGACGGCGTGCAGGAGTTTATCGTCACCAAGGCTCTCGTAAAGCAGTTTGCTGAACTCACCGAACAGTGTTTTGCTGCCGAGAGCACAAGCGCAGAGGAGCAGGCGAGGGTGTGGGGACTCTTCGGAGACAACGACCCACTGGTGCATACTTTCGACCTCTTCCGCGGGCATTATCCCCAAGCGGTGAAGTTTCATGGTGAGCACAGGCTCATCGACAGTGTTGCCATACATTATCTTGTGCCTGTGATAAGATGGATTGACGACAAGCAGGAGGGTAGGGAAAAGCCAGTGCTGTATATCACCCTTGACACCATGCGCGACAGCTATGGCAAGCAGCGCTCGAATATGCGCAAGACATTCGAAATGCTCATCGAGACATACGACGTGTATTTCGTGGTGGCGGCACCTACCAACGAGCATGATTATATTACACAATCGCAGTTGTGGATTGAGGATGCTATCAGTGCGCCGGCTTATGACCGTGTCGTGATGATAAACAAACCATCGCTACTGCTTGGAGATTTTATCATCTCTACCCGGGAGGAGCAGGGATTCATGGGTACGTGCATTCAACTCGGCACTCCTGACTTTAAATGCTGGGAGGACGTTGAGACGTACTTTGTTAGAATTAAGAGTTAAAAATTAAGAATTAAGAAATAACGTTCAGCGTCCGAAGGGAATGCCAATTGCTGCGCGACATCAACGGCGGTTATACAGCCGGCAATCGACGAAGACAATTAGGAATGAGAAATTACATCATATTATTAATTACGTTTTTCTTTATAGCTTGTGGCGGTGACAAGGAAAAAGTAGAGGCCGTTGTCGAAAAAAAAGCAACGGATGATATACCTATGCTCGTAAGGGACATAAGGAAATGCTCGCGGCTATATACTTCGGAGTATAATATCCGAAAAATCGTGACATATAGCGATGAACCCCGACTTAAGGGCAAAGTACTTGGACATGAGGTGGATATGAAAATGCCTGTGGGAGACAGGAAAATTGCCATCCCGATGAATGTGACGCTCAAAGGATATATCGACTTCTCGGATTTCTCGGAGCGGAATGTGAGAAAGGAGGGAGAGAGAATAATCGTGACAATCCCCCAACCGCAAGTCATTGTGGCGAGCAGTAAGATAGACCAAGCCGGCATCAAGGAATATGTGTCAATGATGCGCTCACGTTTTTCTGACGCCGAGATGGTCGAGTTTGAAAAGCAAGGCCGACAGTCGGTTATCAACTCCATTCCGCGACTTGACATCAAGGAAACCGCTGCCGTGAATGCCGCCAAGATACTTATTCCCATGATTGTGAAAATGGGTTATGACGAGAAGATGATTACGATTGAACTTAGGAATGAGGAATTAGGAATTAGGAATGAAAACATGGACTAAGATATATGTGACGTTGGGCCTTGTGGCAGTGATTGTAGTGACAGGGATAGTGTGGCGACTCACCGACGAGGTGAAGGACGCCAAGTTGGAAGTGGTGAGCGACAATAAGATTGACATCACCCCAGAGGTCATACAGTCGATTAAGTCGATTGGCGAATGGGAGTTCCTCTCTATTGCCGACGAGGAGATGGTTGATACCACAAGGAAGGGCATCTTCTCCGACGACCATCTCGTCAGGATATATTATGGGCAGTTGAGTCTTGGTGTAAACATGCACAAAGTGGGACCGCGGTGGATAGAAGTTGCGGGCGACTCGGTGACGGTGACTTTACCCAAGGTGGAGTTGCTCGACAATGATTTTATAGACGAGGCCCGCACCAAGTCGTTCTATGAAAGTGGCAAGTGGTCGGCAGCCGACCGCGAGGCTATGTACCGCCGCGCCTATTCTCTGATGAAGCGCAATTGCCTTACGCCAAAGAATATACGCGCTGCACAGAATAATGCTGAGGCTCAAATGCATAACATTATGAAGAGCTTGGGGTTCAGGGCTGTGACTGTAAAGTTTGACAACAACAAGCACACACAAACACAATAATTTTTATAAAGTATTATGGAAGCAATTAACCAATTATTCTCAGAGATTAGTTCTGCATTGTGGGGATGGCCAATGATGATAATGCTTCTTGGCACACATCTGTTTTTGACCATCCGACTGAAGTTTCCGCAGCGAAAGATTTTCACAGCCATAAGACTCTCGGTGAAGCGCGACCCGGGTGCCACGGGCGACGTGTCGCAGTTTGCCTCGCTCGCCACGGCATTGGCTGCCACCATCGGTACTGGTAATATCATTGGAGTGGCTACAGCCATCGCCTTGGGAGGCCCTGGTGCCGTGCTGTGGTGCTGGCTAACGGGAGTGTTCGGTATTGCAACGAAATATTCCGAGGGGCTGCTTGCCATCAAATACAGGGTGAAGACCGCAGACGGAAGGATGTTGGGAGGCCCGATGTATGCACTCGAGCGCGGTTTGAGATGGAAGAAGATGGCAGTGCTTTTTGCCTTCTTCACTGCCATGGCCTCGTTTGGCATAGGCAGTACGGTGCAGGCAAACGCCATGTCGGTTATGACATTCGAGACATACGGAGTGCCGCAGTGGGTCACCGGACTTGTGGTATGCGGACTGCTTGCGGCAGTGGTGTTCGGTGGAGTGAAGTCGATTGCCAGGGTGTGCGAACTGCTTGTCCCGTTTATGGCGCTTTTTTATGTAGTGGGATGTATTGTGATACTCATAATGAATGGAGAATATCTGTGGCCAGCCGTCAAACTGATATGTGTGTCGGCTTTTTCGCCTGAGGCTGCAGGCGGTGGTTTTGTGGGTTCGTCGGTGATGATGGCGGCAAGATATGGCATTGCCCGTGGTCTGTTCTCAAATGAGTCGGGATTAGGTTCGGCGCCTATTGTGGCAGCAGCTGCGCAAACCCGCAATCCAGTGCGCCAGGCTTTGGTGTCGTCGTCGGGAACGTGCTGGGACACGGTGGTTATATGCGCCATGACAGGACTGGTGATTGTATCGAGTATCATTGCCTATCCCGATATCGACTACAGCAACGGTGCCACGCTGACCAAGGATGCCTTTGGCAAGATACCCTATATAGGAACTCCAATGCTATCGATAGGACTGGTGACTTTCGCCTTCAGCACCGCCATTGGATGGTGTTATTACGGCGAGAGGGCTGTGGAGTATCTCAAGGGCAAGCGATGGATGGTGGCATACCGTGTGGTGTATATCCTGTCGGTGTATGCGGGAAGTGTAATCAGTCTGACATTAGTGTGGAATATAGCCGACTGCATGAATGCGATGATGGCTATCCCAAACCTTCTCTCACTGCTTTTCCTAAGTAGGGTGCTTGTGGTAGAGACACATAAATACCTGTGGCTCAACCGTCTTGACCGTGATATGGGCGATTAGAAGATGAGCTTCATGCGTGTGCCTTCGGTATATGACGGGTCGTATTCGAGATAGCCGTCAATCTTCAGGGCAAGTCGGAAGATGATGCTGAGGTCAATCTCGGCATCATCGCGCGCATCCTCGGGATTATCAAACCAATGGAACAAATACGGGATGCGGTCTTTGGGTATGCTTGAGCCGATGTCCTCAACGATAATCATGAAGCGGTCGCCAATCTCTGTGCGGTTTGTGGAGACACGGATAAAACGGTCGGCAGAAAAACGGCAGGAGTTAAGAAGCAGCTCGTCGAGGATAAGCTCAACGATGCGCGGGTCGGACAGGGCGAAGTCGGATTCGTCAATCCCCCTATTGAACACAATCCTGAGTTTATCATCTTTTTCCATGCTCATCTTGATGGTGTCAATACACTTCTGACATAGCACGTTGGGGCTGAATTTCTCTTTTTTTATTTCTCGTCCCTTTCCGCTTCCGGAAAGGAAACAACATTCGTCGATGAAGGTGGTGATGAGGTTGGTGTTGTATATTATCTGGTCATAAATCATTTTCTTCTCAGTCTTCGAGAGATAAAGGTCGGGGCGTGTAATAATCTCCGCCTGCTTGTTGATATTGCGCAGCGGATTTTCCAACTCCTTGTTGAACTTGGTGAGGAAAGCGGTCTTTACAGAATTTTCCTTTTTCATGTCCTCAATCTGTTCTTGCATCATTCTCATTCGAAGGATGCAAGCAGAACATGCTAAGCTAATTACAATAATTATGGCTATTAACATACTAACACACATTAAATAATTGAATACAATTTTTATTACCGACTGCGAATTTAGTGATTTTCAGTCCCTTTTGCAATATTTTTATGCGTGTTTTAACGAAAATAGTGATTTTCCTTGATTTAAAACAAGTCAATATTGATAATTATTAGCGAATTATCTACAACTTTAAACTTTATGTCATAGCGGTCGAACGGCATTCCATAGATGCGTTCTGTGGAGTCGTGGTAATGTGGGCGTGGGTCTTCGGCAAGGATTTCCCTGAGCTGTCGGCATCGTGTCTCGCCGAGTTGTTGGCGGATATCGTCGGGTATGATGACATTTAGTTGTCTCCACTTGTGAGTGTCTGTGAATCCGGCGCGGGCATCGGGATGGGAGTCGAATTGTGGCAGATAGGGTTTGATGTCGTATATGGGAGTGCCGTCCATAAGGTCGGCTCCCGCCACTTCGATTTCGATGTGCTTTCCGGGAGTGGCATTGATATTAAGCAGGCGCACCGATGAGAGTCCGATGTTGTTAGGGCGGAATGAGGAGCGCGTGGCGAAGACCCCCATACGCCGGTTGCCGCCGAGTCGTGGTGGTCGTACGGTGGCATGCTTCTGTGCCGTGACATTCGCCGAGAATCCCCACAGTAGCCAAATGTAGTCGAAATCCTCAATTCCCCGCAGGCATTCCGCGTCATTCCATTCGCCTATCATCTCTATAGTGCCAGTTAGCTCAAGTGCAATCCCGCTCTGACGCGGGACACCGAATTTGGATTTCAGTGGCGAGCGGAAATAAGCTATTGGTTGTATCATATAATTCTCTCCCATTCATTACCAAAGTCTGTCATTCGGTCGAACACGAGGTTTGCCCCCTCGTCGGAGAGCATCTTGTTTGGGAGAGGACCAGTGTTCACTGCTACGGTGAATATCTTGGCAGCCACGGCGGCACGCACACCAAGCGGGGCGTTTTCCACCACTATGGCCTCCCAGGGCTTTACTCCAGCCTTCTCCATACCTTTGAGATAGGGCATGGGGTCGGGTTTTCCGCGTGTGACATCGAAACTGGATACAATCATTCCAGGTTCTATCAGTCCACTGAAGTCGTGGGTGAGTTTTTCAAGCAGGGAGTGCTGTCCGCTGCCAGTCACCACTACAATCTTCATGCCGCAAGCCTTTATCTTTCGCTGCAGGTCTATCACACCCTCCATAACCTGCGCCTGAGGACGTGTGGCGAATATGCGCGACTTCTCGTCGTACATACGCTGCGACTCTTCGTCGGAAATAACTATGCCCCGCTGTTCCTTTACAATCTTCTTTATAGTTTCCACACCGCGCATTCCCTCGTGGGCGTATGCGTCAGCCTCGCTCATCTCGATACCGAAAAATGCCATCGAGGTGTGCCAACTGTAGGCATGGTTGGGCATTGAGTCATATAGTACGCCGTCCATATCGAAGAGAACGGCCTTAGGCGTGAATTCCCTGAATCCAAATTTCCTGAGATAATTGTCTATTACTTTACTGTACATTTTTTCGTGTATTATTAGTGCAAAACTCGTTTGTTGAAGAATTGCGGTGCAAAATTACACATTTTTTCTGATTACTCAAACGATTACGTTGCGTTTTTTAGATATTTATAGTATTTGAGTGGAATTTTATTGCTAATTTTGCAGCGTAAAACAAAAGACATTGATAATTGATTTCCAAAACACAGGCATAACGAAACTTATCTACTGAATGACCAAATCAAAAAAACTACTGAAAAAAGATGGTTACATGTTGATGGAAAAGGCGGGGGATTGTCAAATCCTCCGCCTCCATTGGTTTTATGGATTTGTATCTTAATCCAAGGGGGACTTGCATTGCGGCGAGGAGCCCCCCTAATCCCCCGAGGGGGACTTGCATTGCGGCGGGGGGGCTTACATAAAGAAAAGACCAACAACGGGTGATATCTGCGGCGGTTTTTATAGACCACAGATTGGCACAGATTGTCACAGATTAAGAGCCTTTGGCTCTGATTAGGTTGAATGATTGAAAAATGGAAAAATGGAAAGATTGAAGATTATAATCTGTGATAATCAAAATATCTTTAGATATTATAAAAATCTGTGTTAATCTGTGATAATCTGTGGACAACAAATATATGTGGACAATAAAAATCTATGATAATCTGTGGTCAAAATAAGAGGGTAATATGTGGATTTATTAAATGGAAATGTCCGCCGCTGTAGGGGCTTTACAACGGATGATGTCAGCGGATGAAAACTCTGTGTCCTTAGTAAAAGCAGCTTTAGCTGCTCTCTGTATCTTCCGCTCCCGAAAATAAAACTTTGTGTCTCTGTGTCTCTGTGTTTAAAATAAATACTTGCGAAAAATATAACTCTTAATTGACTTCGTCGATTGCTGGCTGCACCTCGGAATAGCTCAAGCGAGCTTGGCTATTCTCTCGGTTTGCGCAGCAATTCTTAACTCTTAACTCTTAATTCTTAACTCCTAATGTATTCCAAGATTTGCTCAGCGTGAATCTTGGTCTTGATTTCCTTCGGAGAGAAAATCTTCTCAACTTCGCCCTGCTCGTTAACAAGCCATGTGGTGCGCAGTGTGCCCATGCACTTGCGGCCGCACATCGTCTTCTCACCCCACGCACCAAGCTGCTGCAGAATGGTCGTGTCGGTGTCGGCAATGAGAGGGAAGGGGAGTTCGTACTTGTCGATAAACTTCTGGTGGCTGGCGGCTGAGTCCTTGCTGATACCTACCACGGTATAGCCGGCTTCCTGCAGTTCATGATAGTGCTCCTTTAGCGAGCATGCCTCTGCTGTGCAGCCGGATGTGTTGTCCTTGGGATAGGCATAGAGGATGACCTTCTTGCCTGCGAGACTGGCTAGAGTGACCTCCTCGCCGTTTTGGTTTAGCCCGAGTGATGCGGGCAGCTTTTCTCCTATGTTCATAATTGTTTCTTTTATATATATAATAATGTGTAAAAATCAGTATTTTCGGAAATTGAGCCTGACTACCCTGTTTTCCAGAACCATCTTGGAACTGTTGAGTGTTGTGATGGTCATTTTCTCGGGCATATCGTGAATGCCGTAGTGCTTCAGTATTTCATAGTCCTCCAGCACCAAGTCCGATGAATCCCGAAGGTCGATGATGGGGTTTGTGAGTGTCATCTGATTGCCAGTGATATTGAACCGCATCAAAATCGGATAAAGGTCAGTGTTACGGTTGTCACGAACATGTAGCAGATGCACTTGAAAACTCCAAAAGAGCAGACTGTCACGAGTGTCACATGAGCCGCCCGTAGCCAATGTGTCAACACTGCGCAGTTGCCAGTAGCCGTCAAGGTCACCGTTATCCGATGTGCGGATGTCGCATGAGACAATCATGATGATTGATGCGATGATATATATAATCTTTCTCATTCTATTATTTTCAGGCGCAAAATTACAAAAAAACTCTGAAAACAGCAATGAAATCATGGAAAAACGTGAAAAAAACAGTTATTTGATGACCTATTAGGGAAAATCCCGTCTAATGTAGGGAAATGCCTCTTGCTAGATTAGCGAAAAATTAGTTACTTTGCAGCAGAAAACAAAAAACAATGTGTAACAATTTAAAAACGCAACTATATGAAAAAGCTTATACTCTCAATTATGGCAATGATGACGATAGCATTAAACGCCAATGCAATGAGCTTCACTCAGGCTCAAAGGGAAGCCCTTTTCCTTACTGACAAGATGGCATACGAACTGAATCTCACTGACGAGCAGTATGACGCTTGTTATGAAATCAACCTCGACTACCTGATGAGCGTATCTACGGTTGATGACCTCTACGGCACATATTGGACACGAAGGAACTATGATTTAGGATATGTGCTGCTCGACTGGCAGTTGGCTGCTTACCGTGCTGCCTCATATTTCTACAGACCCTTATATTGGAATGCAGGATGCTGGCACTTTGGCATATACGCAAGGTATCCCAGGCGCACATTCTATTATTTCTCACATCCTACGGTTTATGTTTCATACCGTGGAGGACACAGTTGGAGAATGAATGGCGGTCATAGTTATTACCACGGACATCAGGATAGGTTCCGCAACAACGGCGTTGAACATGTGGGAATGAGAGACCGTTTTGACAACAGAAGGTTTGAAAACACACGTCATGGCAACGGGCGTATTGAGAGCAGCCGCCCTGGCATCAGTAATAACAACCGTCAGAATATTGACCGTGGCAACAACCGTCAGAATATTGATCGTGGCAACAACCGTCAGAATGTTGACCGTGGCAACAACCGCTTCGGAAATGTACGCCAGAATTCAGACAACAACAGTAGCCGCCGAAATATTAACCGCTCTTTTGAGTCGAGGACGAACACGATGAGACAAAACGGATTCACAAGCGACCGCGGAGTTAGGGGTAGCTCTACAAGAGTAACCGTAAACCGCAGCAACACAAGCTCTCCGTCGCGCTCTTTCAGTTCTGGTGGCGGTTCAAGCCGTAGTGTGAAATCCTCGTCAGGTGGCGGCATCCGCTCAAGCAGTGCAGCTCATCGTAAGTAAAACAATTATAATTTCAAAATGCGGACTTCGGCATTGGACATCCTCTCGATTTCATTCATAGGCTTGCCATAATACACAGCCTGGATAGCTTTGTTGATGATGCCATGCCCCACCGCAACAACTCTCTGGTCAGAAAAGGTGGCGCGTATGTAGTTGAGAAACTCCGTCGCGCGCCTTTTCAATGCGTCGAGCGACTCAATGTCGTCAGGCCATTCCTTGTCATTCAAGTCAGGAATGTATTTCCCCGTGAAGCTGCCCCAGTCTCTCTCTCTAAGCAAAGGGGTGGTTACCACGTCTATATGATGCGGACTGGCAATGATAGCCGCCGTGTCAACAGAACGTTTCAAGTCGCTCGACACAAAGGCATCGAAATGTTCACCGAGAAGTTTTTCTGCAACCTCGCGAGCCTGTGCGATTCCTTTTTCATTTAGCTCTCCCTGAGTCTGTCCTTGCATGATTTGGTTGGCATTGTCAACCGTTTCACCATGTCTTACTAAGTATAAAATGGTCATATTTGCATTTTTTTGGCACAAAAGTACAAAAAAAAATTGCAATACCAATATTTTTTATTAATTTTGCAGTGAAATATAAACTTAAAATGACATGAAGATAGTACAAAGTTCGTTTTTCAGAGCCATCTGCTCCATCATTATAGGAGTGCTGCTACTGCGTAATCCCGAGAATACGGTGACGTGGATAACGCTCGCCATCGGTGTTATGTTCCTGCTGTCAGGACTGTTTTCCACGTTGGCTTATCTCAATGCCCGAAAGAACAATAGTTCTGATTATGTAGTTACCGACGCGGAGGGAAGGGTGATATCAAAAGGACACCCCACGTTTCCGCTTGTGGGTATAGGAAGCATCATTCTTGGCATAATGCTGGTCATGTCGCCAACGATTTTTGTTGAGGTGCTTATGTATATTATGGGAGGCATACTCATTTTGGGTGCGCTCAACCAGTTTATGTCTCTATATAATGCCCGCCGATGGGGAAAAATCTCATGGGGATTCTGGGTATCGCCATCGCTTATACTGCTTGCTGGACTTTATGTCATATTCCAACCTATGGAGGCTGCCGCGCTTCCGATGACCATCATCGGATGGTGCTGCCTGCTTTATGGTGCAAGCGAGGTGGTGAATGCCACTAAGATAAACCTAAAGAAGAGAGGTATTGACAGGGCAGACAAGGTGGTGATGAGGAACGAAAACGAGGACGAAAACAATAACGATAACGAAAACGAGAACGAAAAATGAAAATAATTGGCATCGCTGGCGGTACTGGTTCGGGTAAAACCACCGTCGTTAAGAAAATTGTGGAGGCCTTGCCACCGCATTTTGTTGCGGTAGTGCCGCTCGACTCTTATTATAACGACACAACCCATATGACTGAGGAGGAGAGAAGGGCAATAAATTTCGACCATCCTGACGCCTTCGACTGGCGACTGCTCGTGCATCAGGTAAAGCAGCTAAGAAAAGGCGAGGCGGTGGAACAACCTACGTACTCATACCTGAAATGCAACCGTGAGAAAGAAACGGTGCATGTGGAGCCTAAGCCTGTGATAATAATCGAGGGCATAATGACGCTGCTCAACAAACAGTTGAGGGATATGATGGACCTGAAGATTTTTGTGGATACCGATAGCGATGAGCGACTCATAAGAAACATACAGCGTGACTGTGTGGAAAGGGGAAGAACCGTGGAGATGGTTATCGACCGCTATCAAAAAGTGCTTAAACCAATGCACGAGCAGTTTATAGAGCCGACAAAGAAGTTTGCTGATCTCATTATTCCGCTCGGAGGAGAAAACAAAACAGGCATTCATATCCTGAAAACATACATTGAGGGAATCGTGACGAACGTTTAAGAATTAGGGATTAGGGATTAGGAATTAGGAATTGCTGCGCAAACCGAGAGAAGAGCCAAGCTTGCTTGAGCTGTTCCGAACCGATGGAGCAGCGAGAGGAGAGCCGAGCTTGCTCGTGCTATCCCGAGTCGCGACAGAGGAAGACGAAGTCAAAGTGCAGCCAGCAATCGACGAAGTCAATTAAGAATTAGGGATTAGGAATAAAAAATGTTAAAAGTGGGGCTTGGAAGTGATTTTCTTAACTCATAATTCTTAATTCTTGATTTTTCTTCGTACCTTTGCAGCCAAAATTTGATAATATATTAAATTGTAATTATAATAGTTAAGTAAAAATGAAAAAAGGAATTCATCCAGAGAACTATCGCCCCGTCGTATTTAAGGATATGTCCAACGGCGATATGTTCCTTACACGTTC
>JALERP010000186.1 GCA_022764085.1 Prevotella sp.
AAAATGTGTAATTTTGCAGCCGAATTTGTAAAAATAGGTATTATGACACACAATTTGTTACAAGGTAAGCGCGGTATTATCTTCGGTGCATTGAACGAGGATTCTATCGCATGGAAAGTGGCCGTGAAGGCCGTTGAAGAAGGTGCAAGAATAACATTGAGCAACACCCCCATGGCTCTGCGCATGGGCGAGCTTGACGGATTGAGCAAGCAGCTCGACGCACCGGTTATCCCCGCTGACGCAACAAGCGTGGAAGATCTTGAGAAGGTATTCAGCGAGTCAGTCAAACTGCTCGGAGGACAGGTTGACTTCGTGCTCCATTCCATCGGAATGAGCCCCAATGTGCGCAAGCATCGCACATACGATGACCTCGACTACAACTTCCTCCAGAAGACCCTCGACATCTCGGCTATCTCGTTTCACAAGATGCTGCAGGTGGCAAAGAAGCAGGATGCCATTGCCGAATATGGTTCGGTGGTTGCCCTGACATACGTGGCATCCCAGCGCACATTCTTCGGATATAACGACATGGCAGACGCCAAGAGCATGCTTGAGAGCATCGCCCGCAGTTTCGGATATATCTATGGTCGCGAGAAGAACGTTCGTATCAATACCATCTCCCAGTCGCCCACGCCAACCACAGCCGGTAAGGGTATCAAGGACATGGAGAACCTGATGGACTTCTCCAACAAGATGTCTCCATTGGGCAATGCCTCGGCTGAGGACTGCGCCAACTACTGCGTGATGATGTTCTCAGACTTCACCCGCAAGGTGACTATGCAGAACCTCTTCCACGATGGTGGATTCTCGTCGATGGGCATGAGCCTCCGCGCCATGAACCAGTACTCCAAGGATCTTGCTCCTTACGAGGACGAGAACGGTAAGATCATCTACGGATAAATCTGAACACAGAGGCACGAAGGTACGGAGTTTTTTTATATCTTAATAATATATTATTCTCTGTCTCTTAGTGTCTCTGTGTTTATTAATTAAAAAAACAACTATGAGAAAACTAACAATTATTTTGATGTCATTGTGCATTGCCATTATGGCAAATGCCAAGGATTATTCCAAGTATTACCAGAACCTGCCTACTGAGGTGAAACCAGTGGTGGAGGTAGTTATTCCCGACAATGCTGTGAGTGTCACGGACTTCGGCGGAGTGGGCGACGGACAGACTCTGAATACAGAGGCATTCCGCAAGGCTATATCCGCACTCGTGAAGAAAGGCGGCGGAAGGGTGGTGGTGCCACAGGGCGTATGGCTCACAGGACCGATTGTCTTAAAGGACAACATCGAGCTTCACGTGGAGAAGAATGCCATCGTGATGTTCTCTCCCGACAAGAGTCTTTACATCGACAAGGACGGAAACTCGAGTCGCGTGGAGCCTTGTATCAAGGCTTCAAAGCGCAAGAACATCGCCATTACTGGTGAGGGAATAATCGACGGCAATGGTGCGCAGTGGCGACCTGTGAAACGCATGAAGGTGAGCGACGTGGAATGGCAAAATTTCAAGGAAATGGGTGGCGTGGAGCGAGACAACGGAAAGCTATGGTACCCATGGGACATGAAGGACGGTTCGCCAAACATCGGCGACACACCTGAGGCGCAGGAGGCAAAACGTAACGACCTCGTTAGATTCACTGATTGCGAGAACATCCTCTTTGAGGGTGTCACCTTTCAGAACTCTCCCCGCTTTCATGTTCATCCGCTCAACTCGCGCAATATCATCATCGACGGCATCACGGTGCGCTGTCCGTGGAATGCACAGAACGGCGATGCCATTGACCTCAGTGACTGCCATCAGGTGTTGATAGTCAATTCCACCGTTGACGCCGGAGACGACGGTCTCTGCATGAAGAGCGGAAAATACAAGGAGAACGCATTGGTGAACGGTTGTGAGGATATTCTCATACAGGACAATACGGTGTTTCATGCCCATGGCGGTTTTGTGATTGGCAGCGAGAACATCTGCGGCACAAGGCGACTGGTAGTGCGCCAGTGTCGTTTCTCAGGCACCGACACCGGTCTTCGTTTCAAGAGCGGCATAGGTCGTGGAGGAGAGACCGAGAAGGTGTATATATCGGATGTGGTGATGACGGATATTGCAGACGAGGCGATTATCTTCCAGTGTGACTATGTGAATAAGCCGGCAGGGGGAGCCCCCCACCAACTCCCCCGAGGGGGAGAGTCCCAATCCGCAAACACTGCTCAGCCAAAAGCTTCCCCTCGGGGAGGTGTGGAGGGGGCTTCAGCTTTCATCCCCCGATTCCACGACATACATATAAATAATGTGGTATGCCGCGGTGCAGGCACTGGAATATATGCCCATGGCATCGAGGGTTATGACTGTATAGACGTGACTATCGAGAACACAAAGATAGTGAACGCTACGAAAGAGACTGACATAGACGACAAGACGGCGAAGGTGAGACGCTAATCTTATGCGTCTCCCACGTCATTGCGTCGATGGTGAGCAATGAGTCGGTGAGCAGTTCACCGGATTTTGTGAGATATTTGATTGTTTCGGTGGCTTGTATGATACCAATCATACCTGCCACCGTTCCTAATATACCCACCTGGCTGCTTGTGGGGATGTCGTCCTGTGAGGGTTCGTCGCCGAAGATGCAGCGGTAGCAGGCATGGCCGGGGAGGTAGGTGAAGGCATTGCCGCTATAGCGGAGCACGCCGCCGTGGGAGTAGGGTTTTTTGTTTATTACACAGGCGTCGTTGATGAGGTATTTGGTGCGGTAGCGGTCGGTGCCGTCGATGATGAAGTCATATTCGGAGAGGATGGAGGGGGCGCCGGGATGGATGGAGGGGGAGCCGGGCAGCGAAACTGCCCGGAACGGTGGCTCTTGGGGGGCTTGGGGCTCTTGGGGGGCTTGGGGCTTGGGGAGGAGGGGAGCGGTGAAGAACTCGGGGATTTCTATTATTCGGCAGTGGGGGTTGATGGCGCGCAGCTTTTCGGCGGCGGAGACTACCTTGGGTCTCCCCACGTCGGCGGTGAAATGGATGACTTGGCGCTGAAGGTTGCTTTCATCCACTACATCGCCGTCCATCAGGCCTATTGTTCCCACTCCCGCCGCAGCAAGATACATCGCCACTGGGGAGCCAAGTCCGCCGCAGCCTATAATGAGCACCCTGCCCTCAGCGAGTCTCTCCTGTCCTTCCCGTCCTATTTCCTTCAGCAGTAAATGTCGACTGTATCTTTCCATTCCTTTTGTATAAATTAAACACAGAGTCACGGAGTCACAGAGTATTTATAGCTTAAAGATTGTCTCCGTATCTCTGTACCTCTGTGTGTATTATTCCCAGATTATTTAATTTTGTCAAATCCTTCGCCGAAGACACCCTGACAGAATGTCTGTGAGACGAGGGCATCGGGGTCAATCGACTTCACATAGTCGAACAACTCCTGCGACTCGTATTTGCGTGCGAGCACCATGAGGATTTGCACGTCGTGCTTGGAATACCAACCGATGCCTTTTATCATAGTCGTCCCTCTGTGCATGCGCTTTGTAATCTTATCTGCAATCTCGTCGTATTTTTTCGATATGATGAAAAACTGTACCGTCTGTCGCGTACCGTTTATGACATAGTCGCACATGTAAGCGGCAATAAGCGTGAATGCCACACCATATACTATTGTCTCGGTGCTCTTGAAGAGGAAGTAAGACGAACCGATGATGCAGAAGTCGCACATCTGCATGGCACGTCCGAAACTCATGCGGGTGTATTTGTTCAACAGAGCCACGAGGATGTCGGTTCCACCCGTCGAACCATTATGTGAGAAGACAAAGCCAAGTCCCGCACCGCCGAGCATACCACCGATAAGCACGTGCATGAACTTGTCTTCGCCGGCAGTGATAATGGGGTAAGCCGCAAAAATCGGTTGCAGAAAACCCACAAGCAGTGACATCATGGTGACGCCAATCACCGTGCGCCACACGAACTGCTTGCTCAACTGCTTGAATGCCAGTGCGAGCATGGCAAAGTTAAGTCCCCAAATACTGAAAGCGGGCGGTATGTTGAAAGCATAGTAAAACAATGCCGAGGCACCCGACACACCTCCCATCACCACCTTTTCAGGTAGTATGAAAGCTGTAAATCCAAAGGCATACAGGAATATGCCAAAGAAAATGAAGAAGAAGTCCTTGACGAGTTGTCTGCGCTTTCGCTTCTTCTTGTCCTCCTTAGATTCCATTACAGCATCAGCTGTTGCTTCAATTGGTTGTTCCATAATATTACATTTTTATTTTGGGGACAAAGGTACATATAAAAAACCAAACTACGAAGGAATTTCCCATTTATTTTTATGCTATGGTATGACATTTTGTCAGTTAACCTCGTTTCGGCACGGGATTTGAGAATTATGAGTTAAGAATTTAGAATTAAGAGTTAAGAATAGATATTATTAATTAAGAAAGGAGTCTGATATGACATTCGACAAGTTTACAATCAAGGCGCAGGAGACAGTCCAAGGGGCTGTGAACCTTGCGCAGCGTTCAGGACAACAGTCCATAGAGCCAGTTCATTTGTTGAAGGCATTAATGGAGAAGGCTCGTGACGTGAGCAACTTCATATTCCAGAAGGTTGGAGTCAATGCCCGGCAGATAGACATGCTCTTGGAACAGGAAATCCAGCACCTGCCTCGCGTGCAGGGCGGACAACCCTATCTCTCCAACGACACCAACCAGATACTCGTCAATGCCGAGAACATCTCGCAGAAGATGGGCGACCAGTTTGTCAGTGTAGAACCAATCCTCCTCGCCATTCTTGCCTCGTCATCTACGGCAGGAAGGATTCTGAAAGACGCAGGATGTAATGAAAAGGAGATGCGTGAAGCCATCAATGAGCTGCGCCAGGGACAGAAGGTGCAAACACAGTCGGCTGACGACAACTACCAGAGTCTTGCCAAGTATGCCAAGAACCTCGTGGAGGAGGCGCGTGCCGGCAAGCTCGACCCTGTTATAGGTCGTGACGACGAGATACGCCGTGTGCTGCAGATACTTTCGCGCCGCACCAAGAACAACCCCATATTAATAGGTGAACCAGGAACGGGAAAGACAGCTATTGTGGAGGGTCTTGCACAGCGTATCGTAAGAGGCGACGTGCCGGAGAACCTGAAAGACAAGCAACTCTTCTCGCTCGACATGGGTGCCCTCGTGGCAGGAGCAAAGTACAAGGGAGAGTTTGAGGAACGACTGAAATCCGTTATCAACGAGGTTACCAAGAGTGACGGACGTATCATCCTATTCATCGATGAGATCCACACCCTCGTGGGAGCAGGAGGAGGCGAGGGAGCCATGGATGCCGCCAATATCCTCAAACCAGCATTGGCTCGTGGCGAACTGCGCAGCATAGGTGCCACCACGCTCAACGAGTATCAGAAATACTTCGAGAAGGACAAGGCCCTTGAGCGTCGTTTCCAGACCGTTATGGTGGATGAGCCGGATGAGATGAGTGCCATATCCATACTACGTGGATTGAAGGAGCGTTATGAGAACCATCACCGTGTGCGTATCCAGGACGATGCATGTATTGCCGCCGTGCAGCTCTCAGAGAGATATATCTCCGACCGTTTCCTGCCCGACAAGGCTATCGACCTTATGGACGAGGCTGCCGCCAAACTGCGTATGGAGCGTGACTCAGTGCCTGAGGAACTCGACGAGATAACACGCCGACTCAAGCAGTTGGAGATTGAAAGGGAGTCTATTAGGAGGGAAGACCCAGCCCCCTCCCGTCCTCCCCAAGGGGAGGAGTCAGAAATGCACAGAGCACAAGGAGTAACTAATCCCTCCCCCTCGGGGGAGAAGGAGGGGGGCTATGACTCAAAACTCGTCCAACTCGACAAGGAGATAGCAGAGCTGCGCGACAAGGAGAGCCAGTATCGTGCGAAATGGGAAGGCGAGCGTGCTCTTGTAAACAAGATACAAGAGGACAAGCAGCAGATAGAAAACCTCAAGATTGAGGCAGAGCGTGCGGAACGTGAGGGCAACTACGGTCGTGTGGCTGAAATACGATACGGCAAGATAAAGGCACTCGAAAATGACATCGCAGCCATTCAACAGCAGCTTCACTCGCAGCAGGGAGCCGACGTGATGGTGCGTGAGGAGGTCACTGCCGATGACATCGCCGAGGTGGTGAGCCGTTGGACGGGCATACCTGTATCACGTATGATGCAGAGCGAGCGAGAAAAACTGCTACACCTCGAAGAGGAACTCCACAAGCGTGTCATAGGTCAGCAAGAGGCTATACAGGCAGTGAGCGATGCCGTGCGCCGCAGCCGTGCAGGTCTGCAAGACCCGAAGCGACCGATAGCGTCGTTCATCTTCCTCGGCACCACCGGTGTTGGTAAGACGGAGCTTGCCAAGGCCCTTGCCGAATACCTCTTCAACGACGAGACGATGATGACGCGTATCGACATGAGCGAGTATCAGGAGAAGTTCAGCGTGTCACGTCTTATCGGAGCGCCTCCCGGATACGTGGGATATGACGAGGGCGGACAGTTGACAGAGGCAGTAAGGCGCAAGCCTTATTCGGTGGTGTTGTTCGACGAGATAGAGAAGGCTCATCCAGATGTCTTTAATATCCTTCTGCAAGTGCTCGACGACGGAAGGCTTACCGACAACAAGGGTCGTACAGCCAACTTCAAGAACACCATCATCATCATGACCTCCAACTACAGTGAGGAGCGTCTGCGCCAGTCGGTGCGTCCAGAGTTCCTCAATCGTATCGACGACATCATAACCTTCCATCAGCTCACCAAGGAAGAGATAGCCGAGGTGGTTCGCCTTCAGATGTCGAGGGTGGAGAAGATGCTTGCCCCGCAAGGCTTCGAGATTACAGTCACCGATGCCGCCATTGACTATCTTGCCACCGAGGGCTATGACCCGGATTTCGGTGCGCGTCCGGTCAAGAGAGCCATCCAGCGTTGCGTGCTCAACGACCTCTCGCGCAAGATACTTGCCGACGAGGTTAAGCGTGACAAGCCTATCGTGATAGATGCTTCTGGAGACAGGCTCATGTTTTCTAATTAAGAATCACAGGGTAACATAAGAAATGTGTAAATAGAAGGAGTACTTTGGTGCTGTATTTTCGTTTGTAAAGATAGGTGAAAAAAAATAAACTTCAAGCGAGGTTATGGGTAGTTAACATAAAATTAACTAAATTATATCCTTTGTTCTTGTCTCTTATTTTCTTTTTGACTACCTTTGCGGAAAAATTAGACAGTTATGACAGATTTCAAGGAATTAGTGAAAACAAGACGTAGCCACAGGAAGTTCTCTTCAGAGGAGATAGCACCTGAGGCGGTGCAGTTGATAATGCGTGCGGCGCTGATGTCGCCCACATCGAAGAGCCAAAGGGCTTGGCAGTTTGTGGTTGTGGATGACAAGACCGACATCGAGAAACTGGCGGATGCCAAGAACCTCGGTTCGCAGTTTATGAAGGGCGCACCACTTGCCGTGGTAGTACTTGGCGACCCCATGCAGAACGACTGTTGGGTGGAGGACGGCTCCATTGCCGCCATCTCCATGCAGTATCAGGCTGAAGAGTTGGGTTTGGGTTCATGCTGGGTGCAGATGCGTGGTCGCGGACTTGACGACGGTACTCCTGCAGATGAGGTCATCCGTGGTATACTCGACATTCCCGCCAACTACAATGTGCTCTGCGTAGTGGCATTCGGTCACTATATTGACGAGCGCAAGCCGCAGAACGAGGACAATCTCAAATGGGAGAATGTCCATGCCGGCAAATGGTAAAGATTGCGACTAAGTTGCAAAAACTTATGCATAACTTTGCAGCCAAAAACTGGAAGTTATGGAAAAATGTGATAATCATAATGCTTGCGGTTGCGGACACGGGAGTTTCGGCTGCGGACACGCACACGGAGAAAAAAACTTGATGATGGCAGCGGCGAGGATTGCACTGACGCTCGTCGCTGCCGTTGTATTGCAGTTTGTGCCGATAGAGGGATGGGGGAGGTTTATCGCATTCCTTGCGGTGTATATTGTAATAAGTTATGATGTGTTGCGCAAGGCTGTGGAGGGAATATGTCACGGCGAGGTTTTCGATGAGAACTTCCTCATGACAGTGGCAACCTTGGGTGCATTCGCACTGGCTCTCGTCAGTGGATCGGGAGACTATAACGAGGCTATAGCCGTGATGTTGTTTTTTCAGGTGGGCGAGCTGTTACAGGGCTATGCCGTGGGAAAAAGCAGAAGGGACATAGTAGCCCTGATGGACATTAGGCCTGACTATGCCAATGTGGAAAAGTCGGGTGAGATAATAAGGATAAATCCCGAAGATGTGAGTGTTGGTACAGAGATTGTCATAAGGAAAGGTGAGAAAGTGCCCATAGATGGGGTAGTGACGGAAGGAGAATCAACTCTTAACACAGCCGCATTGACAGGTGAGTCGGCACCGAGGGATGTGGAAGCAGGCGACGAGATACTCAGTGGATGCGTAAACATGAGGAACACTTTGAGGGTAAGGACAACCAAGGTGTTTGGCGACTCTACGGCAAGCCGTATTCTCAGACTGATGGAGGAAAGTGGTGAACACAAGTCAAAGTCGGAAAATTTCATATCCCGTTTTGCCAAGGTATATACTCCTGTCGTATGCTATTCGGCATTGGCCCTTGCCATTGTGCCTACGGTAGTGTCGGCGATGTTGGGCGAAGCATTTGTTGTGGCATTGCAGACGTGGGTGTACCGCGCATTGACGTTCCTGGTGATTTCATGCCCGTGTGCCTTGGTCGTAAGTATTCCTCTAACCTTCTTTGCAGGTATAGGAGGTGCAGGAAAGCACGGAATATTGGTGAAAGGAAGCAAATACTTGGAGATGCTGTCAAAGGTGCGTACGATTGTCTTTGACAAGACCGGTACGCTGACAGAGGGATTTATTGACAGGGAGGACAGGGTGAAGGCATCGTCGCGTCCTGCCATTGATGCATTGAGACGCGGGGGTGTTGAGGATATTGTGATGATGACGGGCGACAGGCATGAGGTGGCTCAACGAATAGGCAATGAATTGGGTATCAGTAGAATATATAGCGAACTACTGCCGGAGGGCAAGGTGGAAGGGCTTGAGATGGTGATGGCAGAGAGAGATGGCTCTGAAAGCGTAACGAAAGGCGGCTTGGTGGCTTTTGTGGGCGATGGCATCAACGATGCCCCGGTGTTGAGGCGTGCCGACGTGGGTATAGCCATGGGCGCATTGGGATGTGACGCAGCAATAGAGGCGGCCGACGTGGTGCTTATGGACGATGACCCGATGAAGATTGTGACGGCTATACGTGTGTCGCGGCGCACCTTGGCTATAGCGTGGCAGAATATAGTGCTGGCCCTTGGTATCAAGGTGTTGTGCCTTGTTCTTGGGGCATTGGGTTTTGCCGATATGTGGCTCGCCGTGTTTGCCGACGTGGGGGTTCTGGTAATTGCCGTTGCTAATGCGGTGAGGGCGGGCAACGGAATTGCCCGCAATGGTGGCTCTTTTAAGTTTGCGGCGATGGAAAGATAACATGGAATATGCGTATGAAAAGAATAGAGGAACAATTGATAGAACATGGTGTGAAACCCACGGCAGTGAGAATACTCGTGTGGGAACAGGCGGCGAGGCAACAAGAGACATTCACCCTGAGCGATATGGAGGGGTGGATGCCCCATATGGACCGCTCAAGCATCTTCCGTGCATTGCGGCTCTTCACCGAGCACCAACTGCTTCACGAGATAGACGACGGCACCGGGCAGCAGAAATACTGCGTGTGCCGTTGCACCAACAGTCGCCACCTCAACCATATCCATTTCACATGCCTGAAATGCGGGCAGACTTACTGTCTTGAAGACTATCAGATACCCGTCGTTGCGCTGCCCCCTGGATTCGTGATGGAAGAGGCGGAATATGTCATCAAAGGAGTGTGTTGGCAGTGTAATGACAGATAAAAACTGACGCAAGACAAGAAAAAGTGAAAAGAAGTGGAAAAAAAACACTATTTTGCTTGTTATATCAGGGGAATTTAGTAATTTTGCAGCCATAATCACATATCTAATATATATAACGTTATATTTATGGCTGAGAAAAAACAGATTAAAACCGCATTAGTATCGGTTTTCCACAAGGATGGTTTGGACGAGCTGCTAAAGAAGCTCAATGATGAAGGTGTGAAATTTCTCTCGACAGGTGGTACGCAGAAGTTCATCGAGTCACTTGGATATGAGTGCCAGAAGGTGGAGGATGTCACCACTTATCCCTCAATACTCGGCGGCAGGGTGAAGACACTCCACCCGAAGGTGTTCGGAGGTATTCTCGGACGCCGCGACAACGAAGGCGACCAGGAGCAGATGAAGCAGTATGAGATACCCGAAATAGACCTCGTAATCGTTGACCTCTATCCATTTGAGGACACCGTGGCAAGTGGTGCATCTGAGGCTGATATCATCGAGAAGATTGACATTGGCGGTATTTCGCTCATCCGCGCCGGAGCCAAGAATTTCAAGGATGTTGTTATTGTGCCCAGCAAGGCAGAATATGGCGTACTGTTGAATATCCTCAACGAGAAGGGCGCAGCCACCGACATCGAGGACCGCAAGATGTTCGCGGAGCGTGCCTTCGGTGTGAGCAGTCACTATGACACAGCTATCCACGAGTGGTTCTTAGGTAATTAAGAATTAAGAATTAAAAATTAAGAATTAAAAATTAAGAATTATGAAAGAATGTATCACCGTAGTGAAGCTATCTCTCTTAATTCTTAATTCTTAATTTTTAATAAATAAATAACATTAGAAAAGTAAACATGGGATTTTTTTCGTTTGTTCAGGAAATAGCGATGGACCTCGGTACCGCTAACACAATCATCATCTCGGATGACAAGATTGTTGTGGACGAGCCTTCGGTGGTGGCCCTCGACCGCCGCACGGACAAGATGATTGCCGTGGGCGAGAAGGCCAAGATGATGTATGAGAAGGAACATGCAAACATACGTACTATCCGTCCGCTGCGCGATGGTGTGATAGCCGACTTCTCTGCCTGCGAGCAGATGATGCGCGGACTCATCAAGATGGTACATACAGGCAGCCGCCTGTTCTCTCCCTCACTTCGCATGGTTATCGGAGTGCCCTCAGGTTCTACAGAGGTTGAACTGCGTGCAGTGCGCGACTCGGCAGAACATGCCGACGGACGCGACGTCTATCTGATTTTCGAGCCGATGGCAGCCGCAATAGGTATCGGTATCGACGTTGAGGCTCCCGAAGGCAACATGATAGTTGATATTGGTGGAGGTTCTACCGAGATTGCCGTCATATCGCTTGGAGGTATCGTCAGCAACAACTCAATACGTATCGCCGGCGACGACCTCACAGCCGACATTCAGGAATACATGAGCCGCCAGCACAACGTGAAGGTCAGCGAGCGTATGGCTGAGCGTATCAAGATACATGTGGGTTCAGCCCTCACCGACCTTGGCGACGAGGCTCCCGAGGATTATGTTGTACACGGCCCTAACCGCATCACCGCCTTGCCTATGGAGGTGCCCGTATGCTATCAGGAGATAGCCCACTGCTTAGACAAGACAGTGGCAAAGATAGAGAACGCCGTGCTTTCTGCATTGGAGAACACCCCGCCCGAGTTGTATGCCGATATTGTGAAGAACGGTATATACCTGAGTGGCGGCGGTGCGCTGTTGAGAGGACTCGACAAGCGTCTGCAGGACAAGATAAACATACCGTTCCATATTGCCGAGGATCCGTTGCACAGTGTGGCTAAGGGAGCTGGCATAGCATTGAAGAACGTTGACAGATTCTCATTCCTGATGAGATAAAATGCGTAACCTACTCGAATTTTTATCGAAGTACTATCATTGGCTGCTGTTTCTGGTGCTCGAAGTAGTGAGCATCGTGCTGCTGTTCCAGTATAACAGCTATCAAGGCAGTGTGTGGTTCTCGACATCAAATGCCCTCGTGGGCAAGGTCTATGAGGTGGACGCCGCCATCGAGTCGTTTTTCTCGCTGACCAAGGTGAATGAGAACCTCACACGGCGTAATTTCTATCTCGAACGTCAGGTGAACCAATTGCGGAGGCTATATGCCGACATAACGAGGGACACCACAGTCGTCGAGAGAGCTGAACTGGAATTTCTGAGCAGATATGAACTTATACCCGCCAAGGTGGTGAGCAATTCCATCGACCGTACAGACAATCTTATGACCATCGACCGCGGACGCAAGGACGGTGTGGAGGTGGATATGGGAGTGGCTTGCGGCAATGGAGTGGTGGGAGTGGTGTATTTGGCGTCCGACCACTATTCGGTGGTGATGCCCGTGCTCAACTACCACTCGCGTATAAGCTGCTCCATACGCCACAGAGGCTATTTTGGCTATCTCAAATGGTCGGGAGGCGACGCAAGCATTGCATATGTGGAGGATGTGCCGAGACATGCCAAGTTTAAGCGCGGCGACTGGGTGGAGACGAGCGGCTATTCATCAATCTTTCCCCCGGGAGTGCTTGTTGGCAAGATTGTTGAGGTATATAACTCGCGCGACGGACTGTCGTATAAGCTAAAGGTGCAGTTGACCACCGATTTCGGCAACGTGCGCGACGTGTGCGTCATCAGCGACAAGGGCATAGCCGAACGTACAAGACTGATGGAGGCGGCACGCGACTCGATGCGTTTGGGAAACAAGGAGTGACAGCAGAGGCAAGTGGTAAGACAGCAAGGACAAGGATAAAGACAAAAGGATGACGATAGACCTATTCAAGCAACTGGGTGCCTTTGTGGTGCTGTGTGCGGCACAGGCATTGGTGTTTAACCGCATTCACCTCTTCGGATGCGCTACACCTCTTATATATATATATATGATACTGAAGCTGAGGCGCAACTATCCCCAGTGGGGCGCGCTTCTGTGGAGCTTTGCGCTTGGACTGACCATTGACGCCTTTTCTAATACGCCTGGCGTGGCAGCAGCTTCGCTGACACTTATAGGTGCCGTGCAGCCGTATTTCATGCGCCTTTTTGTGCAGCGTGACGCCGCGGAAGACCTGAAGCCTTCGGTAAGGACTTTGGGATTCAGTAAGTTCTGCTTCTTCGCGTTCTGTCTTACACTATTGTATTGCACAGTGTTCTTTGTGCTTGAAACTTTCAATTTCTTCAACTGGGTTCAGTGGCTGCTGCAAGTGGTCGGTAGCACACTTGTGACATTTGTGATGATTATTACATTCGACAGTGTGAGTAAGAAGTGAAAGACTACGGATTAGAGAACAGGAAATACGTCATTGGAGGCGTGGCAATCTTTATTGTTGTCGTATATATCATCAGGCTCTTCACATTGCAGATTATGAGCGACGACTACAAGAAGAATGCCGATTCAAACGCATTCCTTAAGAAAATTGACTATCCGTCGCGAGGTGTAATCACTGACCGTAACGGAAAGTTGCTTGTGTTCAACCAACCCTCGTATGACATCATGGTTGTGATGAACGAGGCGAAGGGAAGACTCGACACTCTTGACTTCTGCCAGACTCTTGGTATTACCCGCGAAGAGTTTGACAAGAGAATGGAGACAATCAAGGACCGCTCGAAGAATCCTGGCTATTCACGATTTACCCAACAACTTTTCATCAGCCAACTCTCAGACAAGGACTTCAGCATCTTCCACGAAAAGATATTCCGCTACCCCGGTTTCTATATTCAACGGCGTAGTATCAGGCAATACCAGTATCCAGTCGCAGCCCATGTGTTAGGTGACGTGGCAGAGGTGTCGCCCGCCGACATTGAGGAGGATGACTATTACCAGCCTGGCGACTATATCGGCAAGCTTGGTGTGGAGAGAAAATATGAGAAACAGCTAAGAGGCGAAAAGGGTGTGCAGATTCTTCTACGTGATGCCCACGGGCGAATACAAGGCAGCTATATGAACGGGGCTTTGGACAAACGACCGGTACCGGGAAAGAACCTGACATTGGGCATTGACTACGACTTGCAGGCTTTGGGCGAGAGACTTATGGAGGGTAAGATAGGCAGTATTGTAGCTATTGAACCTACGACGGGAGAAGTGCTATGTATGGTATCGTCGCCAAACTACGACCCACGAATAATGGTGGGAAGGGCGAGAAGTAAAAATCACAGGCGATTGAGCACCGACCCGATGAAACCCCTGCTCAACCGAAGTATTATGGGACAGTATCCTCCAGGTTCTACATTCAAGACTACACAGGGGTTGACCTATCTATCAGAGGGTATTATCAATCCTAGTACCCCATTTGGATGCTCCCACGGTTTTTATTTCCGTGGACTGCACGTGGGATGCCACGGTCATGCCTCACCTCTGTCAATAGTGCCGGCACTGAGCACGTCGTGCAATGCCTTCTTCTGTTGGGGACTGTACTATATGATAGGCAACAGGTCGAAATATGGCAGTGTGCAGAACGCTATGAACACGTGGAGGGACTATATGGTCAGTATGGGTTTCGGATATAAGCTCGGTATCGACCTCCCTGGAGAGAAACGAGGACTGATACCAAATGCCGAATTCTATGACAAGGCATACCGCGGTTCATGGAATGGACTGACTATCATCAGTATATCCATCGGACAGGGAGAAGTGAACGCTACACCGCTTCAGATAGCCAACCTTGGTGCTACAATAGCCAACAGGGGATATTTCTACGTTCCACACGTGGTTAGGAAAGTGCAGGGTGAACCGCTCGACACGACCTATACAACCCGCCATTATACAAAGGCGACAAAGAAAGCATACGACTACGTGGTGGAGGGAATGAGGGCTTCTGTGCTCGGAGGAACATGCCGCGCATTGGCGAAATACGACTTTATGGCGTGCGGAAAGACCGGTACGGCACAGAACCGCGGTCACGACCACTCTGTATTTATGGGATTCGCGCCAATGAACAATCCCAAGATAGCTGTGGCGGTGTATGTAGAGAATGGAGGATGGGGAGCAGACTACGGTGTGCCCCTCGGTGGACTAATAATGGAACAGTATATTCACGGAAAGCTGTCGGAAGAGTCGAAAAAGAAAGCCGACGAATTCCAGCATAGACATATATCTTATGGTACGACAATCAGATAAACAACCGAGCGTGATGCGCTCACTCGACTGGTGGACAGTAGCCATATACATCGCCCTTTTGGTTTGTGGCTGGGTTAGTGTCTGCGGTGCCAGTTATTCGTATGGCGACACTGACATATTCAGTCTTGAAACCCGTTCGGGTATGCAGATTGTATGGATAGGCACGTCGTTGTGCTTGGGCTTCGTCCTACTGATGCTCGACGACCGTTTTTATGATATGTTTGCCTATATACTTTATGGTGCATTGTTGCTTTTGCTCTTTGCCACCATTTTCAATCCCCACCAGATAAAAGGCTCGAGGTCGTGGCTTGTGTTGGGGCCGCTGCGACTGCAGCCCGCTGAGTTTGCCAAGTTTGCTACAGCCTTGGCTCTTGCCAAGGTGATGAGCGTATATGGATTTACGATACACAACATGAAGCATTTTGCCACTGCGCTGAGCGTGGTTATAGTGCCAATGCTCTTCATCGTGCTGCAGAGGGAGACAGGTTCGGCTCTTGTCTATTTGTCGTTCTTCCTGATGTTCTATCGTGAGGGTATGCCAGGCAGTGTACTTTTTACGGGTGTGGCAATGGTAATATACTTTGTTGTGGGAATAAGATACGAGGAAACAATGCTTTTCGACACCCCGTCCTCGGTGGGTAAGTTTGTTGTGCTGTTGTTAGTGCAGATATTCACTGCAGGCATGGTATATGTATATTGCAAGGCGAAACACGAGGCATGGTCAATTCTCATTTATGGCTTGAGCATAACTCTACTCGCATTGCTCTTCTCGGAGTATGTCATTCCGTTTGATGTCGTATGGGTGCAAGTGATATTAACTGCGGCATTGGCTTTGTGGCTTCTGTGGAATGGACTCGGTTCACGTCTGAAAAACTATTATTACATTTTCCTTTTCACATTAGGCTCGGTGGCGTTCTTCTATTCAGCTGACTATGTTCTAAACAATGTTATGGAGCCGCACCAGAGGGTGAGAATCAATGTGTTGCTCGGACTCGATGAGGACTTGGCGGGAGCTGGATACAATGTCCATCAAAGCGAGATAGCCATTGGTTCGGGAGGCTTGGAAGGCAAGGGCTTCCTTAACGGAACCCAGACAAAACTCAAATTCGTGCCTGAACAGGACACCGACTTTATCTTCTGCACCGTGGGTGAAGAGGAGGGATTCGTTGGTTCGTCGATAGTGCTGTTGCTCTTCCTTGCTCTGATATTGAGGCTTATTCATCTAGCCGAGCGTCAGCCCATGCGTTTCGGCAGGGTGTATGGGTATTCGGTGGTGTCGATATTCCTGTTCCATGTCTTCATCAATGTGGGCATGGTGTTGGGACTGACTCCCGTCATCGGCATTCCCCTTCCGTTTTTCAGTTATGGCGGTTCGTCTCTATGGGGATTCACCTTTCTTCTTTTCATTTTCCTGCGCATTGATGCCGCCAGGGAAATGTCCAGACGCTAATTAATTCTTAATTCTTAATCCTTAATTCTTAATTCTTAATTTTTAATTCTTAATCCTTAGTCCAAACCCTGATTCCTATATCGTTGATTCCGTGGAGAATTTCACGTTTCATGTTATGACGAATGCGCACCTCTACGGAATCCCCCTTTTCTAAGGATATGTCATTGAAATGATTGCCATATTGGAAAAGGCTGACACCGTTGCCCTTGATGCTTCCGTCGGAGTCGAATAGGCTGCACATTATCGTGTCGCTCAACGTGCGCTGTCCCATATCCCTGTCTTTGGGTATTACGGTTTGGTCAACGATGATGCATATAGATGTGAAGGGATATGTGTCGCTAATGCGCAGTCCCAACTCCTCGGAGTAAGTGCCCGACTCCTTAAATGCCGGCATACGGTAGATGAGCGTGTCGTTTTTCTCCCATCCCGTCAGCGGCGTGTGTTCATAGTGGTCATAAACGGTTTTACGGTTGCACGACACTAATGCCGTGGCAACCGTAAATAATATGAAAAAAAAAGTAAATATTCTATTCTTTCGCATCTTGTTGAGGCTTTTTCTGTTTCTTTGGACGTGGAGTCCGCTGCTGACGAGATTGCTCGTCCTGATGCTGTTGGCGGGGATGTTTGGGCTGCTGAGGAGCCTGCTGCTGAGGAGCCTGTTGCTGAGGAGCCTGTTGCTGAGTAGCCTGCTGACCTCCTTCAGCTTTCTGCTTGTTGGCGTTGTTCTTCTTCTTTTTCTTTTTCTTTGCCTTGTCGAAGCGCGAGATGTCACCACCCGCAAGAAGATCTGTATGCTGCTTCTTTGTTTCACGTCCCTCGCCGTCCTTTTGTAGCGATACAGGTTTTTCGCCGCGTCGGTTCATCTCAATGATTTCCTTTGCTCTTTCTGCTGTAATCACCTCAAGGTTTGAAGCAATGTTCTTGTCGGTGGAGTAGGTGACAAGACCTGCAAGTATGTCGCTCTTGAATAGGTGGAAATCTCCGTCTTGAGTCTGAAGCACCACCTCTCGGCTTGGCATCCTGCGTCCGGCCTCCACATAGTCATCTACTTCATAGTTGAGACAGCATTTCAGCTTGGCGCACATGCCCGCAAGTTTTTGCGGATTGAGAGATATGTCCTGGAATCGTGCGGCGTTTGTGCTCACACTGACGAAGTTCTTCATCCACGTGGCACAGCACAACTCGCGTCCGCAAGGGCCTGTTCCACCAATACGTCCAGCCTCCTGTCGCGCACCAATCTGCTTCATCTCAATCCTTACGTGGAATGTGTCGGCAAGTACCTTGATGAGCTGTCGGAAATCCACACGCTCGTCAGCGATATAGTAGAATATGGCCTTGTTGCAGTCGCCTTGATATTCCACGTCACCGATTTTCATCTGAAGTCCAAGGTCTTTAGCTATCTGTCGGCTTTGAATCATTGTGCCATGCTCACGTCCTTTGGCTTCATAATACTTGTCCATGTCTGTTGGACGTGCTATACGGTATATGCGCTTGATGTCATCAGCCGACTTGAGGTTGGCTTTCTTTATCTGCAGCTTCACTAATCGTCCGGTGAGTGTCACCACACCGATGTCATGTCCGGGATTAGCCTCCACAGCCACGATATCGCCTTTCTTCAGGTCCAGCTTGTTGACATTGTGATAGTATCCCTTGCGTGTATGCTTGAACTGCACCTCCACCAGGTCTGTTGTTTCGTTATTTCCTGGCACGTCAGCAAGCCAGTCATAAGTGTTGAGCTGCTTGTCCTGTCTGCCTATCGCCCTGTGGCATAGACCCCTGTCGGTTGAGCAGCATATCTTGTAATCCTTGTTGTTTATGTCCATATATATATTATTAAGAATTATCAAATTAATATTTAGAATTTCTCACTTTGCGCAGCTATTTATTTTGCCGAACGTTGTTTCTTCACTCTTCATACTTCACTTTTTCTGTATCAGCAGCACAATCATCTGCAGAGCCATGTCGAAGAAAACAATCTTGCCGTTGGCATTTTGTGATATGTCCCTTATAGCCTTGTTGGCGAGTTCGTTAATTTGTAGTATGTTGTTTTCATTTACGAATCGCGCGAAGTTGGCGGTGAAGGCTTCCTCCTGTGATGTCAAGTATGACAGGTCCGGCTGCTGGAAGTTGTACATGAAGCTCTCGCGTATGAGACGCAGAAAATACGTGAGGAAGCGCTTTTGCTTTTCCCTTCCGTATGAGTTGATGTTGTCGCTCCAGCGTTTCAGTTCGCGCACGTTGCGCTGGTAGGCTAATCTCATAAGCGATTGGAAGTCAGCGAGAAAATCCTTGTTCTCACTGTCTGCAGTCAGTTCGCCCACTGCCGTGAGCCAGTCGCCGTTAGCCAGCCGCGCCACTCTCATTGCGTCGTCGTCCGTAATGCCGTACTTGCTTACGAGAGCCTTTTGTATGCTTTCGTTGTCGGTCTTTTTTACGTCAATGCGCTGCACACGGCTGCGAATGGTTTCAAGCAGGTTGTCGGGGTTCTCGCTTACCATGATGAAAACGGTATGCGATGGTGGTTCCTCAATGAGTTTGAGAATCTTGTTGGCGCACTCGATGTTCATCCTCTCAGGCAGCCAAATCACCGATACCTTATATCCTCCCTGACTGCTCTTAAGGCTCAGCTTACGGTTTAGCTCGTCGCTTTCGCCGGCGGTGATGATGGCCTGCTGGTTTTCAGCTCCAATCTCCGTCATCCACTGCTCGATATTGAAGTAAGGCGAGCGCGAAATCATGTTGCGCCATTCCTCGGCGAAGTCCTCGCTCACGGGTTTATGTTCCGAACCCATTGCTGGGGTCTTGATGGTGGGGTAGGAAAATAGCAAGTCGGGATGTCCCCATTTCTCGAGCATCTTGCACTGCTTGCATTCACCGCATGCCTCGTTATGTTCATCGCGGTTTTGGCATAACAGATAGGAGGCGAAGGCCAAGGCAAGGGCCATCTTGCCGCAGCCTTGCGGACCGCATAGCATTATGGCATGTGGCAATCTCTCTTCCCTGACCATCTCTGTCAGTCTCTGCCATACCTCTTCTTGTCCTATAACCTCGTTTCTCTTCATTTTTCTGTTTTACAATAATTTTCTCGTCACCTCCGCCACAGCATCCACAGCCGATACAGTGTAGAAATGTATGTCGTTGACACCGTGGGCATACAGCTCCTTGCATTGTTGCGTAGCCCATTCTATGCCGAGTTGCTTTGCCTCCTCATCGGTCTTGCATTTCACAGCCTCAAGAGCCAGTTCCTGCGGTATGTCGCAGTGGAATGTCTTTGGCACTACGGTGAGCTGGCTCAGCTTGGCAAATGGCTTTATGCCGGGGATAATGGGAATGGTGATACCCATCGCACGGGCTTTCTCCACAAACTCGAAGTATTTCCTGTTGTCGTAGAAGAGCTGGGTGACTGCATAGTCGGCACCAAGGTCTTGCTTTTCTTTCAGGTGCATCATGTCCATCTCGAGATTTGGAGCCTCGTCGTGTTTTTCGGGATAGCAAGCCACGCCGAAGTCGAATTTCATTCCCGGGCACTTGATAGGAGTGCCGTCGGCAAAGAATCCATCATTAAACCGGTTCACCTGGCGGATAAGGTCTGTGGTATGCTCGTGTCCGCCGGGTGTGGGTATAAACCGGCTGTCCTCCTTGGCTTTGTCTCCACGCAGCAGCAGCAAGTTGGATATACCGAGGAACTGCAGGTCGAGCAGTTCATATTCTATGTCCTCCACATTGGCTCCGCTGCATATCACGTGAGGCTGCACGGGAATGCCGTATTTGTTCTGTATGGCGGCTGCTATGGCGATGGTTCCCGGACGTCGGCGCACCCTGTTGCGCTGCAGAAGTCCGTTGTCAAGCTGTTTATATACAAACTCGCTATGGTGGGTTGTGATATTGATGAAAAGGGGATTGAATTCCTTCATTTTCTCGATCGTGGCGAACAGTTTGTCCGTGCCAGTCCCTTTCAGCGGGGGCAGTACCTCGAAGGAGAAATGCTTGTCTCCCTTGCTGTTATTCAGTAGTTCAATTACAGTCATATTAATTTAAAATGTACATTTGGCGACAAAATTACAAAAAAAAACTCAATTCCACCGACATTTTCCCAAAAAAGTGAGGAAAAGTTTGGATATTACACAAAGTTTGCTTATTTTTGCAGTCGAAATATAAAAAAAAGGTGCAGATATGAGTACAAAGAATAAAGATGAAAGTAAAGAGAATGATATGCTTTTGGTTGAATCAGGAAAGTTCTTTCTTGATCTTGCTAAGTTGACATTCGGAGGCTTGTTCCTGACATCAATATTGGAGCTTCATTATGATTTAGTTTTAGTTCTGATATATGGATTTGCAACTATAGTATCATTAACTATATTGGGTTTCGTATTAATTAAAATTGGTAATTCTAAAAAATAAAAGATATGAACTTGGTGAATTTTTTGCAGATTGTACTAATTCTCACAATAGTGAGTGGAACATTACTTATTATATGGGCAAAACGTGAACAACGTAAGAAATAAATAAAAGAAGGTGTCAATCATTTGACACCTTCTTTTATAATAATTACTTCTCGATAGTGTAAAGACGGAATGTCATCGGCTGGATGACATCGTTGAGGACGGTGTTCTTTTTGCCTGCCTCACACTTCACGCTTCCCTGCACGGGCGCAATCTTGTCGGGAGCCTCGATAGAGTTCTCATCGTCCATGCCGCTATGGTTGAGGGTGATGGTCTTTACAGTCTTTTCACCCTTCATTCCCACGAGGTTGAGGCTGATGTCCTGGGCGGTCTTCCCGGTATTGATCACCTTCACGATCACAGTGTTGGCGTTAGCATCGAGTACGGCGCTTGCGAAGAGTCCGTTCTGTCCCTCCTGTCCTGCCACGGGCTTCTTGTTCATGGTCAGGCTAAGCACGTTTGTTCCCTTATTCTGGGCATACATCTGCTGTACATAGTAAGAGCAGGTCTTGAACATCTCGGTGTTGTCAAACCATACAAGGTCTGGACGCCACTGCCATCCGTCAACGTGAGCCAGAAGCGGAGCGTAGGCAGTCATATACACCACGTCGGCATTGCGCTCCATGTCGGTCATGAAAGCAGCCTCGAGGATTGATGCCTCATAGTGGTTCCACTTCTTGCCTTTGCCGTGGCAGGCATACTCGCCCGCAAACACCTTCGGACCCTTGCGGTTGTAAGACTCATAGCGCAAGCCGCTGTTGAGGAACCAGCTCTCGGGACGATAGAAATGCTCGTCAACCAAGTCTGCCTTCTGCTTCTTCATGTCCTGCCATCCCAACTCGAACATCTTGCCCTCAGAGTCAGGACCGCTGGTGCCTACAATCTTGATGTCGGGATACTTGGCGCGGATAGCCTTCACAAACGGGGTGAGACGCTTGTAGTATAAGGTGTCCCACTGCTCGTTGCCCACACCGATGTATTTCATGTTGAATGGTTCGGGATGTCCCATCTCGGCACGTTTCTTTCCCCATGTGGTATTAACATCGCCATTGGCAAACTCTATGAGGTCGAGGCAGTCCTGGATATACGGGTCGAGCTGGTCCATAGGCACGTGAGCGCTTTCCTTGTTCCAGTTTTGGAACTGGCAGGCCATACCCACGTTGAGCACAGGCAGAGGCTCTGCGCCAATGTCCTCAGAGAACTGGAAGAACTCGAAGAATCCCAGTCCGTAGCTCTGATAATAGTCGGGATAGTAGCGATAGTCAAACGTGTGCTCCCAACGGTTCTGGTTGAGCGGGCGGTTCTCCACTGGTCCGATGGTGTTCTTCCACTGGTAGCGTGTCTCAAGGTCAGTACCCTCCACGATACATCCACCAGGGAAGCGCAGCAGTCCGGGTTTCACGTCGGCAAGAGCCTGTGCCACGTCGCGGCGCAGACCGTTCTGGCGATTCTTGAATGTGTTCACTGGGAAGAGGCTCACGTGCTCAAGGCTCACGGGATTTCCGCCCTTGAGGAAGATGCGCAGGTTGGCCTTCTTGTGGGTGATGGGAGCCTTCATGACAATCTCATACTTTTTCCAGTCGGTGGAAGTGATGTCGAGAGTCTTCTCAACAAACTCCTGGTGCTCGCCCATTGAATACTGGTCGATAAGCTGTACACGTATAGTGGCCTTGCCCTTGGGGGCCTTGGCCCATACGGAGAAACGGTAGTCCTCGCCCTTCACCACTCCGATGCCGAAGTAACCCTCGTTTTGCAGACCTGTGCGGCGATCTCCGTGGTTGGGTGCTTTCAGCTCAACGTAGTGTGGGCAGCGCTCAAACGGTCCGTCGTTCTTGAGCGTTACGTTACCGAATACCTGCCAACCCATATAGTTTTGTGGGAATTCGAACGAGCGGTTCTTCACAAGCTCACCATACAGACCTCCGTCGGCGGCATAATTAATATCTTCGAAGAACAGTCCATACATCGTGTCCTGAATCTTCGCTCCGGCTTTCTTGGTGTTGATGTCCATGACGTTGGTCTGGGCACCGGCAACCATCGCAGAAGCCACTGCGATAGCGCATGAAAGTAGTCTTCTTTTCATTCTGTTTACAGTAGGTTTTAGCTAATGTTGCGACAAAATTAGTTAAATATTTCCTATTATGCAAGTATTTTCAGATATTTTTAGTAATTTTGTACCGAATTTAAAAACAATACGACTAAAAAATTATGGAACAAAATGACAAGGGTAGCAAGTCCTACCTAATTTCTATTGTGATGGTGGCTGTTTTAGGTGGTCTTCTCTTTGGCTACGACACAGCTGTGATTTCGGGTGCCGAGAAGGGATTGCAGGCATTCTTCATGGGTGCCGACGATTTCGTCTATACCGACTTCTGGCACGGTTTTACCAGTTCGAGTGCCCTCGTGGGTTGTATCATCGGTTCAGCCCTTTCTGGAGTGTTGGCTTCCAATTGGGGCCGCAAGCGTTCGCTTATCTTTGCCGGTGTGATGTTCTTCATCTCGGCATGGGGTTCGATGTTCCCCGAGTCAATGGTGCTTGCCAAGGGGGAGCCTAACATGACTTTGCTCATAGTATTCAATATCTACCGTGTCATAGGTGGAGTCGGTGTGGGGCTTGCCTCTGCCGTTTGTCCTATGTATATCGGTGAGATTGCACCGAGCAATATCCGTGGTATGCTCGTGTCATGGAACCAGTTTGCCATCATCTTCGGACAACTCGTGGTATATTTTGTCAACTTCTTCATCCTTGGCGACCATATAGCCCCTGCCATACAGAGCATAGGCAATGGTATGAACGAGATTCTCAACGGTGCTGAGGCTGCTTGGGCAATAGAGACAGGATGGAGATATATGTTTGGTTCAGAGATGATTCCCGCAGGACTCTTTGCCCTGCTGATATGCTTTGTGCCCGAGACTCCGCGTTATCTTGCCATGGTGGGTCAGGACGACAAGGCCGAGCGCGTGCTTGCCCGCATCAATGGTGCAGCCAAGGCTAAGGAGATTCTCGATGAGATAAAGAATACCGTAACCGAGAAGAAGGAGAAACTCATGACCTACGGTTTCCTCTGCATCTTCGTAGGTGTGATGCTGTCAGTGTTCCAGCAGGCAGTGGGTATCAACGCTGTGCTCTACTACGCTCCGCGCATCTATGAGGCAATGGGCTTCGACAATCCTATGATGCTCACCGTTTTCAACGGTATCGTCAACCTCGGATTCACTTGTGTTGCCATCTTCACCGTAGAGAAACTCGGTCGCAAGCCTCTGCTTATCATCGGTTCGCTCGGTATGGCCATTGGAGCAATCGGTGTGGCATGCACATTCGGCAATCCCGATGTTCAACTGCTCTGTATGATATCTATTATGGTGTATTCAGCATCCTTCATGTTCTCATGGGGACCCATCTGCTGGGTGCTCATCGCCGAGGTGTTCCCCAACACCATCCGTGGTCAGGCTGTGGCTATCGCCGTTGCATTCCAGTGGATATTCAACTGGATTGTATCCACCTCGTTCGTGCCGATGTCCAATAGCCTTGGTTTCTGGTTCACCTATGGCCTCTATGGTGTCATCTGTATCCTTGCAGCCCTGTTCGTGTGGCGGCTTGTACCTGAGACTAAGGGCAAGACTCTCGAGGACATGACCAAACTATGGAAAAAACAATAATATTTAATATAATAAGGTATAAGAGATTCTTATGAAGACAATTTTGATTGCAGAAGACAATGACAGCAATTTCATCCTGATGAGTTACCTGCTCAAGAAGCACTACAACATCATCAGGGCAAAGAACGGCAAGGAAGCCGTTGACTATGCTGCCAAGGGAGGTATGGAAATAATTCTTATGGACATCAAGATGCCAGAGATGGATGGCTTGGAGGCTACACGCATCATAAAGCAAGCCCAGCCAAATATGCCCATCATTGCTCTCACAGCCAATGCCTTTGAGAGCGACCGTGAGCAGGCTCTTGCTGCCGGCTGCGACGATTTCTTGTCAAAACCCGTAAACGCAGAGGTATGCTTATCGACAATTGCCAAGTATATCTAATCATGGTGTTTATCTCCTAATAAGGGAGCGGCTTCTAAAAAAAGTATGTTAACATAAATGGCAAAGTATCTAAAGATAAATGGCAAAGTATGTTTAGATACTTTGCCATGTATGTTGACAGTGTTTTCTACATCCATTTTCATCATGTTTTTATGGTCGTACGTCATGAGGTTGCATGGACTACGTCCATAGAACTTTTGAACAAGCTTGGACGGGAATGAATACGCTTGAAGTAAGCGTCTCTATAATAATCTAAAGAAAATGGGGGTATTGACCTTTGCGTTAACCATAAACTAAACTTTAACGCATAATATGTGACTCGCATGGGGCTCGAACCCATGACCCCAACATTAAAAGTGTTGTGCTCTACCAGCTGAGCTAGCGAGTCATCCGTTTGGGATGCTTTGCTTAAAAGCGGTGCAAAGGTACGCATTATTTTTGGATTGACCAAATAATTTAGCGTTTTTTTGCTATTCAGACGTGCTTTTTTCGCTTTTTGCGGTTATTTCATCAGTGTCACACTCATTTTCCGACTGTTTTTCCACATCGATAGGCAATTCTTTCACTACATACCTCTTGTAATATGCAATCAGAAGTGTGGTGAGCGGAAGTGCAATGATAAGTCCGATGAAGCCGAGCAGCGCTCCCCATACCGAGAGCGACAGGAGCAGGATGGCTGGGTTGAGTCCCATAGCCTTGCCCATAATCTTAGGTGTAAGCACCATATCGGTGATGGCCTGCACGATGATGAATACAAGAACAGCCGAACCGAATATTATCCAGAAATTCTCTCCCGTGTCAACAGCCTTGAGAGCTGACAGCAGTACCATTGGTATGAAGGCGAATCCGTGCAGGTAGGGCACAAGGCTGAGCAGTCCTATCAGAATGCCAAGACCTATTGCCATAGGAAACCCAATGATGGTGAAGCCAATGCAGAAGAGGATGCCGATGCACAGGGCAACAAGGCTCTGTCCGCGCACGTAACTGTCGAGCTGGGTTTCCACGTCTTCCTTGAGCGACCGCCAGAACGGGCGGCTCTTTGGGGGAAACATACGCAGGAAACCGGCAGAGAGGGTCTCGTAGTCGAGCAGAATGAAGAACAAGTATATCAGTGTCACCATCGACGTGATGATACTTATAATTACCGTGGCGGTCTGGGTGATAACCTCAAACAGGCGCGGCATCAACTTCCTGATGGTGTCCGTCACCTCCTTTTTCTTGAAGAACTGCTGAATCTCTTCGCCGTTATTGTCAATCCACTGTCGTATGGTGAGCGGGAAGTTCTTGATATGTGTTGTTTGGTGGAGATAGCGCGTCACCAGTTCTCCCAGTTTCTCAAATTGTTCAATCATAGGCGGAATGATGAGGTAAATGATACCAGTTATCACCCCAATCACCACAAGCAGCGTGACGATTATTGACAGTGCGCGTCCCGGAACATGCAGCCGGTATTGTACAAACTTGACCATAGGGTAGAGTAGGTAGGCTAACAGCCAGGCGATGAAAAACGGCAGCAGTACATTGCTCAGATAGTTGGTTACAACAAGTATCGCGCCAATCAGCAGCGCAATGAGCATACCCCTTACGAAGCGATCAAATGTGATAGTCTTTTCCAGCATAATACTTATATTATATGTTAAGTTATCTGACTTTTGGGTACAAAATTACAAAACGGTTTTAAAATTTGCAAAGTTTTTGCCTGTTTTTTTGATGATTTGGCAAGAAATTTGTACATTTGTAGCCAATATGGGCATATTGTATATCATTCCAACCCCCGTGGGCAACATGGAGGACATGACATTCAGGGCAGTCAGGATACTTAAGGAAGTAGATCTGATACTCGCCGAGGATACCCGCACGTCGGGCATCCTGCTTAAGCATTTCGGTATTGAAAACCGCCTGATGTCGCACCATAAGTTCAACGAGCACGAAACCTCGGCTGCTGTGGTAGAGCGGTTGAAAGGCGGGCAGGACATTGCTCTCATAAGTGATGCCGGCACGCCAGGTATCAGCGACCCTGGTTTCTTCCTTGTCAGAGAGGCTGCCAAGGCAGGCATCGAGGTATATACTCTGCCTGGGGCCACGGCTTTCGTACCGGCTCTTGTGACGAGCGGACTGCCCTGTGACCGTTTTGCCTTCGAAGGATTCCTGCCTCAGAAGAAAGGCAGGCAGACAAAGATTGAGAGTCTAAGACGTGAGCTGCGCACGATGATATTCTATGAGTCGCCTCGCCGATTGGTGAAGACCCTTAATCAGTTGTGCGAGGCATTTGGTGGTGAGCGTCAGGCATGTGTATGCCGTGAGATATCCAAGGTACATGAGGATTGCCAGCGTGGCACGCTCTCATCGCTTGTCGCCCATTTCGTTGAGCGGGAGCCGCGTGGCGAGATAGTGCTGATTGTGGCAGGGGCTGATGTGGCAGATGTGTCTCAGATTGAGAAAGTGGAAGACACTTCTCCGGAAATGCCGCGCAAGAAAAGTAAGTACCAATTAAAGATGGAAAGATTGAAAACTGAAGATTGAATAATTTAAAAAATATAAGTTATGAAGAAACTGATTTTTGCATCTCTTTGTCTTGCCGCCCTGGTAGGGTGTCAGGACAATAAGTCAAAGGTTGACAGTGCCGCCTCGGCTGAGCGCGACTCTCTCAACAAGGTTATCGAACAAAAGGATAACGAGATTAATGACATAATGGCCACCTTCAATCAGATTGAGGAGGGACTGAAGGAAATCAGTCAGGCCGAAGGTCGTATCAGCGTTGCCCGTGCAGGTGAGGGTTCGAGCAAGAACCAACGCATTGCCGAAAATATGCAGTTTATCCAGCAAACCATGCAGCAGAACCGTGAACTGATAAACAAACTCAAGACACAGCTCAGGGAAAGTACCGTCAATGGCGAGCAGTTGAAGAAAACGATAGAGAACCTTGCCCTGCAACTGGAAGAGAAGGACAAGGAACTTATGAAATTGCGTGCCGAGCTGGACGCCAAGGACATTCATATTATGGACCTCGACGAGAAGATCGCCAATCTTAACACTAATGTCAGCAACCTCTCAGAGCAAAATGCCCAAAAGACAGCCACCATCAACGCACAGGACAAGCAGCTGAACAGTGCATGGTTTGTCTTCGGTACCAAGAAGGAACTGAAGGAACAGCAGATTCTCAAAGATGGTAAGGTGTTGCAAGGCAATTTCAACAAGGAGTATTTCACCAAGGTGGACATCCGTGTTGACAAGGAAATCAAGCTCTATTCACGCTCAGCCAAGATGCTTACATCCCATCCTTCATCCAGCTACACCCTGCAGCGTGACGCCAACAAGCAGTATGTGCTGCGCATCACCAACCCGCAGCAGTTCTGGAGCACAAGCAAGTATCTCGTGATACTGGTTGACTAAAAAGATACTTTTTTTATATAACAATTAAGGTGCAGCCTCGGCAATCGGGGCTGCACGTTTGCATATCGTTTTATTAGGTTGTCGTATTGATTACGGAAAAGTGATAAATAATAATAATAAATAATGTTAATCTCTTGGAATTATTAATTAAAAGACGTACCTTTGCATTCCATAAAATATGTAACATAAAATATGGAACGATTGAATAATCCATTCGTCATCTATGGATACAAAGGTGCCGAATACTTCTGCGACAGGCAAAAGGAGACCGAAACTATAATGAGGGCTATGCACAATGAGCGCAACGTTGCACTCATATCTCCGCGACGCATTGGCAAGACGGGGCTTATTCATCATGCTTTCGCCCAAATTACCAATGAACATCCAGATATAAGATGTTTTTATATGGACATCAATGCTACTCGTAACCTTCAGCAGTTTGTTGAACTATTCGCCAAGACTGTTATCGGTAAACTGGATACCCCCTCACAATCTGTCTTGCGAAAGATAACAACACTCTTTTCATCGTATAAGCCAGTGTTGTCAATTGATGAACTGACGGGGATGCCCTCATTTTCTATAACAGTTTCTAACGAACAAAAAGAGGAGTCGCTAAAGCATGTACTTGATTATCTCAAAGATTCCGATAAGAGGATATATGTGGCAATAGATGAATTCCAACAAATATCAGAAT
>JALERP010000047.1 GCA_022764085.1 Prevotella sp.
TTGATGTGGGACATTGCACTATCTTGGTCTTCTCCACATTGAGTTTCAAGCGACATTGTTCAAAGCGGCAGGTCAGAACTTCTTTCAGATATTCCGCCTGAGCCTTGCTCACACAATGACATATCGTATCATCGGCATAACGTTCAAATGGTATATTCGGGTAGTGGATGCGCATCCACTTGTCAAACGTGTAGTGGAATCGCTCACGTGCCTTGGCTATGGCATCGGAAGCGGAGCGGTTTGGACGATAACCATACGAGTCTTGGTCAAAGCTTCCTATGATATTCTCCACAGGAGTAGGCTGCAACGGCTCGCGCTCGCTTGCAGTGGCCACAATAGGCGGCATGCTGGTGGGTACGGTGTCGCTATTGCTCTTCGTGCCACAGCTGTTCATCGTGTTTCGGCACGTGGAGGAAAGAATGATATAGGTAAATAAAGTTCAAAAACACATGCAATAATCATTACCCCAGTTCGGGTTATCCTCTCATGCTTTTAGAGACATTGCCTTTCGGGTAATTGGGCATAGCTCTTACCCTAAAGCTGCAGATTTGCTTTAGGAATGGCGCAGTCCCAGTAATTCCATTAGATAATATTTATCATAGAAACCGGCTTGGGAGTCATTTGTAAGGTAGATGGTGAAGCCCCTATCTACAACGAACTCAAACACTAATCCCCCATTCCCAGCATGGAAAGACGGGCTGAGGGACTTGTGGAATTATTTTTTTTGCAGATTTTCGGTGTTTACTACCGGGTCTAAAATAACCGCATACCTTTGCAAAACCTGCGGTATAAGGTGCAAAAATTTGTATTTAATTCTTAAATCCGCATATTTTTCAAGATTTACTTGCAAATCTCAAAATAATTATTTATTTTTGCCACAAAAAAAACGAGAATAGAGAATATGGATAGATTATATACAAAAAACATTAGTTCTGTAGATGCACTTTGGGCACTGATTCAAGGACAGACCCAAAGTGTCAAGGACGCATTGTATAAACGTATGGAAGAGGCTAATCGCCAAAGGAAGACATTGCAGCAACAGCAGTATGTAAGCAAGAGTCTTAAAAGGGCATTCGCAGAGTTGGAAGAGGCACAAACAGCTAAGTTGGAACTTCCGGATGCAACCGATTTGTTTAAATTGATTGATAAACAATGAAGGTCAAAATAGATTTCCTTCCGGAGTTCATGAGATTGGCCAAGCCGCTTTGGAAAAAATATGCGTCTTTTGAGCAGGATTATATGTTGCTATTGGATGAGTTGAGATCAAATCCATTTGTAGGTACCCCATTAGGTGAAGGGGTTAGAAAAGTGCGTATGACCATATCCTCTAAAGGGAAAGGGAAAAGTGGTGGAGCTCGTGTTCTGACTTATAGCGTGAATAAAGAGTCTGATGATGAGATTAAAGTAACTTTGATGTCAATCTACGACAAGTCAAAAATATCAAACATATCGGATGAATACATAGCATTTCTTGTAAAGGAAATGAGGAAATAATATGTAAGCACTCAATTTAGGGCTATAAAATAAAGTTTGTACCTTTGCGCTGTCAAATTCAATAAACAGTAAAAAGGTATGATAAGTACACAAATCCCCCATTCCCGGCATGGAAAGACGGGCCCGAGGGACTTGTGGAATTAACACTGCATATTGTGTTGGGAGGTTTGTCACTTGATGAAGCGGTATTCACAGGATTCCTTGAAACAGGGTACGCCTTGGGCACGGCTCCGGGCATCTCGCAGTGACCACGGATAAGGGCTCGGGGAAAGAGACGCTTCAGGTCGGTGAGGAGCTTTGACAACACTCTGTTCAGCCTGGCAATGTCGAGCTTGCCGAATCCGAGCAATTCGATGGCATAGCCCTTCTGCAGGTTCTGCTTGACGTAGTGCGAATAGCGGTTGAGCACGTCTCCCGGGGTGAGCGACGACTCGTTGGCAATCTGGTCGGCAGCCTGTGAGGTGGTGAGCGTGCCGTAGTTCACGGGTTTCACACTGAAGACGTCGTGAATGTTGTTCTTGTCGAACTTAATCTTGTGACGGGTCACTTTGTATGATTTGGGCATGATACTTGAAGTCCCCCACTAACTCTCCCGAGGGGGAGAGAACATCGGTTAATAATGATGTCGGGCAGGGCCTTAGTGGTATAGGGACCAGTCTTTAGCGTTGCCCCTGCCGTCGTTGTTTTTATCTGGTGCAAAGGTACAACATTTTTTTTTGCCGATGGCGCAGACTGGCGCAGACTGGCGCAGACTTTCGGGGAAATCTGAAAAGTTAAGTTTTGGGCATGTAATAAGTTAACTTATGAGCCTTTGACAAGTTAACTTGTTACGATGCTAAAGGTTAAGTTATGAGCATGCGATGAGTTAGGGTATTTAACCGTCAGGTTCGCTGAGGTAGTCCCATATCAGACGCTGTTCGCGATATGTGATATGTTTGCACTTGTCGAAGTGAGGGTTCGACTTCAACAGCTTTGCGTATAGTTCGCGGCATCTGAGGATGTCGGCTCGTAGTTTTCTGACCGCGTTGCGGTCGGAGGATGCGGCTGGATAGTAGTCGAGGGAACTTTTACTCTTGTAGGCACAACTTTTGAGAATTAAGAGTTATCTGCCGCAGGGTGTTTTTTTGGAACACAGAGACACGGAGACACTGAGTTTTTTTGCGGGTGCGGAAGATACAGAGAGCAGCTAAAGCTACTTTTACAGAGGACACAGAGTTTTCTGCCGCAATGCAAGTCCCCCTCGGGGGATTAGGGGGGCTTCTGCTGCAAGTTTATTTTGAACACAGAGACACATAGACTCTGAGTTTTTTTCGGGTGCGGAAGTTCCATGTGACGGTGGGCGCGACTCCCAAAGAGTCGCTCGCGTGTGCGCACGCGATTCCTCCCGAAGGGATATTAGATAAGTCTTTGATATATTTATTTAATAGGTGAAACTCCCCAACAACGGAGTCCCTTGTTGGGGAATTTAGGTCACTTGTTGGGGAGCTTTGGACACTTGTTGGGGAGCTTTTGTCACTTGTTGGTGAGCAGTCATTTTAGGCCGTCTTGTGTACCTTGAAATATTTTTGTACCTTTGTCCCGAATTATAAATTTTGGACAAGATGAAACTACAAGTAAAGAGGCTAAAATTGTGTGGTACCCCGACCGAGAATCGAACTCGGATCTAATCTTTAGGAGAGACTTGTTCTATCCATTGAACTATCAGGGCAAAAAAGACTAAAAATGCAAAATTGCGATTTGCGGGTGCAAAGATACGACAAAAAAGTGAAATTGCAAAACGAAATGATGATTATTTTTGGCATTAGCAGTATTTAACGTTTTTTATGCCCATCAATATAAACTTTCGCCCGCACAATACGTCTATAATATGTTATGAAAAGACTATGGATTATTATGTTTGCGCTATTCTCTGCCATTACGGTTATGGCGCAAGGTGTCGTAAAAGGACATGTGGCTGACAAACAAACTAACGAAAGGGTGCAGTTTGTGAATGTCACTGTATCTAACGCGGCAACGGGCAAGATGGTGAAGGGTGCCATCACGGATGCCGAAGGAGCATTCAAAATTGATGGACTTGCCGACGGCAAATACAACCTGACTGTTTCTTTTGTGGGCTATAAATCAGTTGGCAGACAGTTTGCCATCTCAAAGGACAAGCGAATGCAGTCGTTTGCGCTCATCTATATCTCCGAGGACACGAAGATGCTCAAGGAGGTGGAGGTGACAGGACAACGCTCGCAACTGAAACTGGAGGTGGACAGGAAGACGTTCAGCGCCGACCAGATTATTGCGGCGGCGGGTGGGTCGGCAAGCGACCTGCTTGAGAACATCCCGTCGATTGAGGTATCTACCGACGGAGAAATCTCACTACGAGGAAACTCGAGCGTGGAGGTGTGGATAAACGGCAAGGCAAGCGGACTGACATCGGACAACCGCGGAGAGATTCTGCAGCAGATTCCTGCAGAGAGCATCGAACGGGTGGAGGTGATTGACAACCCAAGCTCGAAGTTCAGCGCGGAGGGCAGTGCGGGTATCATCAACATCATACTGAAGCGCGACCGCAAGGCGGGCTACTACGGGTCGGTGCGCACTGGTGTCAACAACAGCGGAGGATGGAATGCCGGAGGAAACATCAACTACTCGAGCGGCACGTTGGACGCATTCGCCAACATCGGTTATCGACGCAGGAAGAACAAGGGCGGGGCGGAGAGCAGACAGACATACCTCGACTCGCAACGATACCAGAACTACGAGAGCGAGAGCAACCGCGGAGGCAAGAACCTCTTCATGCGAGGAGGACTGACATGGCACGCAACGAAGAAAGACGACATATCACTGTCGGGCATGGGCATGTTCGGCAAGCGCGAGGACTCGTCGTTCACTCCATATCACTATGGCTCGCTCGGCAACGCGAAGGATGACTATATCATGTCGCGACTCACTGACGGGGGCGGCGACATGCGCATGATGAACATCGAGGGCGGATACACGCATAACTTCTCGGACAAGCACAAGCTCGACTTGAGCGTGTCGCACAACAAATGGAAGAGCGACGACAACAACTACTATCGAGACTCGACAGACTGGACTGCGGATGACATCCCTACTACATACTCCTACCAATACCGGCCGATGTTTATCAACAACAGGTCGTGGGAGGTGAAACTGGAATATGAGAACCAGATTAACGACAAGTGGAAGATTGAGGCGGGATATAACGGAAACTTCAACCACGAGAACACTCCGCAGGAGTCATGGACCGACGCCACATGGGATGGCACTAATCCCACAGAGGACAAGGCTTACTTCAACCGCTTCATATACGACAATAACATTCATGCCTTCTACGGTACGGTAACCACATCCATAGGCAAACTCGGCATATTGGCCGGTGTGAGGGGAGAATACTGGAAGGTGAACACGGAGAGCTATGACTGGGAGCAGGAGCACGACGCGGAGAAGAGGGACAAACCATTCAAGAAGGACTACTTCGAACTATTCCCAAGCCTCTTCCTCAACTACCAGATTACCGAGTCATCACAGGTACAGCTCAACTACACAAGACGTCTGCGTCGTCCATGGGGAGGTGAGCTGAACAGTTTCAAGAACACCCGCGACGCATCGATGATTTCATTCGGTAATCCCGAACTGACGCCGGAATTCACGCACTCCTTCTCGCTTAACTTCCTGAAGACATGGCCGGAGCACACATTGTCGTTCGGAAGCTACTACCGCCCCACCACGGATGTCATACAGCGCATATCATGGAATGACAACGGCGTGATGTACTCCACCAACGAGAACGTGGCAAAGAGTCAGAGGGCGGGTGTAGAACTCATACTCAAGGACAAGTTCTTCCGTATGCTCGACCTCACGACGACGGTAAACGCATACTACTACAAGCTCGACGGATTTGACTACGAGATAAACGGACAGACCGTGACGGGCACTCCCGACGAGAACTTCTCGTGGGACGCACGTATGATGGCGAGTCTTATCCTGCCATACGACATTTCAATACAGATAACGGGCAACTACAACTCGAAGCGTGTCATCACACAAGGTTACCGCAAACCGAGCTTCGGTCTTGACTTCGGTCTGCGAAAGACGTTCTTCAACAAGGCCATCACCTTAGCGGTGAACTGGCGCGGTGCGTTCAACACCCGAAAATGGGAGACATACACTGCCAACGACACATTCGAGCGATATCAGAAGATGTGGCGCGAGCAGCGTCTGAACGTCAATATCTCATGGAACTTCGGTAATATGAACCAGAACAAGAAGAAGGGACGCGAGGAGCAGGAAGAAGGATTCGGTGGTGATTATTTAGGCACTGAAAACACGGATTGACACGGATGGTTTGCAATGGTACAAACCAAGCCGTGAATTAGTACTCTTTCGCTTGAATCTTTCCATTCAACAGGCAATAGGCATTATATGCCAGCGACTCTATCTCGTTCTCACCCGGCATGACCGTGATGGGAGCGAGATATTTCGTTCGGCGTATCAACTCATTCGTACAATACTCGCTGTGGGCAATGCCACCCGTGAGGATAATGGTATCCACCTCGCCGTCCATCGCCACATACATCGCTCCAACCTGCTTCGCCACGGTATAGAGCATCGCGTCGAGCACTGTGCGCGCCGGTTCCTCGCCATCCTCAGCCCAGCGCGATATGGCTATCATGTCGTTGGTACCGAGATAGGCGGTAAGGCCTCCCTTGCCGTGTATCATCCTGCGAATCTCCTGTTGGGTGTATTTGCCGCTGAAACAGAGTTTAACAAGTTCGCCTGAGGGTACTGTTCCCGCACGCTCCGTGGAGAACGGTCCTTCACCGTCGAGGGCATTGTTAACATCTATCACCCTGCCGTACCTGTGGGCACTGACGGATATTCCACCGCCAAGATGGGCCACGATAATCCTCATATCCTCATATTTGCGACCGAGTGACGCCGCATACTTGCGCGACACGGCCTTGCTGTTGAGCGCATGGAAGAGCGAACGGCGGGTTATCTGCGGAATACCGGTATAGCGTGCCACCTCCTGCAGTTCATCCACCACACCGGGGTCGGCTATATATGCCTTGCATCCGCACTCGTGCGCCAGTTCGTCGGCAAGCAGGGCACCGAGGTTGCACACGTGGTCGCTGTCGTTGTTGAGCAGTTCGTCCTTCATCTTCTCGTTGACGGCATACACTCCGCCCTCAAGCGGTTTGAGCAATCCGCCACGTCCCATTATGGCATCGAACTTCATCTCTATATCGCACTCTTTCAGTTTCTTACGTATGAACGCCATGCGGAAGTCATACTGTTCTAAGGCGGAATGGAATTGTGCCAGTTCCTTGGCATGATGATGCGCACCCGACATCCATACGGGCTTCAAGTCATCGTATATGGCGAGTTTGGTGGAGGTGGAACCGGGGTTAATGATAAGTGTTTTCATAGTGTTGTCATTTTAAGTGCGGTTATCAGACTATAGTATTTTGACTCGACGCTGTCGGCACGTGATGTGACCACCACGGGCACCTGTGTTCCTGCCAGCCATCCCGCGATGGTGGCATGGGCGAAGAGAGTGATTGTCTTATAGAATGTATTTCCCGCTTCGATGTCGGGAAATATGAGTATGTCGGCATTGCCCACCACTGGCGAGGCGATGCCCTTTATGCTTCCGCTCTCGGCATCGAGGGCGGTTTTTACGTCCATAGGGCCTCCGATGACCATATCGCCATACCTTCCCTCCCCTGCCCTACGCCTTATCTCCTGATAAACGGCAGTTTGCGGGAACTTCGGGTTTTCTTTTTCCGTGAAATTTATGAGTGCCACCTTTGGGGTTGGAATGTCGAGATTACGGGCAGCCTCAACGGTGTATCTCACGATGGCATCCATTTGTTCGATGTCGGGCCTTGGAATGACGGCGGCATCCGAGAAGATGAGGGGGCGCTCCCATCCGGGTATGCTTGCCACTGAGACATGCGTCATCACGTGACCCTTTTGTAATATGCCATGCTCCTTGTCGAGAGCTGCACGAAGAAGCACGTCGGTATTCACCGCTCCCTTCATCAGAACGTCGGCACCTCCCGAGCGCACACACTCCACCGCCCTGACACTGGCATCGTCGCCATAGAAGCACACGAACTCCGCCACGTCATTTTCTGTCGCCCTCTGCATAACCTCCTTAGTGTGGTCATCAGTAGGACAGACCAAAGCTACTTTGCGTTTGTTTTCATTCATAGTATTCAGTACAAGATTGTATTTATTTCGTTTTTTCGGGGCAAAGATAATGCTTTTATGCGAAACTCCCAAACTTTTATCAAAAAATACACAACTAATGACAAAAATATAAGTGCTGATTACGACATATTTATTATTTTTGCAGTCAAATTGAACAATCACATATTTTTATATTATGACACTTAAGACTTTTTTAACCTTGTGCGCAACGTTTCTTCTGTCGATACAGACGGGAAAAGCACAGACTTTTATCTTTGGAACGAAGACAAATCCAAGGGGAGAAACAATCGAAGTGGATTCAAAAGGTATCATCATCAACGGAAGGCACACACTGCCCGTGATGGGAGAGATACACTATGCCAGGGTGCCCGAAAGGGAATGGCGAAGGGAAATACAGGAAATGAAGGCTGGCGGCATCACCATCATTGCCACCTACTGTTTCTGGATTCACCACGAACCCGAGGAGGGACGGTGGGACTGGAACGGCAACCGCAACCTGAGCCGTTTCCTCGACGTGTGCCGCGAGGAAGGCATGCCCGTGGTTCTGCGCATAGGGCCGTTCTGCCATGGCGAGGTGTATCAGGGCGGTATGCCATCATGGATAGTGGAGAAGGCACAGAAAGACCCCAAGAACTTCAAACTGCGCTCGATGGCTCCGGGATTCATAGCCGCCACGACCGAGCTTTACAGAAACATCTTCCTACAAGCGGCTGGAAAGTTGTGGAAAGACGGAGGTCCGGTGGTGGGCGTGCAGATTGAAAACGAATGCCGAGGTCCGTGGGCGTATTACATGACCCTAAAGGACATTGCCGTCGGAATAGGATTCGACACTCCTTTCTACACACGCACCGGTTGGCCAAAGCTCAACGGCAAGGAGGAGTTTGGAAAACTGCTGCCCCTATACGGCGACTATGCCGACGGATTCTGGGACCGTAAGCTCACCGACATGCCGGGAGATTATCCCAATGCCTTCGTGATGAAGGACGCAAGGGTGAGCGGGGTTATAGCCACAGAGACTTTCGGCACCAACCAAGACACGCGCCTTGAAGCCAAGGACTTGCAATACCCCTACCTCACCTGCGAGTTGGGTGGTGGCATGATGCCCGCTTATCACAGGCGAATAAACATCACGGGCAACGAAATACTGCCCTTGGCTATATGCAAACTCGGCTCTGGCTCCAACCTGCCGGGATATTACATGTATCACGGCGGCACCAATCCCGAAGGCAATGAATACACCATGGCGGAGACGCAGGCTTCGGCGGTGACCAACTACAATGACATGCCTTTGAAGACCTACGACTTCCAAGCCCCACTCGGCGAGATGGGACAACCCAACCTCAAGGCTTTTCACTCTACCCGGCTCCTTCACCAGTTTCTTGCTGACTGGGGGGAGCAACTCTCCATGATGACGGTAGATTCACTGTCGGAACATTATGCTCGCCGTGGTTGCTTTGAATTCTATAATGACTATGTGAGAATACTCAACGAGGACGGTGTATGCTATGTCAGGCCAGTGGATATGCCATGGAAGGGACACCGCATAACAGCTGACGCACAACCTTTCTGCCATATCGGCGACACACTCTATTTCATACCCATCAAGGGGAAGAAGCCTATGGTATGGATTGACGGAAAGGCTTATAAGAGTGTCAAAGGCGCAAAGAGAGTCAAGGACATCGCTATATGCATATTAAGCGACGACGAGGCACAGAGGGCGTTTAAGATTGACGACAAGATGACGTTCGCCGCACATGATGGCGGAATACTGTTCAAGGACAACGGGGTGATTACCGAGGAGTATTGGACAAAGGACAACACCCGGAACGTGAAGTTCACGCTTGCTAAGCGTTGCGGCGAACCGAGAACCATCAAGATGGGATCGCAGAAGGTGGCGGCAATGCCTGACGACAAGGACTTTGAGGCGGCTCAGGTTTATATTATCGACATTCCAACAGCCGATGACAATACGTTCATTCAGATAAACTACCAAGGAGACTGCGCAAGGGTATATGCCGACGGGAAACTCGTGGAGGATAACTTCTGGAACGGCAAACCTATGCTTGTACGCACATCTGAACTGGAAGGCAAGCGGGTGGAACTCAAGATCCTGCCACTCAGGAAGGATGCACCCATCTATCTGCAAAAACAGCAGAGGGACATACTACAAGCCACCGAGGGCAGTTATCTGTTAAAGCTCTTGTCAATAGACATCATACGCAGAAATACCGAAAGGCATGGCGCGACCAATGACATCATGAACCTGGCGGGAACATGGAAATTCCGCATCGACCGAAACGATGAGGGAGAAAAAGGGGAATGGTATATGCCCGACTTCTACTTCGACGATGAAATAAGGCTGCCCGCATCAATGCCCCAACGCATGAAGGGCGACGACATCAGCGTAAACACACGATGGACGGGGGCCATATATGACTCGAGCTATTACCACAACCCGTTTATGGAGCAATACCGTAAGCCGGGGAAGGATATGAAGCTGCCATTCTTCCTCACTCCCGACAAGTACTACACGGGCAAGGCGTGGTATAAGACAACCGTGAATATCAGCAAGGCCGACAAGCGCCAGTTCCGACTCTTTATGGAACGCCCCCACATCGCCTCAACCCTGTGGGTGAATGGCAAGAGGATTGGTTCGGACAACTCTCTTTCCGTTCCTCATATATATGACCTTGCCGACGCTCTTACTGAAGGCGAAAACACCATTGCCGTATGTATAAACAACGACCCCAAGGCGGCTAACGTCGGACAGGACTCACACTCCATCACCGACCAGACACAAGGCAACTGGAACGGCATAGTGGGAAGAATAGAACTGCAACCCGTAACATATATCGACAGTATCAAGGTATATCCTGACGTAGATAAAAGGAATGTAAACATACGCCTTGTACTCAGAGCATTCGACAAGGACGAGGACGCTACGGTGAGTGTGGGATGCGAGTCGTTCAACACCGACAAACGTCACTCCATCAGCATTTCTCCAGTTGCGGCGCGGCTTGTCAAGGGCAATAAAAACACTCTTGTACTAAACCTCGACATGGGCGACGGCATGTTGCTCTGGGATGAGTTCAATCCTCAGTTGTATCGCCTGAATGTTGACGTAAAGACAAAGGACGGTGCAGCACACGGAGAGACAGTGTTCGGCATGAGGAAGATGGAGATACGAGACAAGATGTTCTACGTGAACGGCAGGCAGACGATACTACGCGGAACTGTGGAGAGCTGCTGCTTTCCCAATACCGGTTATCCTCCTACCGACCTTGAATCCTGGCGCGCCGTATTTGAGACATGCAAGAAATGGGGGCTCAACCACGTCAGGTTCCACTCTTACTGTCCTCCCGAAGCGGCGTTCCTTGCAGCCGACCTTACTGGCGTGTATATACAACCCGAAGGTCCGTCATGGCCAAACCACGGTGTGAAGTTGGGCAGGGGGGAATTCATTGACGACTATCTCATTTGCGAGAGCAAGAGAATCGCTGACGAATATGGCAATCATCCATCTTTCGCCTTCTTCGCCTTCGGCAACGAACCTGCCGGCAACTGGGTGAAATGGTGCAACGAGATGATGCCCGTGATGCAACAGTATGACCCGCGCCACCTGTATGCAGGTTTCTCAGTAGGTGGAGGTTGGGCATGGCAACCCAAGACCGAGTTTGCTGTAAAGGCTGGGGCACGCGGACTTAGTTCGTGGAACAAGAGACACCCTGAATCGGAGGCTGACTTCAGCGACAACATATCTATATACAAAGGTAAGGACATGCCCGGCACTCCCATCACCATTCCATTCGTAAGTCACGAAACCGGCCAGTGGTGCGCTTTCCCAAACTTCGACGAGATTGGAAAATACACGGGAGTGAACAAGGCGCGCAACTTCGAGATATTCCGCGACCTGCTGAAAGCCAACGGAATGGAAAGTAGAGGAAGGGACTTCCTCATTGCATCGGGAAAGTTGCAGGCCCTATGCTATAAATATGAACTTGAGCGTCATCTAAGGACTCCCAAATATGCGGGATTCCAACTGCTCGCGCTCAACGACTACAGCGGTCAGGGTTCTGCCTTGGTAGGACTCACCGATGTCTTCTTTGGTGAAAAGGGATATATCTCAGCCCCTGAGTTCCGTGAGTTCTGTTCGCCCATTGTGCCATTGGCAAAGTTCGGCAAGTTCACTTACACTACCGACGAGACCTTCAATGCAGAGATAAGCCTCTCGCAGTTTTCCGACAAGGAGCTACGTGACGCCAAGGTCCATTGGGAAATAACCTGTGGCGACAATTCTTTAGCGAAAGGAGACTTCGACGTGCGCAATCTTCCTGTTGGGCAGAATATCCCGTTGGGCAATGTATCCGTACCTTTGTCGGGCATCGCAAAGGCAGGGAAATACACCCTTACAGTCAGCATACCGGGAACAGAGGCGCGCAACCACTGGGATTTCTGGATATATGACACCAAGGTTTGCGACATACCACAAAAGACAAAAGACTACGAATGGAACGGCATCTACATCACCGACTCCCTCACTGCCAAGGCACAGAAGATTTTGGACAAAGGGGGAAAGGTGCTTATTCTGGCTGCAGGTAAGGTTAGCTATGGCAAGGAGGTGAAACAGAACTTCACCCCTGTATTCTGGAACACCTCATGGTTTAAGATGCGGCCTCCACACACTACGGGTATCTTCGTGGAATCAAAGCATCCCGTATTCAGCGATTTCCCAACCAACAGTCACAGCGACTTGCAATGGTGGGAACTGGTGAACGGGGCACAGGTGATGCAGTTGACCGATTTCCCCAAGGCGTTCCAGCCGTTGGTGCAGAGCATCGACACTTGGTTTGTTTCAAGGAAAATCGGCATGCTCATCGAGGCGAACGTTGGCAAGGGACGACTCATGATGACTACAATGGACCTCACTTCTGACCTCGCCCACCGTCATGTGGCACGTCAGATGTTCCACTCCATACTCAGATATATGCAGTCGGACGCCTTCACTCCACAATGGACGATAGACAGCACTCTTATCTCCGACCTCTTCACAAAGGTGGCTGGTGAGGTTAACATGTTCACAAATGACTCGCCAGATGAGCTTAAGCCCAAATTGAGGTAATCTGTAATACATATTAGTATAAAATCGAAAAAGGGGGTCTGTTTTCACAACAGACTCCCTTTTCAACTCTAAAAAAACTAACTCACTACTTTTCTTTTTGAGTTACCTAAAAACCAATCTAATTACCAAAAACTAATTATAACTAAAACTAACTAACCTATAAATCTAAAGAAACTAAAACTACCTTTTTATATCTTTGTTTAATAACTTCTTGTCTTTTTATCTTTTTGACGCTGCAAAGGTACAATATTTCTTTCATATACGGAATAGTTTTATGCAAATATTTGCGTTTTTGTGTGCGCAAACGTTTGCGCACACATTATATCTAACCTACTGATTGACTGCAACCTTACGTTTGCCGACAATGTACATTCCCGAAGGCAATCCCTTGAGTGCATCAGAAGTTTTAGTGCCGGCGGCGCAATTACGCACTTCAACGCCTGTTAACGTAAACACCTTGACGGGGGCATTGCCAAGTGAAGAGTCAACAGTGACGCCATCTATACCCGATGTTGACATGTCGCCGAGGAATCCTGTCACATTGTCATAATATCCTCCTACATGATAATCCAAGTCAGAAGTCTGTGGAGTGCCTTTGACTGAGAAGATAATGCCAGTGGGAGCACCCTCGGTTGAAGCGGGTCCTACCCACTTCCATATCTCATTGCCCTTGTCATTAGTGCCCACCTTGGTGCACAACACTCCTGGCCAATTGCCACCTGTGAAGTTTTTCTTGTCATTCCAGCACCAGCAATATATGCCGTTGGCGGTGTTCCAATTCGAAGGCACCTCGAAGAATGCATACATCTTGCCTTCCTCTGGAGTGCAGCAGTCGGGCATTACGAATTGCTCCTTTTCCTCTTCCTTGACATTGTCGAGAGAAGAGATATCGAGGCTGTTATCCACATATATCTTATAATTGCTGCCCTCAAGAGCCAGCTTGTATCCATCGAGCACAATGCCGTCGGTGTTGCCAAGCAGGCACATCACCGAGGCGTTGGCGCCCTTAACCTTGACATGATAACCGGCTGAATAAGTTTTTGTGCCAGCGATAAGACTTGTATTGGAAATGCCAGCAAGACGGCGGATGAGTATCATCTTCTTGATAGCGGTCTTGTATGCCTTCCAATGATTGAGGAATACGCACGGTGTGCCAGGCATAGTGAGGATATAGGCATTTGCAGCCTCAAGATTGGCGGGACACTTGTTGTTGTCGCGATAAGAGTCGTGGTTGTCAACGAAGGTGACGGAATAACGCTTGTAGGTAGCGTCGGAGGCAAGACTGCTGCCCGTGAGACGGCTCCACTGCCCCTTGCCGATGGCATCGTTGATATAATACTTCAGGGGGAAGTCGAAGGCGGCACTCTGGATTACGCCATCCACCTTTGTGCCATTAATCCAGTTTTTGACTGATGAAACATTGCTATCCCAATACTCACCTACGGAATAATCAATCTTGGCGTCGGCATTATACATTCCATTATATTTGGGAGCATAACCCTTGACAAAGTCATAGCGGAATCCCTCATAACCAATGTCATTCTTAAGGAAATCGAGATATGCCTTCACATTTTCCTGGACATGGGCTGAGGTGTGGTCGAGGTCGCGGGCACCAGACCATCCCTCACCGGTGTCATTGGCTCCCGTAGGCTTATATCCGTTCGATGCACACTCGTCATTGGCACAGATGTCGGCAAGTCCAAGCTGGTAGGTCTTTCCATTATATGTCTCGGCGGGGAAATCCCCCCACGAACCGCCCGCTCCCACTCCATTGCGGTGGTTGATGACTATATCGGCGATGAAGCCCACGCCCTTGGCCTTGTAGGTCTTAATCATCGAACGAAGTTGTGGCTCTGTACCGAAGGCACAATCCTGCTTGAACCAATATACAGGATGATAGCCCATATTCATGGACATACTGCCCGCATAGGCGGAGTTGGGCACCCAAATGAGATTAAAAAACTCAGAGATCTCGTCTGCCTGTTCTTCAAGCACAGACCACTGTGACTCCGCATAGGAATCCCACGCAAAGCCTTGCAACATAACGCCCTTATAGTCGGCGGGCCAGCCCTGAGCCATCATTGCCGCTGATGAGAGCAAAACGGCTACAAATGTAAATAATTTCTTCATATTTAGGATATTACTATAGATTACTGCTGCAAAATTAGCAAAAATCCATAGTAATATCCATATCTTTGGCGATAATAATCATATTATGCAAATGCAATCGTTTGCACTACCGGTTGTATTTCTGCAAGTCGCGCCTTACAATTTTACCCCAAGGCTTGATGAGGTCAACAGTCCAACCGCCCGTAGCCTTGGCGCGCGGAAGGAGCATGGAGCAGGTTTCGTTCTTGTCGCTCACCGACCAGCACACCCAACTAATCTTGTTCTTCTCAAGCATCTTTATCCATTCACCCCACTCGCCCTCGTCAATCTTGCCGTCGCCGGAAGCATCCATCGACGCACACTCGGAGATGAACACGGGAATACCTTTGGCCACAGCTGCCTCAACACGGTCGCGAAGATACTGCTTGTGGGTGGCGGCATAGAAATGCACCGTGTACATCAAATTGTCGAACCCCTTCAAAGGACTCTCGGCAACGAGATGGATGTCTTGGTCCCAATGCGGACAACCCACAAGTATGACGTTGTCAGGGTCGTACTTTCGAATCTCGCTTATCACCGCCGAAGAATAGTCCTTGAGAGATTCCCAGGAATCCTCAACGGGTTCGTTGTATATCTCATATATGACATTGGGGCAGTTGCCGTAGGTCTGTGCCATCTCGCCGAAGAACTTCACCGCCTCGTCTTTCAGAAGGCTGTGGGAGTGCCAGTCGATAATGACATACACGCCTTGTTTAATTGCCGCCTTGACTACCGGTTCGACGCACTGCAGGGCAAATTGCGGGTTTTCGAGATAGTTATCCTCAATCATAATGCCCATGGCGGCGCGTATAACAGTGGCGTTCCAGTCTTCGGCAAGCCATTTCACTGCACCTGGATTATAGAAACGTGGCCAAAGGTTATGCCATCCCAAACTGGCACCACGCAGCACGAGCGGTTTGCCGTCCTGGTCGCACAGCTGTGCCCCTTTTACCTGAAGTTGTCCCCACTTGCTCACGGGAGTGTCTTTTTTCGCAAATGTGGCAATGCTGAGCATAGCCGCAACAATCAAAAATAAGGTTTTCTTCATTTTTTATAATAATTAATTATTAATTGAACACAGAGTAACAGAGTTCTTACATCTCTGTATCTTGATATAACTTATAATTACTCTCTGTGCCTCTGTGTCTCTGTGTTTAAAAATTTGTTGAATTCATAAAATGCAGGTAACGCGCGCCCTGTACGATTATCAAACAGACCGCGGTTTAACCACCCCTTGGTTACATCGGCGCCTGAGGCATTCTCCTCGGCAAACCACCAGAAGAGTCCTGTGACATTGGAATGGCGGCGAAGTTCTGCAACGAGTTCCTTGGTGAACATCGTCTGGCCATCAGGGGAGATTGGATAAAACTCCGAATAGGTGTCGGGCTTTGACCATTTGTCGTTTTCATGTGAATAGTATGCGGCTGTCTCCACTATCATGACCTCCTTTTCGGGAAATCTCATCTGGAGCGAGTCGAGCGTGGCGGAAAGCACTCCCATATTACGGTGCCACATAGGGTAATAGCTAAGTCCTATGATATCGTAGTCGTTGCCGTGATTTTTCAGTTCGTCATAAAAACGTTTCGTGATGCCCCAGTTGCCAGCTTTCTCTGTATGGATGATGATGCGGGCCTTGGGACACTGCTCGCGACATGCTTTTGTGCCATTAGCTATCATGCGACAGAGTATCGACCAGTCATCGGAGTCGTTATGGTTAATCTTGCCCACGGGCCAAAGCATACCGTTGGTTATCTCGTTTCCCACCTGGATAAGTTCGGGTTCCGCTCCTGCCTTCTTCATTGCCTTAAGAGCCTCTACTGTGTGGTCATAGACATTGCGACAAAGGGCGTCAACTGAATGGTCGGTCCAGTCGGAGGGTATAAACTGTTTGCCGGGGTCTGCCCAGGTGTCGGAATAGTGGAAGTCGAGCATGAACTGCATGCCGGCATCTTTTATCTGTCTGCCGAACTTTGCCACGTAGGCGATGTCCTGGCATACGCCCTCGCCCTTACCTTTTTCGGGGGCTTTGTCGGGATTGACAAAGAGTCGCACACGCGCGGCATTCCAACCGTTTTCCTTGAAAAAATGCAAGGCATTGACTGCATTGCCGTCGGCGTCGCGAAAGACCGTGCCTTTCTCCTCATACTTCGGGAGCATAGATATGTCGGCACCCAAGAGACGCTGCGTTTTTTCCTGTGCCATTGAGGGCAGACAAGACATAACGAATAATAATGTAATTAAATGTTTGTTCATACTTATCGGTTTTAATCGGCACAAAGATACATATATTTTTTGATTTGACAAAGGAAATCGGGGAAAACTTTACTTTTGTCCACAGATATTTATTGTCCACAGATATTTATTGTCAACAGATATTTGTTGTCCACAGATTATCACAGATTAACACAGATTATTATAACATCCGTTATTATTATCACAGATTACAATCAATCATCAATCAATAATCCACAATCATCAATCAGAGCCAAAGGCTCTAAATCTGTGTTAATCTGTGCCAATCTGTGGTCTATAAAATGGAAATACGAGCATACAAAAACGAGGAACAGCTTCACAGCCATTCCCCGTCGCAAACTTCAAACAACCAAAAAAAGAAATAGATTGTCTGTGTGTAATACCATATAATTATCTAATGAACAGCAGTTCGCGATACTTCGGAAGTGTCCAGAGGTCATCCTCGACGATAAGTTCGAGCTTGTCAATCTGATAGCGGATTTCTTCCATCTTCGGAGCTACCGTGTCGTGGTATGCAATGGCCTTGTCATGCTCGTTCTCAATCTTGTTGGCCACCTTACGTGCTGCTATCAGTTCGTCAACGCCATTCTCAATTGACTGGGTGCGCTCTGCAATCTCCTCGATGAGCTTTATGTTGCGCTCTGAGAGTTTGTCAGCCTTTTCGGCAGGGAAGATGCTCCGCATGTTCTGTACATTCTTCACTAGCATCGACTGATAGTGAGTGGCTATAGGAATTATATGGTTCATTGAGAGGTCGCCCATAACGCGTGCCTCAATCTGAATCTTCTTTGTATATGTCTCCCACTTCACCTCGTTGCGGGCCTCAAGTTCTTTCTTTGACATGATGTTGAGACTCTCGAACATCTTGACACTTGAGTCGTCGAGATAACGCTCGAAGATAACCGGGCAGCTCTTCTCAACGTCGAGACCACGCTTTGTAGCCTCCTCAACCCACTCGTCGCTATATCCGTTGCCATCGAAGCGGATAGGCTTACATGTCTTGATGTCCTCACGGAGAATGTCAACGATAGCCTTGGTCTTGTCCTTACCGGCAGCAATAGCTGCATCAACTCGGGTCTTAAAGTCAACGAGTGCCTCGGCAACCGCTGCGTTGAGAGCTGTCATGGCAGATGCACAGTTGGCCTCTGAACCTACGGCACGGAACTCGAAGCGGTTTCCAGTGAAGGCAAAAGGTGAGGTACGGTTGCGGTCGGTATTGTCGATGAGCAACTCCGGTATCTCGGGGATATCCATCTTGAATCCCTTCTTTCCTGCCATAGCAAAAAGATCATCTGTATCTGATTTCTCGATGTGGTCGAGCAGTTCGGTAAGCTGCTTGCCAAGGAATGACGAGATGATTGCGGGAGGAGCCTCGTTAGCACCCAGACGATGAGCATTGGTGGCACTCATGATTGAAGCCTTGAGCAGACCATTGTGGCGATATACACCCATCAGAGTCTCCACGATGAATGTTACAAAGCGCAGGTTGTCCTCAGGAGTCTTGCCAGGAGCGTGGAGCAGAACACCAGTGTCGGTAGAAAGACTCCAGTTGTTGTGCTTACCCGAACCGTTGATGCCGGCGAAGGGCTTCTCGTGCAGAAGGGCGCGGAAACCGTGCTTGCGAGCCACCTTCTTCATCAATGACATAAGGAGCATGTTGTGATCGACGGCGAGGTTGGTCTCCTCGAATATTGGAGCTAGCTCAAACTGGTTTGGGGCAACCTCGTTGTGACGAGTCTTGCAAGGAATACCAAGTTCGAGGGCACGAATCTCAAGGTCCTTCATGATGGCCTGAACACGATCTGGAATAGTTCCGAAATAGTGGTCTTCCATCTGCTGGTTCTTTGCCGAGTCATGACCCATCAGTGTACGGCCGGTAAGAAGCAGGTCGGGACGTGTGGAATAAAGACCCTCGTCAACAAGGAAGTACTCCTGCTCCCATCCAAGGTTGCTCTGCACTTTCTTAACGTTGTCATAGAAATACTTGCACACGTCGGTGGCAGCCACGTTAACAGCATGGAGAGTACGGAGAAGAGGAGCCTTGTAGTCAAGGGCCTCACCTGTATAAGAGATGAAAATTGTTGGGATACACAGGGTATCGTCGATAATGAAAATTGGGGATGTAGGATCCCAGGCTGAATAACCGCGAGCCTCGAAAGTATTGCGGATACCACCAGAGGGGAACGAAGAGGCATCAGGCTCCTGCTGAACGAGCAGTTTGCCGCTGAACTCCTCTACCATACCACCCTTGAAGTCATGCTCGATGAACGAGTCGTGCTTCTCGGCAGTACCTTCGGTAAGAGGCTGGAACCAGTGAGTATAGTGTGTTACGCCATTCTCAACAGCCCACTGCTTGATACCAGCTGCTACAGCATCTGCGATGGAACGGTCGAGACGAGCACCATTGTCGATAACGTCAACAAGTTTCTCATAAACATCCTTCGGGAGATACTTGTACATCTTCTCGCGGTTGAAGACATACTTACCAAAATACTCGTAAGGGCGCTCTTTCGGAGCCTCTACGGCGAGGGGACTCTTCTTAAATGCCTCCTCTACAACCTGAAATCTTAAATTTGCCATTGTTTTAAAGTTTTATATTTTTAATACTAATTTCTTTATATGCTTTAAATTCCTTAACTTCTTTAGCTTCCCAAAAAATCACGGAATAAGTGTAAATCCACAAACGAGATATGCTTTCTGGTCATGGGGATTACCTATTACCTGTGCAAATACAGGCAGTGAGAAAGAATCGGTAATCTTCAGTTCTTTTGCAGCCTTAAGCGAAACATTTGTCACTGCAAAATTGCTGCATCCACCATATACTCCGGAATCCTCAAAGGGTACTGCACCCACGTTAGCATTCCAATCGAGTCCACCAAGTTTGAATGGTGCATTCAGTTCTACATATGAAGAAAATGCCCTGTCGCCGTCTGCCTTATAGTCATTACCAGAGAAATTGGTGAACCACTGCAAAGAGAGAGGTCCGAAGTCATAACCGATGTTTGCCTCGAACACATGGTTGGTGGTATGTGCATTGTACTTAAAGTAGCGTCCCTCGGGATCTGCACCTGCACTGAACCAGTAGTCGGTAATACCAATGTTGAATCCTCCCGTTGTATAGGCAAGGGTGAGGTCGAACTCCTTGGTGTCGGCGGGGTTGACTATTCCTGTGCTACCCCATCCTGTGAGCGAAAGTCCTTTGTAGCTGACACCGAGGGTCGGTTGGAATGCGGCATTTCCACAATCTGTACCACGCCAAATGTACTGGTTTACAACATCTGCAGAAACAGTTGCCTCAACTTTGTCCTGTGCTGTCATCACTGAAGCTCCTGCTATCATCATCACTGCCGCAAGAGCCAATCTTTTTACATTCTTCATAATCTTTCCCTTTCTTTAAAAAAAATTGTGTTTGTATTATTATTATCCTCTCTAATATTCACTCTTCATTTTCAATCTTCAATTTTCAATCTTCTAATTAAGAAAGCCATTTCGTCAGTCTTTCCATTGCTTCCTTGCAGTCGTCGGCATCGCCGAAAGCCGTAAGGCGGATATATCCTTCGCCACTTGGACCGAATCCCACTCCAGGAGTACACACCACGTGTGCCTCGTAGAGCATCTGCTCGAAGAACTTCCAACTGCTCATGCCGTTCGGGGTCTTAACCCAAATATATGGAGCGTTCCTACCGCCATACACCTCAAGACCGAGGTCGGTGAGCGTGTTGTACATCGTGCGGGCATTATTCATGTAATAATCGATGGTAGCCTTCACCTGCTCCTTACCTTCTGGCGTATATATTGCCTCGGCTGCACGCTGGCTGATATAGCTTGTACCGTTGAACTTGGTACATTGACGGCGATACCACAGGTGGTTGAGCGGTATGCGCTCGCCTTTGAGTGTGGCAACGGTGAGTTCCTTGGGCACTACGGTGTAACCGCATCTTATTCCTGTGAATCCAGCCGTCTTTGAGAAACTGTGGAATTCCACCGCCACTTTTCTCGCTCCCTTTATCTCGTATATCGAATGAGGTATGTCCTCGTCCTGAATATATGCCTCATAAGCAGCGTCGTAGAAGATGAGCGCGTCGTTCTTTATGGCATAGTTAACCCACTTGCGCAGTTCGTCGCGTGTAATCACCGTTCCGGTCGGGTTGTTGGGATAGCAAAGGTAGATGACATCCACACGCTTGTCTGGCAGTTCGGGATTGAAATTGTTCTCTGCCGTGCATGGCATGTATGTGACATTGCTCCACTTGCCGTCATCGCCAAGTTCGCCGGCACGACCTATCATCACGTTTGAGTCGATATAAACGGGATAGATGGGATCGGTCACTCCGATGCTGTTGTCCCATCTCACTAATTCCTGGAAGTTGCCAGTGTCGCTCTTCGCACCGTCGTTTACAAAAATCTCGCTTGGGTCGAGATGAATGCCGCGAGCCACGAAGTCATTCTTGACGATAGCCTCGCGCAGGAACTGATAGCCCTGCTCAGGACCGTATCCTCGGAAAGTGTCCTTGCTTGCCATCTCATCCACCGCCTTGTGCATAGCTTCGAGCACTGCAGGGCAGAGCGGTTGGGTTACGTCGCCTATACCGAGACTGATCACGTCGGCCTTGGGATGTGACACCTTGAAGGCGTTCACTTTCTTTGCGATGTCTGCGAACAAGTAATTGTTCGGCAGCTTCAAGAAATGTTCATTTACTAATGCCATAATATTCTTTTTTTCTTTTTAAATATGATTGTTGAAGTTTTGCCTATTCCTCGGGGAGTGTCACTTCTCCTTCGAAGGCGAACGCCGCGGGACCTGTCATATATACATGTCCGTCTTGTTCGCTCCATTCGATATGGAGTGTGCCTCCATCCATCACGATATCGCTCTTGCGCCCTGACCTGCCTGTGATTGCGGCAGCCACAGCCGTGGCACATGCTCCAGTGCCGCAAGCCATCGTGATTCCACTGCCTCTCTCCCAAACCCTCGTACGTATGCCTCCGGAGGGAAGCATCTGCGCAAACTCGATGTTACAGCGCTCGGGGAAGAGCGGGTCGTATTCCAATATCTTGCCGTATCGTGCCACGTCAATCTGATTGATGTCGTCAACAAAAATAACGAAATGGGGATTTCCCATCGACACGAATGTTCCTCTGAACTCTTTGCCGCCAGCTTCCACCAATCCATCGGTCATCGAACCGTCCTCGGTGGCAAGCTGATTCTTGTTGGATGTCACGGGAGCAAGCATGTCAACCGTGACACTCTCCACTGTCTTTCCCGACTGATCAAGATGGAGATTAAGTATCTTTATTCCCGACAGAGTCAGGAGGCGAATCTCCGTCTTGTCGGTTATACCTTTTTCATATAAATATTTGCCTATACAGCGTGAGGCATTTCCGCACATCATCGCTTCGCTTCCGTCGGCGTTGAAGATACGCATCGAATAGTCAGCCTCGGGTATCTTCGCATCACCTATGAGAACCAGACCGTCACTGCCAATGCCGGTATGGGGAGCACTCCACTGAATTGCTGCCTTTGAGGGGTCGTCTATATTATATAATAATGTATTTACATATATATAATCATTACCTGCTCCGTGCATCTTTGTGAACTTAACTGTCTTTGTCATTTTGCTATTCTTTTTCTTGTTTGAATACTCTTTTGTTATCTTTCGGGTGCAAAGTTACTACATTTTGTTATCATTTGCAATAGTTTTTGGCACTTTTCCATTAAATATTTATGTTAAAATATCAATTTGTCACAAACGCGGCTTCTGAGATAACAAATTATAAGCATTAGATATACGATTACAAACAAAAGATAAGAAAGAGAGAATTTGTTTGTCGTTATGTTTAAAAACACTTGTGTAATCTGACAAAATGTAGTAATTTTGCACCCGAAAGATAACAAAATGTCAATTTTACGAATTAAAATTTAGGAGAGTTAAACATGAAAAAGATTGAAGCTATCATCCGCAAGACAAAATTCGAGGATGTAAAGGAAGCACTGCTTGCCGCCGACATCGAGTGGTTTTCTTACTATGATGTACGTGGAGAGGGCAAGATGCGCCAGGCCAGGATATACCGTGGCGTGATGTACGATACGAGTTGTATCGAGCGCGTTCTCGTTAACGTAGTGGTACGCGACAAGAATGTAGAAAAGACTGTAAGTGCCATCCAGTCGGCAGCCCACACCGGTGAGGTAGGCGATGGACGCATCTTCATCATCCCTATCGAGGATGCCGTACGCATAAGGACCGCCGAGAGAGGCGACATAGCCTTGTATAATGCGGAGCAGGAGAAGTAAATTGAAAGATTGAAATATTGAAATATTGAAAGATTAGGGACAACACGAGAAAGCACAAAATTTAATAGAAAGGATTACGATTATGACAAGTATATTTTTAGCAACTGACCCTGTGACTGATTTGTCACTGTCCGTAGATACCGTATGGATGCTGCTCGCAGCGATGCTGGTGTTTTTCATGCAGCCTGGTTTCGCCCTCTGTGAGGCTGGTTTCACCCGCAGCAAGAACACTGCCAACATATTGTTCAAGAACTTCGTGGATTTCATGTTTGGTTCCATCTTGTTCTGGTTGCTCGGATTCGGATTCATGTTCGGCAGCAACGGCGAGGGATTTATCGGAATGCCTCATTTCGGCGACTTCTCATTCTATGAGAGCGACCTGCCTGTTGAGGGATTCCTGATTTTCCAGACAGTATTCTGCGCCACAGCCGCAACAATCGTTTCGGGAGCAATGGCTGAGCGCACCAAGTTCTCTATGTATTGCATTTACTCATTATTCATATCTCTGCTGATATATCCTATCTCAGGTCACTGGACATGGGGTGGCGGTTGGCTTATGAACGGCGAGGAAGGCTCATTCATGATGAACACCTTCGGCGCCACATTCCATGACTTTGCCGGTTCGGCCATCGTTCACAGTGTGGGTGGTGTCTTGGCCTTCGTAGGTGCCATTGCCCTTGGCCCACGTATTGGAAAGTATGACAAGAACGGCAAGAGCCGCGCTATCCCCGGCCACAACCTTATGGCTGCTGCCTTGGGTGTATTCATCCTTTGGTTCGGATGGTTCGGATTCAACCCCGGTTCTCAGCTTGCCGCTTCCGGAGAGGTTAACCGCATTGCCATCTCACACGTGTTCCTTACAACCAACCTTGCAGCAGCTGCGGGTGGTATCGGAACAATGTTCACTTCTTGGATTAAATATGGAAAGCCTTCGTTCTCACTCACACTGAACGGTGTGCTCGCGGGACTTGTGGCAATCACTGCGGGATGCGACCTCGTAAGCCCATTAGGTGCGGCTATCATCGGACTGCTTGCTGGTATAATTCTTGTATTCTCCATCGAGTTCATCGACACTAAGCTTCACGTTGACGACCCTGTGGGTGCCAGCTCTGTACACGGTGTATGCGGTATTCTCGGAACTATCCTCACCGGTTTGTTCGCACTCGACGGCGGTGCACTCTATGGTGGCGGTTTCGGATTCTTCGGAGCACAGTGTCTCGGCGTACTTGCCATCGATGTATGGGCAGCCGTAGCTGGTGTAATTCTGTTCTTCGGCATCAAGAAGATTGCAGGTCTAAGAGTAGATAAGAGAATCGAGGAAGAAGGTCTCGACATCTACGAGCACGGAGAGAGCTGCTTTAACTAAAGCCTCACCCCCGACCCCTCTCCAATAGAGAGGGGGGATAATTACCTCTAAAATTTGCAAACATTCATCAACCCATCTAATATACGGCTGAAATACATATCATCTCCCCTCTCTCTTGGAGAGGGGTCGGGGGTGAGGCTGATATTAGATAAAAAAAGAAATAAGACTATGTGTGGAATTGTATCAATTTTCAACATTCAGGAGCAAACTCCTGAACTGAGACAAAAGGCGTTGCGTATGAGTCAGAAAATCCGTCACCGCGGTCCCGACTGGAGCGGTATCTACAACGGAGGCTCGGCAATACTTTGCCACGAACGCCTGTCAATCGTCGATCCTGAATCAGGCAAACAACCTCTGTTTAGCCCCGACAAGAAACAAATATTGGCTGTCAACGGTGAGATTTACAATCATCAGGACATCCGCAAGCAATATGCCGACAAGTATCAGTTTCAGACTGGAAGCGACTGCGAGGTTATACTCGCTCTCTACCGTGATAAAGGTATTGACTTTTTGGAAGACTTGAGCGGTATCTTCGCCTTTGCACTCTACGATGCAGAAAAGGACGAGTTCCTCATAGCACGTGACCCCATTGGCGTGATACCTCTGTATATAGGTTACGACGCAGACGGAAAGGTCTATGTCGCAAGCGAAATGAAAGCCCTCGAAGGTAACTGCGACCGATACGAGGTGTTCCTGCCGGGACACTATTATTCGAGTCGCGAAGGAAAGATGAAGCGCTACTACACCCGCGACTGGATGGAATATGATGCAGTCAAGGACAATGGCGCAAGTGTTCAGGATATACATGATGCACTGGAAAACGCTGTGAAGCGCCAGCTGATGAGCGACGTGCCATACGGAGTTCTTCTCTCAGGAGGTCTCGACTCATCCGTTATCAGTGCCGTTGCCGAGAAATTCTCGGAACGCAGAATCGAAGACGACAGTGCTTCGAAGGCATGGTGGCCACGCCTCCACTCATTCGCAGTGGGACTAAAGGGTGCGCCCGACCTTGCCAAGGCAAGAATGGTGGCTGACCATATCGGCACCGTTCACCATGAAATCAACTATACCATACAAGAAGGACTTGACGCCATACGCGACGTCATCTACTTCATTGAGACTTATGATGTAACGACAGTCCGCGCCTCAACTCCGATGTACCTTCTCGCCCGTGTAATCAAGTCGATGGGCATCAAGATGGTACTTTCGGGTGAGGGTGCTGACGAAGTTTTCGGAGGTTATCTTTATTTCCACAAGGCTCCCGACGCTAAGGCTTTCCATGAAGAGACTGTGCGCAAGTTATCAAAACTCTATCTCTACGACTGCCTGCGCGCCAACAAGAGTCTTTCGGCATGGGGTGTGGAAGGACGTGTGCCCTTCCTCGACAAGGAGTTTCTTGACGTTGCCATGCGCACCAACCCCGAGGCAAAGATGTGTCCAGGTAAAACCATAGAGAAGAAAATCGTGCGCGAGGCGTTCGCCAACATGCTACCTGAGGCTGTGGCATGGCGACAGAAGGAACAGTTCAGCGACGGTGTGGGATACTCATGGATTGACACTCTGAAGCAAATTACCGCCGATCAGGTGAGTGACGAGCAGATGGCTCATGCAGCGGAGCGATTCCCCATCAATCCTCCGCGCAACAAGGAGGAATACTACTATCGCTCCATCTTCGCCGAACATTTCCCAAGCGACTCTGCCGCCCAGACAGTCCCGAGCGTACCCTCAGTGGCATGCTCTACAGCCGAGGCTCTTGCATGGGATGCCTCATTCAAGAATCTCAACGACCCCAGCGGTCGCGCCGTAGCCGGTGTCCACGACGATGCGTATGTGAAGTAGCCCCCTACCCCCACCTACAAAAAAAGAAAAAAAATGAAAAAACGTTGGATATTACTCATGACGGCAATGGTGATTATCGCCATTGCGGGCATATTTGCCCCCGAACCGTCATTCGACTGTGACTTTTCTAAGATAGATGCCGCTGACGTGGCATGGTTGATAACCGCTACCATCTTCGTGCTGATGATGACACCTGGACTCTCGTTCTTCTACGGGGGAATGGTGGGAGCCAAGAACGTCATCTCGACTATGCTCCAGAGCTTTATAGCCATGGGTATCATCTCGGTGCTATGGGTGGTATTTGGATTTTCGCTCTGCTTTGGCGACGACATTGGCGGAGTGATTGGCGACCCTACCACCTTCCTTATGTTCAATAATGTTGGCGGTGAGGTTTATACCACTCCCACGGGCAAGATTCTTGGTGGAGCCACTATTCCGTTGGCTCTCTTCGCACTATTCCAGATGAAGTTTGCCATCATCACTCCATCACTTATCACCGGATCATTTGCCGAGCGTGTACGCTTCTCTGGCTATATGTTCTTTATGATATTCTTCTTCGTGGTGATATATTGTCCGCTTGCCCACATGACATGGCATCCCGACGGACTTTTCCTCAAATGGGGAGTAGTGGATTTCGCCGGTGGTATCGTGGTTCATGCCTCGTCGGGTGTGGCAGCCCTTGCAGGTGCCATCTTCCTCGGCAGGAGAAAAGCCTCTACACGCAATAGCGAACCAGCCAACATCCCGTTTGTCCTGCTCGGAGCCGCACTGCTCTGGCTTGGATGGTTCGGATTCAATGCTGGTAGTTCGTTGCATGCCGATGGCACAGCCGTAAAGGCATTCCTCAACACCAACACTGCCTCTGCCACAGCTATGATGACATGGATATTCTTCGACTGTCTGCGTGGTCGCAAGCCCTCTGCCATGGGTGCTGCCGTAGGATGTGTGGTTGGTCTTGTAGCCATCACCCCCTCTGCAGGTTATGTAACTGTTGGTGAGAGTATCTTCATCTCGTTTGTCATCACGATTATCTGCAACTCAGCTGTATATTGGCGCAGTCAGTCGCGTATCGATGATGCTCTCGACGTGTTCCCCACTCACGGTACAGGTGGTATCTTCGGTACAGTTCTCACCGGTATCTTCATCCACGAGGGTCTTGTATCTGGCACTACCGAGGGATTCATCGTGTTCCTATATCATCTGCTTGCCGTAGTGATGGTGATTGTATATACCTTCGTAATGAGTTACCTTGGCTACTGGCTCATCGACCTTTGCATTCCGATGCGTGTGTCAGAGTACAGTGAGCGTGTAGGTCTCGACTACAGTCAACACGACGAGCACTATGGTCTTGCTCACGTAGGAGAACGTGAAATTGCGGAATACGAGCAACATATCGAGCGCAAGAACAGCAAGTAACCATATTGACAATAATGGGTGGCGACAGCATTGCCGTCGCCACCCACACGTTTCCTTTCTGACTGGAGAATATCAAACAGCATATATCAATTATCCACCAACTTGATGTGCCCATATACACCTCAAGAGCTCATCTATTAGTCATTCATTGAAAGTAATCAATTATGAAATCATGCGGAAGACATATTCTAATATTATTTCCTTGGAAATCTTTAGGATTTCTCGATGATTTCCTAACAATATAGCGTATTGATAATAGTTAACGGAGATATTACCAATGTATATTTACCTAAAAGCCCTTGTTCAATAATATTGGCGCTATCAAGGTAATATGGTTGCCTTCGCTCGAAAACATCAACTAAGATATTGGTGTCAACAAAAACTTTCATAATCCATATTTGTCTGTTAAATACTCCATTCGCGCTTTCTTGTAATCAAATTCGTCGGCATCGTCATGCTGTGGAAGAACACCAATTAACGATTTAATCAACGGAGATAAATTTTCCTCTGATTTATAATCAAACTTCGGCTTTTCTTTTACAGCATTAATAATCAGTGATTCAATGAAACTTTCAACACTGACATTATGTTTTTGGGCATATCTTGCTGCACCATTAAATACATCCTTATTTAAATTAATTGCATACATGTTTATTCCTTTCTATAATAAATTACATACACGTTGAGAATCTTGTGAAGTTTCGAATAAACGACATTCCAAAAATCAATCTTGGAGTTATTAATCCTCGCTACACTAATTCACGCCGCAAAGATACGAAGAAAAAATGAAACCTCCAAACATTTCGGGGGATTATTCACGAAAAAAGGTGGCGACAGCATTGCCATCGCCACCCATATAAATGATGAGTATTTAATTATGATGAATGGGAATAATTCGCCCAATTCTCTACTGAAATGCCTGGTAATCTTGAAAGATGCTTAATATTCTCTGTAACCATGATCAGATCATGTTTATTTGCGGTTGAACCAATTAGAATATCAAAATCATCTATAAGAATACCTTTGCTTTTCAAATAAGCCTTATTGCTCCCAAACAACTCAACAGAATCCCTTATTGAAATCACATTAAATAACTGCTCCAAATATACAACACCACGTTTCTGTTGTTCAATTCGTTCACTATTATATGCACCAAACCATAATTCGGCAAGGGTAACATCTGTAATAAAACAATTATCACAGCCAGCAATCTCAATCTTGACAACGATTCCTCTTTGTCCTTTGAGAAGATATATACATATATTTGTATCTAACAAAAATCCATTCATCAAAGTCAAAAATCAGATTGTGGTGTT
>JALERP010000066.1 GCA_022764085.1 Prevotella sp.
GTCAGGCGGTCGCGCCTCGCCTGTCCTTCTCCTTTTGCGTTAGTGGTACTGCCTACTGTGGCAAGGATATCAACGGGTAGGGCCATCATCAGTATGATGGCTGCAAAACACGTCATTATGATTCTCCTTGATTTCATAGTCTGCTCCTTTCTTGACATCTCGATAAATACTGCTGCAAATGTACGAATATTATACGAAAGATACAAGAATTGCCTATACAAAGATTGTTAATATTAACGCTATTTATGAAAATTGAAGGTTTAAGGTTGAAAATTGAAAGGTTGAAAATTGAAAAATGAAGATAAAAGGTTTAATACAAAGACACGAAAGCACAGAGTAATAATTCTTAATTTTTAATTTTTAATTTTTAATTCTTAATTACTCTGTGTCTCCGTGTCTCTGTATTCAAAAAATATTATTTCACATTGCCCACCTTGATAAGGTATTCTGCAATCTGAACGGCATTGAGGGCAGCACCCTTGCGAATCTGGTCGCCACTGAGCCAGAATGTGAGACCGCAGTCATCGGCGAGATCCTTGCGAACGCGACCTACGAAGACGTCATCCTTGCCGGCTGTGTCGAGCGGCATGGGATAAACAAGGTTGGCCGGATCATCTTGGAGTGTGCAACCAGGGGCTGCAGCGATAGCCTTCTGAGCTTCCTCTACAGAGATAGGCTTCTCGGTTTCAATCCATACCGACTCGGAGTGTGCGCGCAATGAAGACACGCGCACGCACATTGCTGAGCACTTCACGTCGCTGTGCATAATCTTGCGAGTCTCGTTGAACATCTTCATCTCCTCTTTGGTATAGCCATTGGGCTGGAATACGTCAATCTGAGGAATGACATTGTATGCCAACTGGTGGGGGAACTTCTTAACAGTCACAGGTTTGCCTTCGACAATCTCCTGATACTGCTCCTGCAACTCCTGCATGGCAGCTGCGCCGGCACCGCTTGCACTCTGATAGCTGGCGATGTGTATGCGCTTTATATGGCTGATATTCTCCAGGGGCTGAAGCACAACAACCATCATAATGGTGGTGCAGTTGGGGTTGGCAATAATGCCGCGCGGACGGTTGAGGGCATCCTCGGCATTGCACTCTGGCACTACCAATGGTACGTCGTCATCCATGCGGAAGGCACTGGAGTTGTCAATCATCACAGCACCGTACTTGGTTATGTCTTCAGCAAACTCTTTCGAGGTGCCTGCACCGGCAGAGGTGAAGGCTATGTCCACATCCTTGAAGTCATCTCCGTGCTGCAGGAGTTTCACTTCATACTCCTTACCGCGGAATGTGTACTTGGTTCCCGCGCTGCGCTCTGAGCCAAACAGTACGAGATCGTCCATAGGGAAGTTTCTCTCTGCGAGCACGCGCAGGAATTCTTGTCCCACGGCTCCGCTCGCTCCAACAATTGCTACTTTCATTTCTTTCTCTATTTTTATGTGTTATACTTGTCTATTTTATGCCCCAAAAAGGCTTTTCGGGTGCAAAATTACAACTTTTATGGGAATAAACGAGCAATTTTTAAGGAAATGTGGCTTAAAATTGATATTTTTTTTGTTACTTTGCACGCGAAATAATAATAAGAGGTGAATTTTATGCTTAATTGGGCGCATTATTTTCCTATAACCGACCCGACGTTGATATTCTTCGTCGTGCTCTGTATAATACTTCTGGCACCTATTGTGATGAGTCGTTTGCGTATCCCGCATATCATCGGAATGGTGTTGGCTGGTATTGTCGTGGGACAGTATGGACTTAATATTCTGGAGCGTGATTCGTCGTTCGAACTCTTCGGAAAGGTGGGTTTGCTATATATCATGTTCCTTGCGGGATTAGAGATGAACCTTACTGACATTATGAAGAGGCGGGGGAAGTTTCTTATCTTCGGATTTTTAACTTTCTTCATCCCCTTTGTGGTGGCATTTTTTGTAGGTTCATGGCTTCTGAACTACAGTGAGACTGGTTCGTTGCTATTCGCATGTATTCTTTCGTCCAACACTCTTATTGCCTATCCCATTGTATGCAAATATGGTTTG
>JALERP010000090.1 GCA_022764085.1 Prevotella sp.
AAGGCCACAAAGTTTTCTGCCGCAAGGTGTTTTTTTTGAACACAGAGACACTGAGACACTGAGATTTTTTGCGGGTGCGGAAGATACAGAGAGCAGCTAAAGCTGCTTTTACAGAGGACACAGAGTTATCTGCCGCAAGGCTTTGTGGCGACTTTTAAGTCGCTTGTTATCTTTGTATCGAGAAAAAACTTTGTCCCTTTGTGTCTTAGTGTTAAATTCTTAACTCTTAATTTTTAATTCTTAACTCTTAATTTTTAATTCTTAATTTTTAATTCTCACATCACCGGCGCCAGCAGTCTCGTCACGCTCTCCCATAACCGTGAGAAGAAAGAAGAATGGAGCCGTTCCTTGGGCAGGTCGTTGAGGAGAATGCTGGAGGCGACATCCACCTCGAACATACTTCTGAAACGCCTTGCCACAGAGGCATCGTAGAAGAAGACATTCGACTCGAAGTTATTCTCGAAACTGCGGAAATCCACATTCGTGGAACCGCAGGTAGCCATGGCATCATCCACCACGAGCATCTTACTGTGCAAGTAGCCGCCATTATACATATACACCTTCACACCCGCCTCCATAATCTCACGCAGATAAGTGCGCGAAGCCCATGCCACGAAATAGGCATCTCCACGGCGCGGCACCATCAGACGCACATCCACACCCCCCACGGCGGCGGCCTTCATTGCCACAAGCACAGTCTCGGTGGGCATGAAATACGGTGTCTGTATATATATATAATGGTGTGCCTCCATCAGCGCACGCACATACCCCTGCATAATGGACGGATAGGGCGAGTTGGGCCCGCTGTTCACCATCTGCGCCATACAGTTGTTTATGAGTTCTGACGGCACGGGTGGATAATAGCGGCTACTTGAAATCATTGTGCGATCGACAAAATACCAGTCTATCAGGAAGGCACGCTGTATGCCATATACACCGCTGCCCGTGATGCGCACCATAGTGTCGCGCCACGGCTGCCCGTCCCTACCCTTCACATAGCGGTCGGCGATGTTATATCCACCCACATAACCTATCTCGCCGTCGATGACGAATATCTTACGGTGGTTGCGATAGTTGACCTTGCGGGCAAACTGCGGGAAACGCACCGGCAGGAAGGGGCTTACCTCAACACCCGCATCACGCATCACCTCGAAGAACTCGTTGTCGGTGGACCAAGAGCCTACATCGTCGTAAATAACCCTTACCTCCACGCCCTTGCGAGCCTTGTCGATGAGCACATCCCTAATGAGCCGTCCGAGGGCATCGTTCTCGAATATGTATATATCAATATGTATATGATGGCGCGCCTTGCCCATATCGGCTATCAGTGAGTAGAAGAAAGAGTGTCCGGTGGTGAAGATATCCACATTATTGTTCTTGAACGGCAGGGCGGAGTTGTCGTTGATAAAGAACTCTATCATCTTCTGGTGCTTTTGGGGCACTACAAGGTCACGCTGCTCCACAAACTCGAGCATAGTGCGCTTGGTGAGCTGGTCAAGACTGCGTTGCGAAATGAGTTTCTCCCTTCGGGTGTTGATGCCGAAGAATATATACAGCACGATGCCGGCAATGGGCACGAAATATATCACCAAAGCCCATGCCATGGTCTTCACCGGCTGGCGGTTGTCCATTATGACATGTATTATTGCCGCCACCTTAATTATTATATAGATAACTACGAGCGTGATATACATTGCGTGCACTGTTATCTGACCAAGCTTTTCCCGATGCTGTCAGCGATAGTGTCGCGCAGCTGACGGATATCCATCATCTCCTTGAGGATTTTCCTCACCTCATCCCCATTCCTGTCACGCTGCGCCTCGGCAAGTCTCACCTTGAGCTTGTTCATCATCTCCTGCACCGTATATTCACGGAAGTCGGAGAGTAGATGGATGGTGTTCAGACGTATGGACTCTTCATCGGGATTCATCTCAAGACTGCGGCATAGTTGGTATTTGTTGAAGGAATACCGTGTTGCCACATTGCTCACATTGATGTCGTGATAAGTGGAAAAGAAGGTATCTGGGGAGAAACCATCCTCACCGCTATGCAGAGCCACCTCGTGGAGGATGGTCTGATGTATGGGGTCGGAGAACGACAGGTTGTCCTGCGAGAGGTCGTAGTCGATGAATTGGGCTACAGTAAGATTAATGGTATTGCCGTCCTCTGTCTCGATATTGCGATATATGACATCACTGCCGTGCTGGATGATGAGACGTACAAGCAAAGGCTCAATGGGATTAGGGGCGGAAAAACCCGACGGAGAAAGAGATGCACCCGGATTATCTGGAATATTCTGATTATCCGGAACATTCTGATTATTTGGATTGAGGGTTGCCTGCTCCCTTGCCTCACGGCGTTGCTCGCGCTCTTGTTCCTTTTGGGCATTATCTATATCACCACGAATGAAGGCGTTCATCGTGTTTATCAGAGTCTGCTCGTTGATGCGGAGACGGTCGGCACATTCGTGGATATATGTGTCGCGTGTAATCTGGTTGGGGATTACCGACACGCTGCGCACTATACTCGTTATCGCCTCGGAGCGCTTGACAGGGTCGTTCACTCCCTTGAGCATCACTTCAGACTTGAAACGGATGAAATCGGTCTGGTTTTCCTCAACATATTTTTTGAACTCCTCAGCCGAATGTTTGCGCGAGAAGCTGTCGGGGTCGTCGCCATCGGGCAAAAGCAGCACCTTGATGTTCATTCCCTCAGACAAGAGCATGTCGGTACCGCGCATTGCGGCATGGATGCCAGCCTCGTCACCATCATATAGGAGCGTGATGTTGGGAGTGAAACGATGCAGTGCCCTCACCTGATGAATGGAGAGAGCCGTGCCCGAGTTAGCCACCACATTACATATACCGCACTGGTGCATGGCAATCACGTCGGTATATCCCTCCACCATATACACATGGTCCTGCTTGGCAATCTCGCGCTTCGCCTGAAACAAGCCATACAGTTCACGTTCTTTGTGGAAGATGTCCGACTCTGGCGAGTTGACATATTTCTGCTGCACGCCCTTGGTACGCGAGTCGAGCAGTCGGCCTCCGAAGGCATTCACCTTGCCCGACACCGAGAACCACGGGAAGATGACACGCCCCGCATATCGGTCAACCAACTCGCCATTGTCCTTGCGATAGCACAGTCCCGTCTTCACGAGATATTCCGCATTATACCCTGCGGCAATGGCAGCCTTTGACAGGGCGTCACGGCGCGGCAAGGCATAACCGAGATTGAACTTCTCGATAATGTCGTCACGAATGCCACGACTGCGGAAGTACTGGAGTCCAATGGCCTGCCCGTCGGGGTTGTTCTTAAGTATGTCCTGAAAGTATTTCTTCGCCCACTCATTCACCACAAACATACTCTCGCGGTCAGAAGCCAGCTGCTTCTCCTCGGCAGACAGTTCGCGCTCCTGTATCTCGATATTATACTTGTTGGCAAGCCATCTCAGGGCGTCGGGATATGTAATCTGCTCATGTTCCATGAGGAAGTTGACGGCATTGCCGCCCTTGCCGCAGGCAAAGCAGTGGCATATACCCTTAGTTGGCGAAACGATAAACGACGGAGTCTTGTCGTCGTGGAAGGGGCAGAGACCTTTATAGTTGATTCCTGTCTTCCTCAACGTCACAAATTCCGAGACGACATCCACGATGTTTGTCGCCTCCATAATCTTGTCTATGGTATCTTTGTCTATCATAATCGGTGCAAAGTTAGCAAAAAATATATGAAAATCGTCACTTTATTCCATTTTTATTTTGTCAAATGAAAAAAAAGACGTACTTTTGCATCAATTTTCGTAATAATCCGAACAATAACTATTTATAATTAAATATGAGTTTGAAAATTGTAGTACTTGCAAAGCAAGTTCCAGACACAAGAAATGTGGGCAAAGACGCCATGACAGCCGAAGGCACCGTCAACCGCGCCGCCCTGCCCGCAATCTTCAATCCTGAAGATCTTAATGCGCTCGAACAGGCACTCCGCCTGAAGGAGCAGAACCCTGGTTCCACCGTCGGTATTCTGACAATGGGACCTCCCCGTGCGGCAGAGATTATCCGCCAGGGGCTCTATCGTGGTGCCGACACCGGATGGTTGCTTACCGACCGTCTGTTTGCTGGAGCTGACACACTTGCCACATCCTATGCTCTTGCCACTGCCATCAAGAAGATTGGCGACGTAGATATCGTCATCGGCGGTCGCCAGGCCATCGACGGCGACACTGCACAGGTGGGTCCGCAGGTGGCTCAGAAGTTGGGTCTCAACCAGGTGACTTACGCCGAGAACATTGAGAAGTGCGAGGACGGCAAGCTCACCATACGCCGCCTCATCGACGGCGGTGCCGAGACTGTTGAGGCTCCGATGCCTGTAGTGGTTACCGTGAACGGAAGTGCCGCTCCCTGCCGTCCGTGCAACGTGAAGCTCGTGATGAAGTACAAGCGTGCCACAGCTCCATTGGAGCGCACCGACGACATGCCATACAAGAACCTCTACGACGAGCGTCCCTACCTCACCCTGACCCAGTGGTCGGTGGCAGATGTTGACGGCGACCCGCAGCAGTGCGGTCTTAGTGGTTCGCCCACCAAGGTAAAAGCAGTGAAGAACATCGTCTTCCAGGCCAAGGAGAGCAAGACCCTCACTGGCAGCGACGCGGATGTAGAGGGATTGGTAAAGGAATTGTTGAGCGAGAAGATTATTGGATAAAAAGAGAGAGAGCCTCACCCCCGACCCCTCTCCAATAGAGAGGGGAGATAATTACTTTTAAAGGGTGATTTTTCCCAATTTATCTTTATAACATAATTTAAATCTATAATAATTGAAATATGAGTGAAAATAATGGAGCAGCAGTAACTACTCCCCTCTCTAATGGAGAGGGGCAAGGGGGTGAGGCTGTCTTTGTATATTGCGAAATCGAAGGCACACAAGTGCAGGAGGTTTCACAGGAACTATTGACAAAGGGCCGCAAACTGGCCAATGAACTGGGTGTAGAGCTACACGCTATCGTGGCAGGCTCTGACATCAAGGGCAAGGTAGAAGAGCAGATTCTGCCTTACGGAGTGGACAAACTCTTCGTATTCGACGGAGAGGGACTCTTCCCCTACACATCAGCACCACATACCGACATACTCGTCAACCTCTTCAAGGAGGAAAAACCGCAGATTTGTCTTATGGGCGCTACAGTAATAGGACGCGACCTCGGTCCACGTGTGTCGTCATCGCTCACCAGCGGTCTTACTGCCGACTGTACAGAACTCGAGATTGGCCCGTATGAGGACAAGAAGAACCAGAAGACCTACGACAACCTTCTCTACCAGATTCGCCCTGCATTCGGAGGTAACATCGTGGCAACCATCGTCAACCCCGACCATCGTCCACAGATGGCCACCGTGCGCTCTGGCGTTATGCAGAAGGCTCTCTATGAGGGACAGGCAAAGGGTGAGGTCGTTTATCCCGAAGTGTCAAAGTATGTCTCTGCCGAGGCTTACGTGGTAAAGGTGCTCGACCACCACGTTGAGGCAGCCAAGCACAACCTCAAGGGTTCGCCCATCGTGGTTGCCGGAGGCTACGGCGTAGGTTCAAAGGAAGGTTTCGACCAGCTCTTCCAGTTGGCCAAGGTGCTCCACGGTGAGGTGGGCGGCTCGCGTGCCGCCGTTGACGCCGGATGGATTGACCACGACCGTCAGATTGGCCAGACAGGTGTTACCGTCCACCCGAAGGTATATATCGCCTGTGGCATCAGCGGTCAGATCCAGCACATCGCGGGTATGCAGGATTCAGGTATCATCATATCTGTGAACAGCGACCCCGAGGCTCCCATCAACAAGATTGCCGACTATGTGATAGTAGGCACAGTAGAGGAAGTGGTGCCGAAGTTGATAAAGTATTATAAGCAGAATAATAAATAAAGCCTCACCCCCGGCCCCTCTCCAAAAGAGAGGGGAGATGATATGATTTGAGCCTGAGTTCTTGGGTTATGATTTGGGGTGGGAGTTGATTATTTGATTTTACGGAATATGGTATGGTGAAGAAAAAGAACTATGGTTTTATGATGGCGGCTCCCGACAGATATGCTATTCTTAAGGAGTTTGCACGAGAGAACCGCAAGAAGATGACCCTAAGCGAAACAATACTTTGGGAACAACTTCGCCTACTGCCAAGCACATTTCATTTCAGAAGACAACATATCATCGGGGATTATATAGTTGATTTTATCTGTCTCGAACAGTCATTAATTATTGAAGTGGACGGAGGCTACCACTCTGAGCCACGACAGATTGAAGATGACATATTCAGAACTGAGAAACTTAATAATTATGGTTTCACTGTACTGAGGTTCAAAAACGAGCAGATAACCGACAACATTAATGAGGTAATGAGAATAATAAAAGAAATATTGTACAACGAATAAAAATGGAACTCACCCAGTCCCTCTCTATGAGAGAAACTAAGTACACAAAGCCATCTCTACAAGAGAAACCAGTGCACAAAGCATACTATCTCCCCTCTCTTTTGGAGAGGGGTCGGGGGTGAGGCTTTTTGATCATGGCAAACTATTATACCGACCATCCGGAGTTTGAGTTCTACCTCAACCACCCGGAAATGAAACGCATCGTTGAACTGAAAGAGCGCAACTTCGCCGATAAGGACCAATATCCCGACGCTCCAGTTGACTTCGACGACGCTATCGAGAACTACAAGCAGATGCTCGAGATTACTGGCGACATCGCCGCTAATATCATCGAGCCTAACTCTGAGGACGTTGACCTCGAAGGACCACACCTCGTGGACGGACGCATGGTTTATGCTTCCAAGACCTTTGAAAACCTCGACGCTACCCGCAAGGCTGGCCTTTGGGGCGTGTCGATGCCCCGACGCTACGGCGGTCTTAACATGCCTATCACTCCCTACTCCATGGCTTCGGAGATTGTATCGGCTGCCGACGCGGGATTCCAGAACATCTGGAGCTTGCAGGATTGTATCGAGACTCTCTACGAGTTCGGCGACGAGGAGCAGCGCAAGAAGTATATACCTCGTGTATGCGCCGGCGAAACAATGTCTATGGACTTGACAGAGCCTGATGCAGGTTCCGACCTCCAGCGCGTGATGCTCAAGGCAAGCTATGACGAGGAGAACAAGTGCTGGCGACTGAACGGCGTGAAGCGATTCATCACCAACGGAGACTCTGACATCCACCTCGTGCTTGCACGCTCAGAGGAAGGCACACACGACGGACGCGGACTCTCGATGTTCATCTATGACAAGCGCGACGGCGGTGTTACCGTACGTCATATCGAGCACAAGCTCGGTATCCATGGTTCGCCCACCTGCGAGCTTGTATATAAGAACGCAAAATGCGAACTCTGCGGAAACACTCGCTTGGGACTTATCAAGTATGTTATGGCGCTTATGAACGGCGCCCGTCTCGGCATCGCCGCACAGTCGGTGGGTGTGAGCCAGGCTGCCTACAACGAAGGTCTTGCCTACGCCAAGGAGCGCAAGCAGTTTGACACCGCCATCATCGACTTCCCCGCCGTATATGACATGCTCTCACGCATGAAGGCAAAGCTTGATGCCGGTCGTGCCATCCTCTATCAGACAGCACGCTACGTAGATATCTACAAGGCTCTCGACGACATAGCCCGCGAGCGCAAGCTCACTCCCGAGGAGCGCGCCGAGCAGAAGAAATACACCCGATTGGCTGACGCCTTCACTCCGTTGGCAAAGGGTATGAACTCTGAGTACGCCAATCAGAACGCCTACGACGCCATTCAGATTCACGGTGGTTCGGGCTTTATCATGGAATACAAGAGTCAGCGCCTCTATCGCGACGCACGTATCTTCTCCATCTATGAGGGTACAACCCAGCTGCAGGTAGTGGCAGCCATCCGCTACATCACCAACGGCACATATCTCTCGATAATGAAGGAGATGATGGAGCGTCCTATCTGCGAGTGCGCCGCACCGATGCGCGAGCGTATCGGCAAGCTCATCGAGCAGTATGAGGATGCCCTCAACTACGTGAAGGAGCAGGGCAACCAGGAACTCCAGGACTTCCTCGCTCGCCGTCTCTACGAGATGACAGCCGACATCATCATGTCTCTCCTGCTGCTTGAGGATGCCACCCGTGCCCCCGAGCTATTCAAGAAGAGTGTCAACGTCTTCGTTCGCCATGCCGAGGCAGAGTGCGCCGCACATCATGCCTATATCAAGGCCACAAAGGCTGAGGACTTGGAGAATTTTAGAGCGTAAAATAAAAGCCTCACCCCCAGCCCCTCTCCAAGAGAGAGGCTGGGGGTGAGGTTTATACAATTAATTTTGTAGAAGGATTTTTACAGGCATATAGTTTTATGAAATTAATACAAAAAATAAAACTTAAAGTCAAAAAAACATTTCATAATGCCCCAAATAAACAATGCTCAAATGTAACTACCTCCCCTCTCTCTTGGAGAGGGGCCGGGGGTGAGGCTTCCGACACCATTTGTCTCAACTGCCACACTGAATTCATCGGCAACTACTGCCCTTCTTGCGGACAACCCGCAAGCACACAACGGTTCACCGTCAAGAAAGCGCTGATGGCGACATTAGAGGTGTGGGGTATGGGCAACCGTTCATTGCCACGCACCGTTTGGAATCTCCTCTATCGCCCCGGACAGATGATCGGCGAATATCTCGACGGCAAGCGCATGCCTTTCTTCCCGCCGGTGAAGATGCTCTTCGTGCTTTGCATCTTCTTTGCCGTGGAGTCGTCACTGCTCGGCGAGAAGACCATCTCCGAACAGATCACAAGCAGTTTGAACGACGAGGCGCTAAAGAAGGATTTCAAGGAGAACGGTAAAAACACTGTCGTCAACTTCAATGGCAAGAATATATCTACAGAAGAAATGATGATGACAGTCAAGGATATTGTCGTATGGATGGACCAGCACAAAGCCGTGGAACTCATCTGCCTTCACTCCTTCTTAATGTTGTTTGCATGGATAGTGTTCCGCAAGTCACCCACCCGACCTAAATCCACTCTGGCAGAGCATTTCTTCACACAGGTGTTCATGAGCGGTCAGATGATGGCATTGTCGATAATCTATCTGCCCATCTTCAGCAACGGCAAGGAAGACTACGCCTTCTATCCCCTGCCATGGTGGTTGCTGTTTATTCTTTTTGTATGGGATTACAAATATATCTTCGGATATAAATGGAGGGCAACGATACGCAAGGTGATAGTTGTCCACATCCTCTCCCTCACATTGTTTATCGCTATTGCCGGAATGGTGGCGGGATTACTTATCTCATTCGCCGAGAATACGGCAGTGGCAAAATAGTTTCCGTTCCACCACTATGCTTGTTGTTGTTGTCATAATGCTGTGCGGCATTGCCGTAGGCTATCTCGTCAGAAAAAGGAATACAAGGTTTATCCATCATGTAATCACAGTCTTGATATGGCTACTACTCTTCCTTCTCGGTATCGAGGTGGGAAGCAACCCGCATATCGTCAAAGGCATTCAGACACTTGGCCTTGAGGCACTACTGCTCACCTTCGGGGGAGCCATAGGCACCATCATCTTCTCATGGCTTCTATGGAAATATGTGTCAAGAAAGGAGGCAAGCAAATGAAAGGCAGTATTATCATCATAGCCTTCTTCGCCTTGGGAATAGCCGTAGGACTTCAATTTTCCACTTGCAATCTTCAATTTTCAATTTTCAATCTTCAATTTTCAACCTTCATCCTCTACGCCCTTATGTTTTGCGTAGGTATAAGTATAGGCAGCGACACCAAGACGCTCAAGAGTTTCAAGGATGTCAACCCCCGGCTTATGATGCTGCCCGTGATGACAGTTGTAAGCACGTTGGCAGGCACTGCGGCAGCCTCTGCCCTACTGCCCCATCGCCATCTCTTCGACTGCCTTGCCATCGGTTCGGGATTTGGGTATTACTCGCTGTCGAGCATCTTCATCACCGAATACAAAGGGGCAGAATTAGGCACGATAGCCCTCCTTGCCAATATCATGCGCGAGATAATCACCCTGATGTGCGCCCCGTTGTTGGTAAGGTATTTCGGGAAATTAGCACCGATAAGTATGGGCGGTGCCACAACAATGGACACCACCCTACCCATCATCACCCGCACATCCGGCCAGGACTACGTCATAGTCTCCATCTTCCACGGTTTCTGTGTGGATTTCTCCGTCCCGTTCCTAGTCACCTTCTTCAGTTCTATATAACTCAACTTTCTGAAGTGATAATTCCCAATGTATAAGGGGTTTATTTAAACCACAGAGATAAAAAGGAAAAGAGATTTTTGTTTATTCAGTCTCTTTCCTAATATAAATACTCTTAATCTCTTAAACTCTGTGGTTTAAAATAACTTCCGAAACTTGAGTTAATTTTAAACACAAAGAAACAAAGACACGATGTTTTTCGGGAGCGGAAGATACAAAGAGCAGCTAAAGCTACTTTACAAAGACCACAAAGTATTCTGCCGCAAGGTGTTTTTTTGAACACAGAGACACAAAGTCACTGAGTTTTTTATCGGGTGCGGAAGATACAGAGAGCAGCTAAAGCTGCTTTTACAGAAGACACAGAGTTATCTGCCGCAATGCAAGTCCCCCTCGGGGGATTAGGGGGGCTTCGGGCTCGGGAGATTAGGGGGGCTCTGGGGGCTTCCTCTGCCACAACGCTTTGTGGCGACTTTTAAGTCGCTTGTTGTCTTTGTATCGAGAAAAAACTTTGTTCCTTTGTGTCTTTGTGTTAAATTATAAACTCTTAATTCTTAATTATCTCATGTATAAACCTCCGTCCCCGTTCCGTCCACACAAGATAAAAATCACGCGGTTGTCCAAGAGATAGTTGGTAAGTTCCTGGCATGTCATGCCTAGTTCCTTAGCCACCTGTGTCATCGTCATGCAGTCGTCCGACAGGAGCACCGCATTGCAGTAATCCACCTTCGGCTGCATCTCAATAAGTGTGCGGCACAGTTTGAGGATACTCTCCGGCTCGGCCATTACCTTGAGCAAAGTGTCGCGCGTCATATACGCCCCCGTCTTTCTTATCGACGGCAGCACCTCGCCGAACACCCAGTCCCGGAATCTCTTCGCCCCCACCTTCTTCGACTGGAAGATGCAGCGGTAGAGATTAGGCTCGCCGATGAAAGTCATCTTGTAGCGTTTGCTACATTCACCATACTGGTTAACCGTATTTGTGACGACCTCACTTGTAATGAGGTCGTCACCGTCCAACCTCGTTTTCATCTGCGAGGGATTTCCGATCCCCAGTGCCTTACACACGTCGGCGAGACGAGAGCAGAGCAACAAGCTCGCTTGATTGCTATGCCGAGGCGAGAAAGCTTTTCAGCGTCAGCTAAAGAGCGCCGCTTTCTCTCGATTTCGTTGACAAAATTACAAATTATAAGGATACTATGCAACTGCAAAATCGCGAGTGTGTGCACGATTGTGCAATTTAACCCAAGTTTGACATTTGCTTATCCGTTTTTCCTGCTTTCCAGCACTTTATGGTTTTCATTTGCGGTTCTGTGTACTACAAACTTTTCTCAATCTTGATTTTTCTGAAGGGCATTTTCTTATACTTTAGTCGTTGATAGATATCATCCGCCGATTTGTTCGGCTCGCTGCAAAGCCTCATGTGGACCTTCTCTCCAAGGGCGTTGGTGGCTTCCGTGGTGACTGCCTTCTGC
>JALERP010000183.1 GCA_022764085.1 Prevotella sp.
CTTTCTGAGGATGGATCTCAACAAGGTGTTCGACGGCGGACAGTTTGTGCTCACAGGCAATTATCCCTACGACATTTCCTCGCAGATTTTCTTTAAGATGCTCGACAACAAGGATCTTATTCCTTGCTGCACGGGTATGATACAGCGCGAGGTGGCATTGCGTATGGCATCGGCTCCGGGCAATAAGGCCTACGGAATATTGAGCGTGTTGATACAGGCGTGGTATGACGTGGAGTATCTCTTCACCGTTGACGAGAATGTGTTTAATCCGCCGCCAAAGGTGAAGAGTGCCGTTATCAGGATGACCCGCAACGAGGTGACTGACCTCGGATGCGACGAACAGCTCTTCAAGCGTGTGGTGAAGACCGTGTTCAATCAGCGTCGCAAGATGTTGCGTGTGTCGTTGAGGCAGATATTCTCAGGGCGCGAGGTGTCTCCTGATTTTTATCAGCAGGAGGTGATGACCCGCCGACCCGAGCAACTCAGCGTCGCCGAGTTTGTCGATTTGACAAACCTTGTCGCTTCGCAGCTGGCTTAGGGGTAATCTTGGGCGAGGTTTTGTCGCCCGTGGTTATGACGTATGCCTTGAGTATGCGCTGGTCTTCCAACGGACGATCGTTTTTGTCGGTGGCAGTCTGCTGGATCTTATCCACAACATCCAGTCCCTCCACTATTTCGCCAAAGACGGTGTATCCTCCGTCGAGATGCGGTATGCCGCCTACGGTCTTGTATGTCTCGCGCATCTCGGGAGTGAGCTTCACCCGATAGCCGTACAGGGTGTCGAGGCGTTGCTGCATCTTGTCGAGTTCCTCGTCGGTGAACTTCTTTCCCCATGCCAGATAGAAATGGCAGGCACTTGACTCGCGGTATGGATTGGCGTCGTCAGGTTCGCGGGCGGCAGCCAGTACACCACGGCGATGGAAAATTTGCGGCAGGCGCAGTTCCTGTTCCACTGTCCAGTCGAGGTCGCCCTCACCGAGGAATTGGCCCGGAAGGGCATTCTTGCTCTTGGGGTCGCCACATTGTATCATGAAATCCTTGATGACGCGATGGAAGAGCAGGGAGTCATATACGTGGAGATTCACCAGTTTGACGAAGTTGTCGCGATGGAGCGGTGTGGAGTCGTAGAGGCGCAGTCGGATGTTGCCGGCTGTTGTCTCGAGCATCACCTCTGTTGGTTTCTGCTTGTCTTGTGCGTAGGCTGTCATCGACAGTGCCATGCATAAAATGACGAATAACTTTTTCATGCTTTTTTTTGTTTGTATTGATTAAAAAATGTAATTATCTGCCTAAATTTGCCTTGCAAAGGTAATAAAAGATGTTGAAATGCCAAAATAAAAGGCGAAAATTTTTGTATTCGCAATAATTTTTGTACTTTTGCAAGCAAAAGAATTAATAACAGATTTAAGAAATGAGTAAGTTAGTAATCAACAATTATGAAGAGTTTGCCGCCATGCTCGGCAAGAATCTCGGAGTTTCTGAATATGTCGAACTATCACAGGAGCGCATCAACATGTTTGCCGATGCCACTCTCGACCATCAGTGGATACATGTCAATCCCGAAAAGGCAGCTGTGGAGAGTCCGTTCAAGACTACCATCGCCCATGGTTATCTCACTCTTTCGATGCTTCCCTATCTGTGGAATCAGATTATCGAGGTGAATAATCTCAAGATGATGGTGAACTATGGTATGGACAAGATGAAGTTCGGACAGGCTGTTAAGTCGGGCGAGTCAATCCGCCTTGTGGCCGACCTTGCGTCTATTGCCAACTTGCGTGGCACTGTGAAGGCCGAAATCAAGTTCCGTATCGAAATCAAGGACCAGCGCAAACCGGCGCTCGAGGGCAACGCTTTGTTCCTTTACTACTTTGAGAATTAGGAATTAGGAATTAGGAATTAGGAATTGCTGCGCAAACCGAATGCAGAGCCGAGCTTGCTCGAGCTATGCTGAGGTGAAGCCAGCAATCGACGAAGTCAATTAGGAATTTAAAAAAATAAAATAGAAATTATGAAAACAACATTTGATATAAATAGATTTATGAATCTCTTGAAATATGAGATTTTCACCGAGTCAAAAGGATTTGCCCGCGGTGCAATAGGATTGACCGTAGGACTTGCATTCTACTTTATGGCCAACCTGTATTTTGAGAGGGGGTTATTGATGGAAACACCATTGGCTTTTAATTATTTCTATGGTAATCTTGCCGGTGTGGCATTGTTCGTGGGATTTGCCTTGATGATGGTGGCTGGATGCAGCATATTCAAGAATCTGCTCAGCAAACAGAACAGGATTACATTCCTGTCACTGCCAGCCTCTAATCTTGAGAAATACATAAGCAGGTTTATATGGGTTAATGTGGGATATGCCATTATGTTTGTGATTGCAGTCATCTTTGCCGACCTTCTTCTTGCCCTGTTCTCGTTGATGCTCGGATTGGGAGTGCATGGCTCGGTGACAGTCACATTGTTTGCTGAATTGTTTGAGTCGAAAACAGTACTATATTCTAGAATTCTTAATCCAGGATATTTCAGCGTGATGGTTTTCACAATAATGCTTTTCATGCAGTCGTCATGGACATTACTTGGCACACTCTTCCGCAAGAACGCATGGCTGTGGACACTGTGCATACAGGTATTCCTGGGTACAAGTTGGGCAATGGCAATATCCGGTTCTGACTCATTTCTTAGCCAACTGTGGCTTTCATTCCATTCAACTCTCGGACATGATTTGTTCTTCTGGACACATATCATCTTGGGTTTGGCAGCTTCGGCATTGATGTATTGGGGTTCCTACCGTATCTTCTGCCGCATGCAGGTAATCAACAACAAATGGTTGAATGTATAAAATAAGGAGGTTTATATGAATTTCACGAATGACAAGGCTATATACATACAGATGGCTGACCGCCTCTGCGACGAGATCCTTGCGGGAACATACAAGGATGACGACCGAATACCCAGCGTCAGGGAGTATGCCGTGATGCTGCAGGTGAATACCAATACGGCAGTGAAGGCATACGACCAGTTGGCGCGCGACGGTATCATCTACAACAAGCGCGGATTGGGATACTTCGTCACTGCCGGTGCGAAAAAGGAAATCAAGAAGGTGAGAAAGCAGGAGTTTATGAAGCAGACACTGCCCGAACTCTTCCGCCAAATGAAGTTATTGGACATCACGATAGAAGATATTCAGAAGGTATGGCAACAGCAATAGCAGTTTTAACATTAATTATAGGAGCTTTTTGCAGCTTTTTCGCAAGTTAGTGCGTCTAACGTGACAAAAAGCATCGATGAAATCCACCGGTGACAGTAGAAATAAGTAATATTTTAAACAAGAAATTATGAGTTTATTACATCTCAAGGATGTCAACAAGACATATCAAGGCGCCCAACCGCTGCATGTGCTCAAGGGCATCAACCTCGACATCGAGAAGGGCGAGTTTGTCTCCATCATGGGGGCGTCCGGTTCGGGAAAATCCACCTTATTAAATATATTGGGTATTCTCGACAACTACGACACCGGTGAGTATCTTCTCAACGACGTGCTAATAAAGAACCTGAGCGAGACGCGTGCCGCCGAGTATCGTAACAAGATGATAGGATTCATCTTCCAGTCGTTCAACCTCATCCCGTTTAAGACAGCGGTGGAGAACGTGGAGTTGCCCTTGTTCTATCAGGGAGTAAGCCGACGCAAGCGTCATCAGATGGCGATGGAGTATCTCGACCGGCTTGGTCTTCAGCAGTGGGCAAACCACTATCCCAACGAGATGTCGGGAGGTCAGAAGCAGCGTGTGGCTATAGCCCGCGCCCTCATCACCCGTCCGCAGATAATCCTTGCCGACGAACCTACGGGTGCCCTCGACTCAAAGACCAGTGTGGAGGTGATAGAACTTCTCAAAAAGCTCAACCAGGAGGAAGGCATCACAATAGTAGTAGTAACCCACGAGGGTGGTGTAGCCAACGAGACCAACAAGATAGTACACATCAAGGACGGGCTGATAGGGGAAATAGAGGAAAACTTCGACCATCATGCCAATAGAGGATTCAAGTAGTTTATTATTTAGTGTCAACTCGTCAACTCGTCAACTAAAAAAATGATAGAACTCTTCAAGGAAATCTGGAGCACCGCCAAGCGCAACAAGCTCCGCACATCACTTACAGGCTTTGCCGTGGCATGGGGAATATTCATGCTGATATTCCTCTTGGGAGCCGGCAACGGACTCATCAACGCCAATCTCGACCAGTCGGGACGATTCCTCGCCAACTCGATGAAGGTGTTTGGCATACAAACCTCTAAGGCTCATAAGGGGCATAAGGAGGGAAGGTGGATTACTCTCAATGAGCGCGATGTGAACATGACAGACAAGACATTCGCCGAAAACACGGAGGCTGTCGGTTCGGTACTCTCGCAGTATGGATTAAACATATCGCTCGGCGAGAACTATGTATCGGCTCAAACCCTCAGCGGTGTCTATCCCTCTGAGGCTGCCATCAACAAGCGCGAAATAGTGTCAGGACGATTCATCAACGACATAGACATGAAAGAACGCCGCAAAGTGATTGCCTTGTGGCAGACACAGGCCAAGGAACTCGCCAAAAACTATCTCTCTCTCGTCGGGCGCGACGTAAAGGTGGGTGACTTGATGTTCAAGGTGATAGGTATAGTGAAGGATGACAAGCAGCGTCAGAACAACGAGGCTTTCATCCCCTATACCACCTTGAAAGCCATATATGCCAAGGGCGATGAGGCAGGCGACATACAGTTTGAGATTAAGGGTCTTGTCACCGAGGCTCAGAACAAGGAATTCGAGAGCAACTATCGCGCCCATCTCAATAACATGCACGACGCTGCACCTGACGACGAGGCGGCAGTGTATATTTGGAACAGATACATGGACAACATACAGATGGCACAGGGTATCAGTATAATACGCACAGCACTATGGATTATCGGACTGTTCACTCTTCTGAGCGGTATAGTGGGAGTGTCGAATATCATGCTCATCACCGTGAAGGAGCGCACACGCGAGTTTGGAGTGCGCAAGGCGATAGGGGCAAAGCCATGGCAGATACTCAAGCTCATCATCACCGAGAGCGTCATCACCACCGCCATCTTCGGATACATCGGAATGCTTTGCGGTATCGCCGCCAATGAATATATGGATGCCACAATAGGTCACGAGGTGGTGGATACAGGACTATTCCAAGCGACGATGTTCCTCAACCCGACAGTAGGCTTGGATGTCTGCATACAGGCAACTCTCGTCATCATCATAGCCGGAACCATTGCAGGACTCATCCCTGCTTTGAAAGCGGCAAGGGTAAGGCCGATAGAGGCGCTGAGGGCGGAATAAAAAAAGCCTCACCCCCGACCCCTCTCCAATAGAGAGGGGAGATAAAATGATTTCAAGAATAGGGTTTTGGGGGGAATTGAAACTTTTCAAGAATAGGCTTTTGGGGGAATTATATTATTTGTGAACATAAATTGAAAATATACAAAATCAGAAGTGATGAAAAGAAAGAAATCCCATATTGGAAAAAGCATTTTATCTCCCCTCTCTATTGGAGAGAGGTCGGGGGTGAGGCTTCGTTTCGACATAGATACCTACCGCGAGATTATCGACACGATCACCCGCAACAAGAGCCGCAGTTTCCTTACAGGGTTCGGAGTGTTCTGGGGAGTTTTTATGCTCATCGTACTTATCGGCGGTGGACAGGGACTCAAAGAGATGCTGCAGAAGAACTTCTCGGGATTTGCTACCAACTCGGCGATGATATGGACGCAGAACACCACCAAGGCATATAAGGGATTCCGCAAGGGACGATATTTCTCGATGGTAGAGAAAGATATGACACGTCTGCGCCAACAGGTGCCAGAACTCGACATCATCACACCCGTGATGTTCGGTGGCAAGAAGAATGCCGTGAAGGGCGAGCACTCGTACTCGGCAAACGTGTCTGGAGTGAGCTATGACTATGCCGATGTAACTTCTCCCATCATGTACTACGGACGCTTTCTCAATGAGATGGACATACGGGATGCACGCAAGGTGTGCGTAATAGGTAAGGAGGTGTATAAGAAACTGTTCCCCGGTGGCGGCGACCCTTGTGGACAGCGCATTCGTCTCGACTCAACGTATTATCAGGTTGTGGGAGTGGATTACAAGGTGAGCGGTATAAACATCAACGGACGCAACGACCAGATAGTCTCCATTCCATATACAGTGTTCCGCAAGGCATACAACTCCGGCGACCAAATCCATACCCTCGCCGTGACGGCTAAACCGGGAGTGGTGATGAGCACAATCACCGACCGTATGCGCACGGTGATTGCAAGGGCGCACATCGTCGATCCTACAGACGAGAAGGCGGTCATGGTGTTTAATACCGAGATCATGTTTGCCATGCTCGACAACCTCTTTAATGGTGTCAACTTCCTGATATGGCTTGTGGGTATAGGAACATTGCTTGCCGGAGCCATCGGTGTGTCGAACATCATGATGGTGACGGTGAAAGAACGAACGACAGAGATAGGCATCCGTCGTGCTATCGGTGCCACACCTAAGATGATACTCTCACAGATTATTTCGGAGAGTGTGTTGTTGACGGCAGTGGCGGGTATGAGTGGTATTCTCTTCGGTGTCTGCATATTACAGATGATCGAGTTGGCCAATACCACCGATGGTATCGTGGAGGCTCACTTCCAGGTGGGATTCTGGACTGCGATAGCGGCAGCATTGCTGCTTAGTTGCCTGGGCGGACTTGCAGGATTGGCTCCGGCATGGCGGGCAATGAGCATAAAACCGGTGGATGCAATGAGAGACGAATAGAAGATTGAAAAATTGAAATATTGAAAAATTGAAATATATGAAAAAGTACAGCAAACTGATTGTTGCGGCCATTGTTGCCGTAATCTTCATCGGAACATTCGTTTTCCTTTATCAGAAGTCGCAACCGACTCCTGTTGTTTACAGTGAGTTCACCCCCGAGGTGAAGGACATCCAGAAGACTACCGTCATTACCGGTAAGATTGAGCCTCGCAACGAGATTACGGTCAAGCCGCAGATTAGTGGTATCATCACCGACCTATATAAGGAGGCTGGCGAAATGGTGCAGGAGGGCGAGGTGATTGCCAAGGTGAAGGTTATTCCCGATATGGGTCAGCTTTCTTCGGCAGAGGCACGTGTGCGTCTTGCCGACATAAACCTCAAGCAGGCTCAAGTGGATTTCTCCCGTGAGGAGGCTCTTTATAAGCAGAAGTTGGTTAGTGCCGACGAGTATGACAAGATTAAGCAGACTCTCAAGCAGGCCAAGGAGGAGGTAGTAGCTGCACAGGATGCCCTCGACGTTGTGCGCAATGGTGTGTCGAAGAGCAATGCCAGTGCCAGTTCCACGCTTATCCGCTCCACAATCACCGGCCTTATCCTCGATGTGCCGGTGAAAGTGGGTAATACGGTTGTGCTCAGCAACACCTTCAACGATGGTACCACGATTGCCACTGTGGCAAACATGAACGACCTTATCTTCCGTGGTAATATCGACGAGACAGAGGTGGGACGACTGGTTGAGGGTATGCCGATGAAGATAACCATCGGAGCATTGCAGGACTTGTCGTTTGAGGCCAATCTGGAGTATGTGTCTCCTAAGGCAGTGGAGAGCAACGGCGCCAACCAGTTTGAGGTGAAGGCTGCAGTGCATGTGATGAAGAGTGGTAAGATACGTTCGGGATATAGTGCCAATGCCGAGATTGTGCTTGCCAAGGCCAGCAAGGTGTTGTCGATTCCCGAGAGCGCCATCGAGTTTAGCGGCGACTCCACCTTTGTATATATAGTAAAAGGTGAGGGAGAGAAGAAGACCTACAACCGCCGTGCCGTGACCACAGGTCTGAGTGATGGTGTGAGCATAGAGATAAAGAAGGGTATTACAGCCAAGGACAAGGTGCGTGGACCGCAGCAGGTGGCTGATACAAATAATAAATAACTTCGATATCTTCCTTAAATTCTCCTAAAAATATAAATATATGAAAAAGATATTTTCTATCATATCCGTTTTCTTGCTTGCGACATCGTCGTCGGTGTTTGCTCAGCAGACGAGGCAGTGGACCTTGCAGGAGTGCATACAATATGCCCTCGACCATAATATCCAGGTGAAGCAGCAGCAGAACACCACCCGCCAGCAGAAGATACAGCTCGACGACAACAAGGGAAATCACCTGCCCACAGTGGATGCCTCCATCGGACAGAACTTCTCCTTCGGTCGTGGTCTTACTGCCCAGAACACATATGAGAACACTAATACTTCGAGTACGTCGTTCCAACTTGGTGCCTCAGTGCCATTGTTTGTAGGAGGAAAGATAGTCAATGCAGTGAAACTGTCGCAGCTCAACCTCGATGCGTCGATTGCCGACCTCGAAAGGGCGAAGGACGACATCCGCACACAGGTGGCAAAGGCATACGTGCAGATTCTGTATGACATGGAGGTGAGCGACGTAGCCAAGCGGCAGATTGCCATTGACTCCATGCAGGTGTATCGGCTTGAGAGGATGATGGAGGCGGGCAAGGCCAGTCAGGCTGAGGTGTCGCAGCAGAAAGCTACACTCGCGCAGAGCCGTCTCACTGCCACTAATGCCGACAACAACTACCGCCTCTCGCTCTTGGCATTGTCGCAGTTGCTCGAACTGCCATCGCCCGAGGGCTTTGTTATCGTCAAGCCCGATGTCTCTGCCATTACTCCCTTGAATGGCAATGAGGGCAGTATTGTGGCTCCTGATGTTATATATGCCGAGGCTCTCGGAGTGAAACCACAGGTTAAGGCTGAGCAACTGCGCCTGAAAGCTACCGACTTCAATATCAAGATAGCCCGTGCCGACTATATGCCGACGCTCTCTTTCTCGGCAGGCTTGGGCACCAACTATTACAAGACGTCGGGATTTGACGCCGACGGATTCGGCAAGCAGTTGAAGAACAACTTCAGTCAGTATCTCGGTTTCAACCTCTCTATCCCCGTGTTCAATCATTTCTCCACCCGCAACAAGATCCGCACGGCGAAGATTGACCGCGAAAACCAGGTGCTCAAACTTGAGGATACGAAGAAGACACTATACAAAGAGATACAGCAAGTGTATTACAATGCCGTGGCATCTGAGGCGAAATACACTTCAAGCCAACAGGCGGTTATGAGCAACTCGGACGCCTTTGCACTGATGAAGGCGAAATACGAGAATGGCAAGGCCAACATTACCGAGTTTAACGAGCAGAAGAACAACCTGCTCAAATCAGAGAGCGACATGGTTCAGGCCAAATATGAATATCTCTACAATTCCGCCCTCATCGACTTCTATCGTGGCAGAAAACTCTGTTTCTGATGTAATTACTAAACATCCGCAATTAAGGGAGAGTATTGGTAGTTAGGGATTTGACTCTTTAACTACCATTTATTATATTAAAAAACATTAAATTAATCGCTGAAATTTGGCATATTGCAAAAAATACAGTAATTTTGCAAAATCATTTATATGGTAATGCCATATTTGTGATAATAGGAAATATTGTAATTATGAATTATGGATGAATTGATAGGGAGTAAATTGATAATATTGACAATATCAGCAGGGAGAATGAGAGGAATTCTTTTGGCTTGCGTATTTGTGCTTTTTTGTGGCGCAAACCTAAATGCCCAGCAAATGGCTATACATAACAATATACTTTTTGACCTTGCCGGTGACTTGTCTATGGGTATGGAGTTCGCATTGAAACCGCGTACAACGGTTGAGGTTTATGGAACAATACGCCCGTGGAAAGAGACGGAGAGCGGTGTCAAAAAACATTGGGCGATGCAGGCTCAATACAGGTTGTGGACATGCCAGAAATTCAATGGCTTCTATTGGGGACCTTACCTGCATGCGGGGGAATACAATATATCTAATGCCAGTTTGCCATTTGGTTTGCTCAAGGGGTTGAAGTCCCATCGCTATGAGGGATGGATGATTGGAGGTGGCATAGGATGCGGTTATCAGTATGCGGTCAGTAAACACTGGAATGTAGGTGCAGAGTTAGGACTGGGCTACACATATTTCCGAAGCAAGAAGTTCGACTGTGGTGTTTGCTCCACCTTCCATGGATACGACAACTACAACTATTGGCTGTTTACTAAGGGTTCGGTATATATATCATACATTTTCTAACTTGGCAAGGCATGAAAAAGATACTATTCACCATAATGATGCTCGTCAGTGCTACCATGATGCTGGCACAGAGACCTGCCGTCAACCAGGTTAGTCCAAAACTGGACTATGTGATAAAGGTTGAGGACGCCACTATCAAGGAGATGGGAGGCAAGGTTGTTGTCGCCCTCAAGCTAAAGGCAATACAGGATATACCTGCGCGTCAGTCTGTGGTGCTTGTCCCCGAACTGGTTGACACGCTGACCAACCGTAGTCACTCATTTCCGTATATATATATCAACAGTCGCAACCAGCAGATCTTCTTCGATCGTGAACTGAAGAAGATATTCCCTGACGCAGAGGCGGTTATGAAGAAGAAAGGCAAGGTGCTTAATATATCCTATCTCAGGTATGCCGAGTATGAGGACTGGATGAGAAACTCAGTGTTGAAACTGCAGAAGATGAGTTGCGGATGTAATGTGTTCACCAACCGTGGCTCGGATTATCTTTGCTCATTCACCAACGAACAGCCTGTCATCAAACTCTACCCCGTGTTTAGGATTCCCAAGCCCGAGAAAGTGAAGACAAGGCAGGAGAAAGGTTCTGCATATCTATGTTACCGTATCAACCGCACGGAAATAGACCCTGCCTACATGACCAACCCCCAGGAGCTGCAGAAAATCAACAACACGATACATCTTGTGAAGAACGACCCTAATGTCGAGATACAAGATGTGAGCATTGTGGGATATGCTTCCCCCGAGGGCGAAGAGAAAAGGAATATGAAGTTGAGTGTTGACCGCACCGAGTCGTTGAGGCAATATCTGAATACCAAGGGCATCATCTCGTCGTCAAAGGTGAAAGCCTCGAGCAACGGCGAAAACTGGAAGGGCTTTGTAGCCTACCTGAACAGCCATTATGAGGTGCCCAACCGTTCCGCCCTGCTCTCTATAGCCGCTTCGCAGTCGGGACAGGATGAGAAGGAGGCACTCATGAAGAAGAAGGCGGCCGAAGGATTCAACTACTGTCTGAAGCACTGCTTCCCGTCGTTGAGATGTACGGAATATGCAGTGACATACATTGTAAGGCCCTTTACCATAGAAGAGTCGGAGAAGATATTCGAGACCCGTCCGATTAACCTGAGTCTCAACGAGATATATATGTTGGCAGGAAAGTATTCCGACAATCACCAGAAGTATATGTCGATAATGAGGAAGGCATACCTGCTTTTCCCGAAGGACGAGTGCATAAATCTCACTATGGCATATCTCTCGATAGAAAGGGGCATTGTCGATGACGCGGAGGAATACCTGAAGAAAGTGTCCGACTGCCCCGAGAAGACCATGAACATGAGTCTCGTCTATTATCTAAAGGGAGACATTGACAATGCCATCCGCCTTGCCAAGGCTGCAAGCCAGCAGGGCGTGAAGGAAGCGGAGATGCAGCTTGAAGAATATTCGAAAATTAAGGAAATAAAATAATTGGGTTATGATAAAGATTACTAAGACATTATTCTATGTTTTGCTGCTTGCTATCGTGGCAACTGCGTGTAGCAAGGAAAATGAAGCAGTCACCGTTGACAATCGCCAGGACGGCACAGCCAACGGGTGCGAAGTGGTGTTCCAGTTTCTGACTCCGGCTGTAGGGGCAGAAGTCACAAGGGGAGTTGACGACAGCTATCAGGCTGAACAGGGAACGGAAAAGGAGTGGATAGTGAAGTCGGTGAAGATATACCTGTTTGACTCGCAAACGGGATTACGTGCCAAGGCAGTGGACATATCCCAGCTGGAGCGTTCACAAGGCACTGTCAACGGCTACGTGACCTATCTGACAAAACCTGTTGTAATATCCCAGGGCACGTATGACATATTTGCCGTGGCAAACTACAGCGGAAAGATTGACGCTGCCACAGAGCAGGAGTTTCTTGCCACTGTTGACGCTTCCACATACAAGCAGGCACTCTTGCCTAATGCCGACAATCCCATTGTGATGAGTAATAGGGCTTCAGCCAACACCGGCGTGGAAATCAAGGATAAAAAGGATGAGAATCTGGTGAGCGTCACCCTTGAGCGCGCCTTGGCACGCATTGACTTGGGAAGGAAGTATTCCTCCTATGATATTAATGATGCCTCGGGAGTGAAATATGCCGACGTGTCGCTCGACGGATTCAGGTTTGTCAACCTGCCCAAGAGCTACTATATCTTCAGGCATACTGCCACGCTGACCTCCATGGATACACCCAAATGGGATATCCACACACATTTCGGGGATATACCCGAAGCCAACGGATATGTCATCGACCCGTATTTCTTTAACAAGTCGATTGATGCCAGCGGATTTAATAATCCCGACGCTTACTATGAGAATTTCTCCGGCAGTCTCGGAAATGGTGACGCATTGTCATGGACACAGTTCCCTGAAGTCACGACAACTCCCGCCTACAAGACATACTACTCGCTTGAAAACTGCATGATATGGCAGGCCCAGAAAAATGGATACAGCACGGGACTGGTATTCAAGGCCAGCTTTAATCCCAACAACAACGTGTATAAGGCAGATGACTCGGGAAAACTTGTGATTGCCTCTCAGGCAGAATATCCCGACTCGCTGTTTTACTATGACTATAAGTTCTACACGTCAAAGGAGGCATTGGCAAAGGCAGGTGTTGACATCTCGCAGGTTGATGACAAAGACGAGATGGCTTATCAGAATGTCAAGCTGTTCAGAAGGAAAAACGACAAATATGTGTGCTACTATGACTACTGGATAAAGCATCTCGAAAACAACGACCCATACGTGATGGGAGTCATGGAGTTTGCCGTGGTGCGCAACAACCTCTACCGCCTGCTCATAACAAGCATCTCGGAGTTGGGCAATTCCACTCCGGAGGTTAACCCCGACACCCCCGACGAAGGCGAAACCAGTATCAAGGCATTGATAAACGTGAAACCGTGGGTGGTGAGAGACCAGACTAATATTATTCTGTAAGTATATGCAAAGAAATAAGATACTGTTCCTCCTTGCCTTCATCGGCATTCTTACCGGTTGTTCGTGGGTGAAAACCGACATCGACGATTGTCCTACAGGCGTATGGCTCAAGATTAGATACACCTGCAATATGCTCGATGTTGATGCCGCTGCCCAACAGGTCAGGGATGCCTCGATAATGGTGTTTGACCATGAAGGCAATTATGTCAGGCGTATAGAGATTGATTACGGTCAACTCTATAGTAACAACTATTGTGTGGAGGTAAGCGAATTGCCCAACGGTATCTATGACTTTGTTGTATGGTCGGGTTTGGGTGACAGTCATTTTATGACCACATCACCGTTGCGCATCGATGACTTGCGCTTGTCGCTTGCTGCTGCCGACAAGGTGCAGGATGCTGAATACGGCGACCTCTTTTATGGAAGGATCGACAGTGTGGAGGTGACAGGACGGTATGCCGTGCATGAGGTGGACTTGACCAAGGACACTAATGTCCTGGTATGCCAGGTTGTGCCGGCTTCTGGCTCGGGGGATGTGTCCATCGACAGGTATGGGCTTCAGCTGAAGTCATCCAACGGCGTGCTTGATGCCTGCAACAACACGGTGCCTTCCTCGTTTGTGGTCTATGCTCCTTATAAGATGCAGGCAGATAGGGTTGAGGATGACTTAAATGGACAGGTGGAGACCTTGGGTTATGCCATCAAGACCCTGCGTCTTGTACAGGGAGACAACAGCAGGCTTGTATTGAATGACAATGATAGTGGAAAAGTTATCCTCGACTTGCCTCTGACAGATTTCCTTTGTCAGATAGCCTCTTTCTATACCCAGTCTGGCAGGCCTCTTACTGCTCAGGAGTATCTCGACCGTCAGGATTTCCATACAGTCATCCTTTATATGTCGGAATCGGGAAACAGTGTGGTGCAATGTCGTATTAACAACTGGGTGATACGATTGGATGACAATATAAATCTATAGATATGCTTTTGGGGGAACAGAAAATGAAGATAAGGAATGTGTTGACATTCGTGTTCTTGTTGCTTCTCGGGTTGCTTCAGGCATGTAGCGAAGACAATGACAAGATGACGGAGACGGCAGTGGGCGGGCTGATGGATTTCAGTTTCCTGACTGTTGACGGAGACGTGGTTTCTTCTGAATCCTTGTCGGGCCAACCGTATATGCTCGTTGTGTTCAATACGGGATGCAAGGACTGCCAGAAAGAACTGCCGGTGGTTGACAAGGTATTCAGTGCATACCACGACAGACTTCAATTCCGTATTGTAGCGTATAAGGAGGACTTGGAGAGTGTCAAGGGTTATTGGGAGGCCAATGGCTTCTGCATGCCGTTTGTCATTCCCGCCGATCCTGCGGTGGTCAGGCCGCTTGCCCCGTCGGGCATACCTCAGATATATGTGGTGTCGGCAGAGGGACAAGTCGTTGCCGCATTCAATGACCGCAACATGCCTGATTTCAACACGTTGTCACAGGCTGTGGAGTCGTGTCTCTCGGGACACCCGGAAGCTGCTGACACGGTGAATGTGCATGTTCGACTTAATGCCCCTGTGCGTTCTTCCTCTGGTATGGGGGAGACTTCGGTTATTGCCAGTGAGTCGCTTGTTAGTAGTGTGCGTCTTTTTTTCTTCAGTTCCGATTCAAAGAAGTTGGTGGCATTTCATGACATCGACGACATTACCCCCTTGGCTACATCGGTGGACAACCAGTATGATTTCACTTATCTGTTGCCTGTAATAAGGCTGCCGTTGGGATATTACGACATCTTTGCCATAGCCAATTACAAAAATATTCCCGATGACATTGAGACAGAAGACCAACTGCTGGCACTGACGGATTCAGTCTCCTATTCTGACGGCATAATGTCCACACTTTCCGATGAGGGCGCGATAATGTCCAGTTGTGCATCCGAGAACCTGCGGCAGGACTTTACCGACAAGGTCAACAACCACGTCTTTATAGAGGTGAATATGGAGCGTGTTGTGGCGAAAGTAGTGTTGGGCAAGGCGAAGGATGTCTTTGAACTGTCGCATGACGGCGAGGTCTATGCGTATGTCAACCTTACCAACTATAAGTTTGTCAACCTCAACACCTGTTTCTACCTGTTTCGCCACAAGGCGCGGCTTGAGCGTTTTGAACAGCCGTCGGAATATGTCCTTCCTTACAATTTCGCTCCGGACAGCGGTGCGGATGACGAGTATGTCATCGACCCGCTTTTCTTCAGAAAGGACGGCAGCCAGGCTTCCCTCAGCTACCTCCGCTCAGTATATAAGCATTATTATTCTGATATCTCGTTGTCGGATTTTGCGCCTTTCCCGTCGTCAGGTAAGTATGGGACCGCCTATATCCTGGAGAATTGTGCCTACAGGACACAACAAAACGGCGGCACTCTTACCGGTATTGTGTTCAAGGCTTCTGTGAATCCGTCATGTGTATATGTGTATGACGAGCGTTTCGGGGATTTCATCAGGGAGACGCGTCCTGAGATGTTTGAAGGGACATTGTATCTATATGGCTACAAGTTCTATAACACCATTAGGGATGTCAACAGGGTGTCAGGCTTGCATCTCGACGAGTTGAAGTCTTACACTGACGAAGAACTGGACAACTATGGCATAAAGCAAGTGATATATTATATGGGAGTATATGAGACCTTCTACACCTATTGGATTACCCATTCGGAGGATTCCGATGCAATGAGATATGGAATAGTGAGAAATAATTTCTATCGGCTGATGGTTTCTTCAATTGAGGGATTGGGTAGCAGTGCGGTTGTCCCGCTTCCCTTGGCAATAGACCTAAATTAACAGTATGATAAGTATTGTCTGATTTTTACATCTCTGGTTGCTAATAAAGCCTTACCTTTGCACCCGAATAATCATAACAAGTGAAAAGAAATGGAAGCATTTACAATCAGACGTGAGCTGCCTGAGGAGCAGCGCAAAGTAGAGAGTCTCATAAGAGACTCGTTTTGGAATGTATATCGTCCGGGATGTCTCGAACATTATGTTATGCATTGTCTTCGCAACGACAAGGCATTCATTCCCGAACTCAACCTCGTGATGGTCATAGGGGGTGAAGGTAAGGAGATGCTCGTTGGACAAGTCATGTGTATGAAGGCTGAATTGACACTTGACGACGGTACCCTACTGCCCATTATGACCCTCGGGCCAATTTGTATTCATCCCGATTACAAACGCCAAGGTTATGGCAAGGCATTATTGGACAATACTCTTGAACTCAAGTTTCGGAAGTAAAAATTCAGTACTCTATGCCGTCTGGGCAAGTTGGCTTAGTAATGCCATCCGGCGACTGTCAGCAATGACTTGTTTGAGTACAGTCTCCTCGTCGCATTCCAGTATTTCAGCCACGATGCAA
>JALERP010000197.1 GCA_022764085.1 Prevotella sp.
CCCCGCAGGAAAAGGATGGTATCGCAAGCATGTGAAGGACTCGGAACTAAATGTAAGTGAAGGCGAAAGCATGTGGCTTCACTTTGAGGGAGTATATCAGGATTGCAAGGTGTATGTCAACGGTAAACAGGCGGGCAATCATTTCTATGGATATACCCCATTCAAGGTAAATATCACTCCGTATATATGCAAGGGCATGAATACCATTGCAGTAATGGTGGATAATTCACGGCAACCAAACTGCAGGTGGTACAGCGGTTCGGGAATATATCGCCACGTATGGCTTGAGACATACAATAAGAACAAGATGGACGATCCACAGAAGCTCTTTGTGCGCACAGAGAAGGTTTTTGGCATTTCAGCCGACGGAACACATGCCGACTCAGCAGCAGTGCGGGTGACTTATGGTAACCAACTTGACGAGACACGTATGCTCCGCAATGTAGAACTATGGTCGCCCGACACTCCCAAGCTATATGATATCAAGGTGGGCGAGTTGACGGTGAAGCACGGCGTGCGCACCTTCAGCTATGACGCAAAGAACGGTTTTTTGCTCAACGGCCAGCCGACACTTATCAATGGTGCATGCTTGCATCACGACAATGGGGTGTTGGGTGCTATGGCGTTTGATGCAGCCGAGATACGCAAGGTGAGACTGATGAAGGAGGCTGGATTCAATCTCATACGCACATCTCATAATCCCCAAACCCGTGCCATGCTCGATGCCTGTGACAGTTTGGGTATGATGGTGGTGGATGAATCATTCGACGGATGGTATTCGGAGAAGAATCCTTATGATTATCATATAGCTATCGACTCATGCTATACCGAAGACATCACTGCCATGGTGCTTCGCGACCGCAACCATCCCTGCATCATATCATACAGCATAGGAAATGAGGTGATTGAGCGCAAGGATATTCGTGTGGTTCATACAGCCGGCAAATTCAAGAATGTCATAACATCACTCGACAACACACGTCCCGTGACCGAAGCCTTATGTGCATGGGACAGCGACTGGGAAATCTACGACCCTCATGCTGCGGTGCTCGACATCGTGGGCTACAACTATATGATGCACAAGGCAGAAAGCGACCATGAGCGTTGCCCCGAGCGTGTGATGTGGCAGACAGAAAGCTATCCTCGTGATGCTTTTGCCAACTGGAAGCACACCGTTGAGCGTCCATATATCATAGGCGATATGGTATGGACAGGCCTTGACTATTTAGGAGAGTCTGCCATAGGACTCTGGCATTACGAGAATGAACCCAGGGTGGAACATTGGCAAGCTGAGCATTTCCCTTATCATGGTGCATATTGTGGTGATGTAGATCTGACGGGATGGCGCAAACCGATTTCTCATTATCGTGACATGTTGTGGAACGTGGAAGAAGGTGCTGCGGATGTCTATTTAGCTGTTCGTGAACCAGATTACTATTTCAACGGACATGTGACGGAAACAATGTGGTCGGTATGGCCAACATGGGAGTCGTGGAACTGGCGTGGATGGGAAGGAAAAGACATCGAGGCGGAAATCTACACCAAGGCTCCCAAAGTAAGACTCTATCTTAATGACAAGCTTATTGCTGAAAGGGATGTTAACATTGACACTCAATACAAGGCTGTGATTAAACTGCCTTATCAGCCTGGCACCCTAAAAGCCGTGTCAGTGGATGCCAATGGAAAGGAGATGGCTGAAAGTACACTCCGCACAAGTAGCGAACCTGCCACCATACGATTGACTCCCGACCGCAAACTTATCAATGCCGACGGTCAGGACCTTGCCTTTATCATGGTTGATGTTGTAGATAAGGACGGAAATATTGTGTCTGATGCTGACATCCCACTAACTGTCAGTGTAAAAGGACGGGCTACATTGCTCGCTGCTGCAAGTGCCAACCTGAAAGACCTCGAACCGAAAACCTCTCCTAAGGTGACTACATACAAAGGGAAAGCCATTATCGTTGTGCGCAGTGGAAGAAAAGCAGGAAAGGCTATCATATCAGCTACAATGCCCAAAGGAAACGGCAGCAAAAGCACTTCTTTGACAATAAATTGCAAGTAATTCAGTTGCCTGACTCATAAACTTTCTCGTAATTGCGCTGCATGCTGACTAACGAGAAATTGTCTTCTGCATACGCCATTGCCTTTGCTCCGAGAACCTCCCTCGATATCGACGGCAATGTCACGTTGAAGATATTCAGATAGGCATCAACATTGTTGTTCTCAACCTTTAGAGGCCAGTCTTCAGGCAGGGTTTCACCCAATCCCGGACAATCATTGATGATGTTGGGAAGTCCTGACATCGACGCTTCTATCGCCACTATACTAAGTCCCTCAAACTCAGATGGCATGAACATATAGTCAAACGATGAGAGATAAGATGAGAGTGAGAACAACGGTGGATTGACGCTCACGTTCTTCTGTCCGTCCAAACTACTGTGGATAAGTTCTGCCAATGAACCGTCGCCGAAGATATGGAAATGATATCTCTCGTCATCCCTCATTGCCTGCAATACCTCGACAAGGGTGGATATTCCCTTCTGCATCTCAAATCGTCCGGCAAATATTACGTTTGCCTTTCCCTTCACGAGATGTGGATAAGGCATGCTTTCCGCCTTCCCCACCCCATTATATATAATAGGTGCGTCTTCGCCAAAACGCTTCATATACGACAGTCTCACCGACTGGGATATTGCGATGTTGCTTTTGTGCGAAATGAAAAAGCGTTCACAGATATTGCCTATCTTCGGTTGTCCTGTCCATAAGACATTGTTGTGTATTGTCCTTACCACCTTGCATCGGTGTGCAATGAAAGGAAAAGCCTTCATTGCCGCAACGATACACATATCAGGTCCTTCGGTATGAGTATGCACCACATCGGGATGCCAGCGCAACCATATATACAGGAATCTAAGGGGAAACAGAAGGGCATTGATACGCTCAAAGACAAAGTGCCATCTTACGTCCGGCATCCAAGCCCTATGGCATATCACTCCCGCAGCGTTCATCTCCGCTATAAAACGTTGCGTATATGCAGAACGTCCTCGCATCGTCTCCACGAGATGATACTCCACATCATTACTGCCCGATTTTGCTATACTGGCAGCTACCTTCTCTGCTCCTCCCATATCGAAATGGGAAATGAAATGAAAGACCCTCATTTTAATTAAGAATTAAGAGTTAAGAGTTAAGAATTAAGAATTGCTGCGCGATAACATCCGATGTAGGCGAGGTGCAGCCAGCAATCGACGATAACTCTGTGAATATATAGCTCTGTGTTTTAATTAACTCAACTTTCGGAAATAAGGAAATTTATTGGTAGTTAAGGAGTTAAGGAGTTAAGGAGTTAAGCCAAATGTATTTGCGTTTATATCCAAGGCTCTAAACTAATGGCTTAACTCCCAGCGACCAAAGGGAGCGATAACTCCTTAACTCCTTAACTTCCAAAAAGTTGAGCAAATGCGAAACTTGAATAATTAAGAATCATATATGGCAGTACATAAAAAATATGACCGCAATGTCCTCGGACGAGGACTTGACGATATAGGCAACGGACGCGGACTCGACGCCCTGATAGACACTGGCGAGGTGAGAACACAAGGCTCATCAAACCTCAACGAGATTGCGCTCGACCAGATATCACCCAATCCCAACCAGCCTCGCCGCGAATTCGACGAAGAGGCAATGCAGGAACTTGCCAACAGCATACGCGAGATTGGTATCATACAACCCGTGACACTCCGACAGATGGAGGACGGCAAATACCAGATTATCGCTGGTGAACGCCGATGGAGAGCAGCCCAAATGGCCGGACTCGAAACTATTCCCGCTTATATCCGCACCGTAAAGGACGAGACGGTGATGGAGATGGCTCTCGTGGAGAACATCCAGCGCGAAGACCTCAACGCCATCGAGATAGCATTGGCATACGAGCACCTCGTGGAAACAACCGGCATGACCCAAGAGAAGATCTCGGAGCGCGTGGGCAAGAGCCGCACAGCTGTAACCAACTACATGCGCCTACTGAAACTGCCCGCACAGGTGCAGATGGCACTCAAGAACAAGGAGATAGACATGGGACACGCACGTGCGCTTCTGTCCATCGACAGTCCGAGCGTGCAGATTAAGCTGTTTAAGGAGATACAAAAGAACGGATATTCGGTGCGCAAGGTGGAAGAGCTTGTTCACATGCTGAAAAGCGGCGAGGACGTGCAGACGGCTAAGAAGAAGATTCAGACAGGCAATCAACTTCCCGAGGAATTCAATATCCTTAAAGAACGTCTTGCCTCTTTCTTCCAGACAAAGGTGCAGATGACCTGCTCGCCTAAGGGCAAGGGAAAAATCAGTATTCCGTTTGCCAACGAGGAAGAACTGGAAAGAATAATGAATGCTTTGGACAAGTTGGGGTAGAGGAGTTAAGGAGTTAAGAAGTTAAGGAGTTAAGGAGTTAAAGACAGATGTTCTTTAGATTAATATTCGCTTGCATTTTGCTGTTGACGGGCATACAGACGGCATCGGCACAGAAGGACAGTATCAGCACAGCACGGCCAAAAAGGGTTATGGAGACACCACCCGACAAGGCTGTGGAGTCACTCATTGACAGTGTGTCACAGATACTGCCCAAAGCTGACTCCGTGGCTGCCGTCGATATGAGGAAAATAGAAAAGCGAGACTGGGCAACGTGGACACCTGACCCCAACCGCGCCTTGTGGTTAGCATTGGTAATCCCCGGAGGAGGACAGATATACAACCGCAAGTACTGGAAACTGCCTATTATCTACGGCGGTATGATGGGATGTATCTATGCCCTGACATGGAACAATATGATGTACCGCGACTACTCGCAGGCATATCTCGACATTATGGACAGCGACCCAACCACGCAGAGCTACAACAAGTTCCTGCACCTGGGGGCAACCATCACCCAGGCAAACGAGGAGAGATACAAGAAACTGTTTAAAAGCCGTAAGGACAAGTACCGCCGTTGGCGCGACATGAGCATGTTCTGCCTAATCGGCGTTTATGCCCTGTCGGTAATCGACGCATACGTGGATACCGAACTCTCGGAGTTTGACATATCAAAAGACCTGAGTCTGAAGGTGGCCCCTACAGTAATTCCCGGAGGCAGCACGTTCAACTCCGGCTCGTTGGAGAACTCGGCAGTGGGAGTAAACTTGGGACTGAGGTTTTGAAAATGAAGAATGAAGAATAAAACACAGAGGCACAGAGATACAGAGTTTAATTATTTAAACACAAAGTCACAAAGGAACAAAGGATTTCTTTGGATACAAAGGTGACAAGCGACTTAGAAGTCGCCACAAAGCCTTGCGGGTGTTTAATAATCGAACACAGACGCACAAAAAACTTTGTGGACTTTGCATAAAGCAGCTTTGCTGCTCTCTGTATCTTCCTTCAGCGAAAAAGAGATCTTTGTGTCTTTGTGTTGAAAAAATAAAAAAACTCTGTAACTCCGTGTCTCTGTGTTTTAAAAATGAAAAGTGAAGAATTAAGAATTAAGAATGAGAAGTTAAATATGAAGAAAATATTAATATCAGCAGCCCTGTTGTTGGCAGGCAATATTGCCATACAGGCACAGATTGAAGAAGACTTTGCTGACGAGGATGAAATCACCGTTACCGACGAACAAGGTAAGGAAGAGGTGATTGAATTCCCCGAAGCGATGACGTTTGAACTCGACAGCCTCCTGAACCTCTACATGTCGAAGACATATCTCGACGAGGACAACGACTGCCGTATGAAAGACGTGAACCCCGTATTCGAAAAGGAAGTGTATATAGACAGGCTCAAACGCATGCCTACCATCATTGAGATGCCTTACAACGAGGTGGTACAGAAATTCATCGACCGCTACAGCGGACGTCTGCGCCACTCCGTTAGTTATATGCTTGGAGCATCCAACTTCTATATGCCTATCTTCGAGGAAGCTCTCGAAACATACGGATTGCCACTGGAACTGAAATACCTGCCTGTAATCGAATCGGCACTCAACCCTACGGCAGTGTCACGCGTGGGGGCAACAGGATTGTGGCAGTTTATGCTCGCCACAGGAAAGAGATACGGACTGGAGGTGAACTCGCTCGTGGATGACCGCCGCGACCCTATCAAGTCGTCATACGCCGCAGCTAATTATCTCAAGGATTTATATAAGGTGTTCGGCGACTGGAATCTCGTGATTGCCGCATACAACTGCGGACCCGACCAGATTAACAAGGCAATACACCGTGCAAAAGGCTGCAAGGACTACTGGCAGATATACCCCTACCTGCCCAAGGAGACACGAGGATATGTTCCTGCCTTCATCGCCGCCAACTATATCATGACATACTACTGCGAGCATAACATCTGCCCGATGACCACACGTCTGCCAGCCAAGACCGACACCGTAATGGTGGACCGCAACGTACACCTCGAACAGATTGCCGCCGTATGCAACATCGACATCGAACAATTGCGCACGCTCAACCCCTCATACCGCAGAGACATCGCGCCTGGAGCCACCAAACTGTCTGCCATCCGCCTGCCCCAAACAGAAGTGGGCAAGTTTATCGACATGCAGGACTCCATCTATGCCTACAATGCCGAGGCTCTCTTCACAAAACGCGCCACCGTGGAAGTGAACGACAACACGCCAACCTACACGCGCAGTTCATCCTCACGAAGCAAGTCGAAGAAGAGAACAAGCAGGAGAGGCAAGACTGTGACTATCAAGAGCGGACAAACACTCTCGGAGATAGCAAAGAGAAACGGCACCACAGTGGCCAAACTGAAGAAGCTCAACGGACTGAAGGGCTCTAATATCAGAGCGGGCAAGAAACTGAGAGTGAGATAGTTCTTAATTAGGAATTAGGGATTAGGAATTAGGGATTAGGAATTAAAAATTACGAGTTATGGACGAAGAGCAGAAAAGGATTGAAGAGCAGGACGAACTGCTTATCAGCGGTGCTTATGAGCACCTGATAGATACTTACAGTAAGTCGCGTCATCGCCAGAAGATTGACTTGATAACAAAGGCGTTTAACTTTGCAAAGCAAGCGCACAAGGGGGTCAGGCGTCTTTCGGGTGAACCGTATATCATGCACCCCATTGCCGTGGCGCAGATAGCATGTGAGGAAGTGGGACTGGGTTCCACAAGTATATGTGCGGCACTGTTGCACGACGTGGTGGAAGACACTGACTACACCGTGGAGGACATCGAGAACATCTTCGGTGCAAAGGTGGCACAGATTGTGGATGGACTGACAAAAATCAGTGGAGGTATCTTCGGAGAACAGGCTTCTGCACAGGCGGAGAACTTCAAGAAACTCCTGCTCACAATGAGCGACGACATACGCGTAATCCTTATTAAGATATGCGACCGCCTGCACAACATGCGCACACTGGAAAGCCAACCTGCCAACAAACAATACAAGATTGCGGGTGAGACGTTGTATATTTACGCACCATTGGCAAACCGACTCGGCCTTAACAAGATAAAGACCGAACTGGAGGACCTTAGCTTCAAATACGAGCATCCCGACCAGTATGCCTCTATTGAGAGCAAGCTGCAATCCACCCAGGGCTCACGTCACGAACTTTTCGACCAATTCACGCAACCCATCAAGGAGGCTCTCGACAAGATGGGTATCAAATACACTCTGAAGGAAAGGGTAAAAAGCCCCTACTCCATCTGGAACAAGATGCAGAACAAGCATGTCTCTTTCGAAGAGATATACGACATACTCGCTGTGCGCATCATCTTCTCGCCCAAACAGCGGGAGGACGAAATCAACGAGTGCTTCAGCATATATGTGGCAATAAGCCAGATATACAAGTCGCATCCCGACCGTCTGCGCGACTGGCTCAACCACCCGAAGGCCAATGGTTACCAAGCCCTGCACGTCACACTTATGTCTAAGCAGGGACGATGGATAGAGGTGCAGATTCGCTCCGACCGTATGGACGAGATTGCCGAACAGGGATTTGCCGCTCATTGGAAATACAAAGATGGTGGCGACATTGAGTTCACCGAGGACGAGGGAGAACTTAACGAATGGCTACACACCATCAAGGAAATACTCGACGACCCGCAGCCGGATGCCATGGATTTCCTCGATGCCATCAAGCTCAACCTCTTTGCTTCCGAGATATTCGTGTTCACACCGAAAGGCGAGATAAAGACCATGCCGGCTGGATGCACCGCCCTCGACTTCGCCTTCTCCATCCACACCTTCCTCGGCAGCCACTGTATTGGTGCCAAGGTAAATCACAAGCTTGTACCTCTGAGCCATAAGCTGCAGAGTGGCGACCAGGTGGAGATTCTCACATCCAAGTCGCAGCATGTGCAGGACTCATGGATAAACTTTGTGAGCACGGCTAAGGCAAAGGCTAAGATTCAGGCGATACTGAGGCGTAAGGGCAGAGACAAGCAGCGCGTGGGCGAAGAGGATTTCAAGACATTCCTCTCCAACCACGGCATTGAGTATTCGGCCGACATTGCCGACCAGCTCGCACAGTTCCACGACATTGAGAAGCGAGATGACTTCTTCCAGGCTATCGGAGAAAAATCACTGCTTCTGTCGGACAAGGACATCGACGAAATCCAAGGAAACGCAAAGAACGTCAAGTCACCCAAAGGTTGGAGAAAATTCGTACCCTTCCTCGGCAAGAAAAAGGCTTTGGACGGTCAAGCACAGGCAGAACAAAGGGAATACTTCACCGTGCCTGAAAAGTTCAACCGCAAGAAACCTATCTTCATCACCGACGAGAACATCAACCAGTATAAGTTCATGGACTGCTGCCATCCCATCCCAGGCGATGACGTCTTGGGATTCATAGACAGCAAGAAGCAGATTGAGATACATAAGCGCAGCTGTCCCGTGGCTGCAAAACTGAAGACAAGCTACGGCAACCGTATTCTCGACGCGAAATGGAATATGGGTCGCACCTTGTTCTTCGACGCTACTATACAGATACAGGGCATCGACCATATCGGCCTGCTCAACGAGGTGACACAGGTCATATCACGCGAGATGAACGTAAACATCCATCGTGTGTTCATCAACTGCGACGACGATATCTTCAGAGGAAAATTTGAACTGCGTGTCCACGACCGAGATGACATCAAGGTTATTATGGACAACCTCAAGAAGATTGAGGGACTGCAGGAGGTGACGCAGGAGATGTGATAATTAAGAATTAAGAATTAAGAACTCAACTTTCGCAAGTAAGGATAATAGTTGGTAGTTAAGGAGTTAAGGAGTTAAGCCAAATGTATTTGCGCTTATATCCAAGGCTCTAAACTAATGGCTTAACTCCCAGCGACCAAAGGGAGCGATAACTCCTTAACTCCTTAACTTCCAAAAAGTTGAGCAAATGCGAAACTTGAATAAATTATAAATTATGAAAAGCAAACTACTTATCTGTGCGGCTATGATGGCTGCAAGCGTGTCGGCGGCAAACAAGTATGACAATCCCGACACTTTGTTCGTGGCGCGTGACGGCACGGCGGAATTCCGTAACGTTGATGATGCCATAGAGGTGTGCCGTGCCTTTATGGATTATCACAAGGTTATATATATTAAAAAAGGTATATATAAGGAGAAACTTATTATACCGTCGTGGCTCACCAATATCGAACTATGCGGCGAGGATGCCGAGAACACTATCATCACCTATGATGACCACGCAAATATCCAAACGGCCGAAAGACCTAAGGGTATGGGTACATTCCGTACATATACCCTGAAAATCGAAGGTTCGGACATAACCCTGAAGAACATCACCATCGAGAACAACTCGGCACGACTCGGACAGGCTGTGGCACTGCATACCGAAGGCGATAGGCTGACATTCATCGGATGCCGCTTCTTAGGACATCAGGACACGGTATATACCGGTGTGGGAGGCTCGCGCCAACTGTTCCGCAACTGCTATATCGAAGGAACAACCGACTTTATCTTCGGTCCGGGAACGGCATGGTTTGAGAACTGCGAGATACGCAGCAAGGCCAACTCATATATCACCGCCGCCTCGACACCCAAAGACCAACCCTACGGATATGTCTTCAACCGGTGCCGCCTGACTGCCGATAATGGTATCAACAAGGTGTATCTCGGCCGCCCATGGCGCGACTATGGCTACACTCTCTTCATGAATTGCGAATTAGGTGCGCACATACGTCCCGAAGGTTGGCATCACTGGCAAAAGGAGCGTGAACAGACTGCCCGCTATATAGAATACAACAACAATGGAGCCGGTGCCGACACCAAGGCAAGGGTGGCTTGGTCAAAACAACTGACCAAGAAGGAGGCGCAGAAAATCACGATAGAGAGTGTCTTGGGGGATTTTGTTGAACACTGAGACACAGAGATAATATTTATAACTCAACTTTCGGAAGTTATTTTAAACCACAGAGTTTAAGAGATATAGAGTATTTTTACTAATGAAAGAGGTTGAATGCCAAGGCATTTAGAGCTCATAGAGAGCGGCGCATAATGTTTGCCGCATGGAAACTCTGTGTTCTCCGTTGCTTGCGACCTACTCTATAAAACGATAAATCTCTTTTTCTCTTTAACTCTGTGGTTTAAATAAAACCATTATACATAGAGAAAAAAGATAAAAATTGCAATATGTTTGGAAATATGAAATAAAAAACGTAATTTTGCAGCGCACATTGAATAACCATTTTCGATAAGGCAAGGCAAATTATTAACGTAAAAAGTCATTATAAATATGAAAAAGATTACATTTGTACTATTATCCCTGTTGATGGCGTCAATAAGCTTGATGGCGCAAACGACAAAACCAGAAACCGGATTGGTAAACAAAACAAACTGCGGCTCGTTCTGGCGCTTTGATTTCAACTATGAAACCATTGATGCTGACGGAGAGACTCCCATAGTGCTGTCTGCCGCCATTTTCATGACCCACAGCGTCTACAACAAGACGGTGAAGGCAAAGGGCTGCGGATTGCTTAATCATTATACCATAAGCGACGACAAGTCACGCCCTACCAATGTGAGCAGCTTTTTTACGTTGGAGGGATTATTGTCAAACACCAATTACATCATAATTGAGTCCGACGGATTTGGATTTGGCGTCGATGTGAAGCGCAATCAAAAGTATCTGCAGGGAAGGGCAACGGCCCGCGTAAACATTGACGCCTTCATTGCAGGAAGAAAAATTCTGGAAGATGAGGGATATGAATATGAAAATGTGGTGCTTAACTTGGGCTACTCACAAGGCGGAAACTCAGGAATGTGGGTCAACAGACTTGTGGCTGAGGGATACCGTAGCGACGAACTGCCGAAAATAGACCTTTGCGTGATTGGTGGCGGCCCATACGACATGTACGCCCACTATAAGAAACTGGCAGAAGAAAACATGACCCAATACCCCGTGGCACTGCCTCTGATTATGAGCGGAATGATTGACGCTGGCGGATATAAGGTGAAGTATGAGGATATCTTCAACGAAGAGTTTGCCAATGACCTGCCTGAACTGTTTGACTCAAAAGAGCATGACACCGACTACATCAACAATTATATCTATGAGAAATACGGCAATATAACCGAAAAGAGTCTTGCAGCTGACATAATCGTGACGCCCGCTTTCTTTGACGAGGAGAATGAAGCCATGAAGGACATCATATTACATCTGAAGGAGAACTCGCTCGTGTATGATGCGTGGAAACCGGAAAAGACAGACAAAATAAGCTTTGTACATTCTACGGAAGACGAAGTGGTGCCGGTATTGAACATGTACAACATGGAGAAGCATCTGAACGACAATGGTTACACTTCTTATGACATAACTTATTATGATGGTCTGCACACGCCCACCGGCACTAGTTATGCCTTCTTCGCAGCCAGTGCCATTGGCAGTTTTGTACCTGCTGGTATGGAGGATGTGTTCAACGACACACCCAAAGAAGACACTCACGACATTTACAGTATAGATGGCCGTCTGTTGTTCAAGAACATGACCGTTAGCGACGCATTCCAATCACTGCCTAAGGGCATATATATTGTAAACGGCCAAAAGGTGGTGAAAGAATAATCTTCCTATAACGACTCAACTTTCACAGGAAAGGGAAGTTAAAGAAGTTAAGGAAGTTAAGGAAGTTAAAGACGTATGTCAAAGCCCAG
>JALERP010000094.1 GCA_022764085.1 Prevotella sp.
TTTCTGAAGTGATAATTCCCAATGTATAAGGGGTTTATTTAAACCACAGAGATAAAGAGGAAAAGAGATTTTTGTTTATATAGAGTAGGTCGCAAGCGACGGAGAACACAGAGCCTTCGGGCAGATGAAATCATGCGCAGCCCTCTTTGTTCTCTAAATGCCTTGGCATTCAGTCTCTTTCCTAATATAAATACTCTTAATCTCTTAAACTCTGTGGTTCAAAATTACTTCCGAAACTTGAGTAAAAAAGACAAGGTTATTTTTTAAGCTCTTCAGTCAGCACACTTTCCAGTTTTTCAGCAGAGAGCCGTAGTTGGAATTGCCCTTTTATGGCAACGGTGATTCCACCAGTTTCTTCTGAAACCACAATCACCACCGCATCGCTGTCCTGTGACATGCCCATGGCGGCGCGGTGGCGAAGACCGAGTTCCTTGGGGATGTCGAGGCTATGGGAGACGGGAAGAATGCATCCCGCCGACTTTATGCGGTGTTTGGATATTATCATTGCACCGTCGTGAAGAGGTGAGTTCTTGAAGAAAATGTTCTCTATCAGTCGCTGGTTGATATTTGCATCAATGCGGTCGCCAGTGTCAGATACGTCATCAAGGGGAATGGAGCGCTCGATGACAATAAGTGCTCCCACCTTGCGCTTGCTCATATTCATGCAGGCAAGCACTATAGGTACTATCATTTCCCTGTTGGAACCGTTGTTGTTTTCCTCCTTTTCTTGTTGAAAGAATTTAAGCAACACCCTCATTCTCTGGTGGGCACCTATGTTATACAGAAACTTGCGGATGTCTTCCTGAAAGAGGATAATCAGTCCGATTACTCCCACACTTACCAACTTGTCCATAATTGAACCGAGGAGGCGCATCTCCAATATCTGCGATACTAACAGCCACAGTATCACAAACATTAATATACCGATAAACACGTTCAGCGAACGTGATTCCTTCATCAGACGGTAGCTGTAGTATAACATCAACGCCACCAGTAAGATGTCTATTATATCCTTTATTCCGAATTCGAAGAACAGTTCCATCACCCCTTAACTCTTAATTCTTAACCCTTAACTCTTCCCACAATTTTCACAGTCTCCACTGCTTCTTTAACGTCGTGTACTCTTAATATATCCGCACCCTTTAGGAGTGAGACAGTGTTGAGCACAGATGTTCCATTGAGCGATGTGGTCGGGTCGCCACCGAGTAGCTTGTAAATCATTGACTTGCGAGAAATTCCTACCAGTAACGGAAGCTTGAGCACTTTTAACTTTTGTATCTCGTTCATCAAAACGTAGTTCTCTTCAAGAGTCTTGCCAAAACCGAACCCTGGGTCAAGTATAATGTCTTTCACACCCAAGTCGCGCAGCATCTGTACCTCATGGGCGAATGCCATTAGCATCTGCTCAATATTCGGTTTTACTGACATTAATACATAAGGTACGCGCAAGTGAGCTACCATCTTGAATATCTCTGGATATTCACCCTGCTTCCAGTCGAGAGGCTTGTTTGCAATACCAGTAATGCCACCTTCCGACACATCGTTGACTATAGCAACTCCGTATTCCTCCACTGCCATGCGTGCCACGTCAGGACGGAATGTGTCCACCGACACAATAGCATCTGGTTGTTCGCGTCTAAGTATCGATAGTCCGTTGCGCAGTCTTTCCATCTCTTCCGCCTCGCTCACTTCTGGTGCCCCCGGACGTGTTGAGAATGCGCCCACATCGATAATATCTCCACCCTCGGCAACTATTTGGTTGCATCGGTCGGCAATCTCCTTTTCTGTCTGTTTTCGGCTTCCAGAGTAGAATGAGTCGGGAGTCACGTTCAGAATGCCCATCACCTTGGGGCTGCAAAAGTCTATAAGCTTTCCACCCACATTTATTGTGTATTCCATTTCTTTTATCTCTTGATTTTTTCGGCAAAGATAGTCCAAATTGTGCACAAAAACAAATAAATAACGAAAAAAGTACAGATTTATTTCGTTATATGCGAAAATTGCCGTATTTTTGCACTGCGTTTTATGCGACAAGGTAATTATTAATTTAGAAATAAATATTCTGAAGTTATGGAAACAGAAGCATTATATGAAATATACCGTCAGCATCCGGTGATAACTACAGATAGCCGCGACTGTCCTGTCGATTCGATTTTTCTTGCACTGAAGGGAGAGACGTTTGACGGCAACAAGTTTGCTGCATCGGCACTTGACAAAGGATGTGCATACGCCATCGTGGATGAAAAAGAATACGCCAATCTGTCTGATGACAGGTATATTCTCGTGAATGACTGTCTATCTACCTTCAAGGCTCTCGCACGCTATCATAGACGTCAGTTCCATATCCCTGTAATCGGCATTACGGGCACTAATGGCAAAACCACAACCAAGGAACTCGTTTCTGCCGTACTTAGTGAGAAATACAACGTGCTCTTTACCCAAGGCAACTTTAACAATGATGTGGGAGTGCCGAAGACACTCTTCCGCCTTGCTCCCGAGCATGAGATTGCTGTTGTGGAGATGGGAGCAAGCCATCCAGGTGACATAAAGACTCTTGTTGAGACTGTAGAACCTGAATATGGTATCATAACCAATGTGGGAAAGGCTCACCTTCAAGGATTTGGCTCGTTTGAGGGTGTGGTGAGAACCAAGGGAGAATTGTATGACTATTTGCGTAAGAGTTCTTCTTCGAAGGTGTTCATTGATGCAGGTAATGAGCATCTTATGGGTATGGCTGATGGTCTAAACCTTATTAAATACAGTACAGAGCCTATAGATGGATTGAGTGTCAGAGGGGAAGTCGTGGAATGTGCGCCTTTCCTTCATTTCCGATGGACCGACGGTAAAGATTGGTATGATGTGCAAACACATCTAATAGGTAGCTATAATATCTATAATATGCTTGCCGCGGCAACTATAGGGCTTTATTTCAATATCACTCCTGACGTCATCTGTAATGCCCTTGCGTCATACGAGCCTGCCAACAACCGCTCACAGCTTACCGAGACTGAGCATAACCATCTCATTGTGGATGCCTACAATGCCAATCCCACGAGTATGGCTGCCGCCCTGCGCAATTTCCGCGACATGCAGGTGAAACCAAAGATGGCGATACTTGGAGATATGCGCGAACTAGGAGAGAGCAGTGGAGAGGAACATCAGAAGGTGGTGGATTTTCTTTCCGAGGCAGGGCTTACGAATACATGGCTTGTAGGCGAGTCATTTGCCAAGACAAACACGACATTACGCAAGTTTGCCGACATTGATGAGGTGAAGTCTGCCATAGCAGAGAGCCAGCCCCAAGGGTATTACATCCTGATAAAAGGCAGCAACGGCATAAAGCTCTACCAGTTGCCGGAAATGCTTTAGTTTTTTAGTAATAGCTATATAAAACTAATTGCAGGACAGTTCAGTTTGTTTAAAAAACAAAAAATAAGCGTGTTTTTATAAAGTTTTCCCTAAAAGTTGCACGTATTACAAAAAAAAAGTGTACCTTTGCACCCGCAAAACTCAATCGGGATGTAGCGCAGTTGGTAGCGCACTACGTTCGGGACGTAGGGGTCGGGCGTTCGAGTCGCCTCATCCCGACTGATACAAAACACGGAATACTTGGATTATTTTTCTATCCTTGTATTCCGTGTTTTTCGTATATAGCTCTGTCAGCATTACAAACTAACACTGAGATTGCGTCTTTAAGATTCCTTCCACCGCCAGTCTGTAACTGTCAAGCCCAAATCCGCATATTACACCAAGGCATGCACACGATATGTAAGAGTGATGCCGGAATTCCTCACGTTTGTGAACATTAGATATATGCACCTCTATTGTAGGACATTTCAGCGATCGTATGCAGTCCTGTAGGGCTATGCTCGTGTGAGTATATGCACCGGCGTTGAGCACTATGCCATCGTAGGTGAATCCCACCTCCTGCAACTTGTTGATAAGCTCTCCCTCCACATTACTTTGGAAATAGTCTATCTGCACCTCTGGATATGTTGCGCGCAGTTCAGGTAGATACTTCTCAAACGAACTGCTGCCGTAGATTCCAGGCTCCCTTACACCCAAAAGATTGAGGTTGGGACCATTGATTATCTGTATTTTCTTCATTTTTTTGTATTTTTGTTTCCGTTTCTCAAATATAATATGTAATTTTGACGCGGCAAAGATAATAAAATATTCACTAATGACAAAGAAAACGGACGAAAATATTGTAAAAGGTTATGCAAGATACCTCAAATTAGAGAGGAATCTTGCGCAAAATACTCTTGACGCTTATCTCAATGACCTTGGAAAACTGTTGAGATATATAAGTGACAATGGACTTGATGCACAAACTATGACTCTTGAGGACTTGGAACATTTTTCTGCCACGCTTCACGATATAGGCATACAGCCCGTGTCGCAATGCCGTATTCTCAGCGGTGTTCGTTCCTTTTTCAAATACCTTCAACTCGACGGTTATCGCGATGACGACCCTACAGAACTGCTTGAGTCGCCACAAACAGGCACACATCTGCCCGAAGTGCTATCCACAACCGAGGTGGATTTACTCGAGTCGGCCATCGACCTTTCAAAACCGGAGGGACAACGTAATAAAGCCATTATAGAGGTGCTTTTCTCTTGCGGGCTGCGAGTGAGTGAACTGGTGAATCTGAAAATTTCAAATATATACTTCGATGAAGAGTTTGTTAGGGTAATAGGCAAGGGTTCCAAGGAACGGCTCGTTCCTATTTCATCTAAGGCAATAAAGGAAATCAGATATTGGTTTATGGACCGTGACAAACTGAAAATAAAAAAAGGTGAGGAGGATTATGTCTTTCTTAATCGCCGTGGTTCCCATCTCACCCGTACCATGATACTCATTATGCTTAAGCGTCTTGCCGCCGATGCGGGAATACAGAAAACAATCAGTCCACATACTTTGCGACATTCTTTCGCTACGGCATTGCTTGAAGGCGGAGCAGACCTGAGGGTCATCCAAGTACTTCTCGGTCACGAAAGCATTGGAACAACAGAGATATACACCCATATAGATACTTCCACCCTTAGGCAGGAGATTCTTGCGCATCATCCACGTAACATTATACAAAAATCAATAAAAAATAGCGAGTAAGACCATTTTTATCGCAAAAAGCATTGGATTTTACAGGATTTTGAGTAATTTTGCAGCAAAAATAAATATATATATATGCAAGAAACAAGACAGAACAAAATTGCACGCCTACTTCAGAAGGAACTGAGCGTAATTTTCCAGCAACAGACAAGGGCTATGCATGGTGTGATGGTATCGGTGACAAGAACAAAGATTTCTCCTGACCTAAGCATCTGCACTGCATATCTCAGCGTTTTTCCCAGCGAGCATGGAGAGGAAATACTCAATAACATCAAGGCTAATGAGAAAACTATCCGCTATGACCTTGGGCAGCGTGTGCGCTATCAACTGCGCATTATCCCAGAATTGCGCTTCTTTATAGATGACTCGCTCGACTATATTGACCGCATTGATGAACTACTGAAGAATTAAGAATTAAGAATTTTGAATTTCCCGTTTTTCGTAGCTCGTCGCTACCTCTTCTCAAAGAAGAGTACCCATGCAATCAACGTTATCAGCGGCATCAGTGCCGTAGGCGTTTCTGTAGCCACTATGGCCTTAGTGGTTACCCTCAGTGTGTTCAATGGTTTTCTTGACCTTGTGGCTTCCCTATTTACTAATATCGACCCACAGATCAAGGTAACTCCTGTTAAGGGAAAGAGTGCTCCTGCCGATGACCCAATTCTCACAAAGATACGCCAATTGCCGCAGGTAGAAGTTGCCACAGAAACTGTGCAGGATATTGCGCTTGCTACCTATAACGGACGACAGGCTATGGTGGTAGTCAAGGGAGTGCAGGATAACTTCGACAGTCTTACCCATATAAAGGATATCCTAATGGGTAATGGTACCTACGAACTTCATGCAGCCGACCTTAATTATGGTATTCTTGGTATTCGTCTTGCTGAGACTTTGCAAACAGGATATAGTTATAAGAATCCCCTAAAACTTTATGCCCCAAAGCGTGAGGGACAACTAAATATGGCCAACCCTGAAGATGGTTTTGTTGAGGATGAGCTTTACTCTCCCGGAGTGCTGTTTATGGTAAAACAGGCAAAATATGATAAGAATCACATCATTACCAGTATAGCCTTTGCACGTAATCTATTTGGACAGCAGGGGATGATTTCTTCGTTGGAGATGCGTCTCAAGCCTGGTTCAGACTTTGACGCAGTAAAATCCAAGATGCAAAAGATTGCCGGTGACAAATATCATGTATGCGACCGGTTTGAACAACAGGAAGATACTTTCAAGATTATGAAGATAGAGAAACTGATGGCTTACATTTTCCTTACCTTCATATTAATGGTGGCTTGTTTTAATATCATCGGGAGTATATCGATGCTTATCATCGACAAGAAGAATGATGTTGTCACTCTACGTAATCTCGGTGCAAGTGACAAGCAGATTGTGCGTGTATTCCTTTTTGAGGGACGCATGATTTCCTCTATTGGAGCTGTCGTTGGAATCCTGATAGGACTTCTTCTCTGCTGGCTTCAGCAAGAGTATGGGCTTGTTGGTTTGGGCAGGAGCAGTGGCTCGTTTGTTGTTGACTCCTATCCTGTAAGCGTACACCCAGAGGATATTGTCTTGGTGTTCATTACTGTTATCGCAGTGGGTTGGATTGCCGTTTGGTATCCTGTGAGATACTTTGCCAAGCGTTTACTTTAGGACAGCACTATGTTCTTGACCTCTACATTTTCGTGGAGGAAAATCTGTGCCGATTCCTTGAATTTTTCAGGGTTCTCGGTAGTAAGGTAATGTACAGTGCCGTTTTTCGTGCATTTCCCCTCTATTTCCGGATGCCGCTCGAAGTAATGGAGAAGGCTGTCCGCCACGTATTCTCCCTGTGGGACAATGCGTATGCCAGGGTTGACATATTTCACTATTTTGGGCATTAATAGAGGATAATGTGTGCAGCCAAGGATAATGGCATCTATTTTTGAGTCGAGAAGCATCAGTTGGTCTATTCGTTTCTTCACGAAATAGTCAGCACCCGGACTGTCTGCCTCGTTGTATTCGACAAGAGGCACCCAAAACGGACAAGCAACTCCTGACACTACTATGTCGGGATATAGTTTTTTTATCTCAAGGTTATAGCTTTCGCTTTTTATTGTACCCTCAGTAGCAAGTACTCCGACATGGCGTGTTGTTGTTAGTTTACCGATTATTTCCGCAGTAGGTCTTATGATTCCCAACACACGCCTTTCGGGGTCAATCTTTGGCAAGTCGTTCTGTTGGATTGTACGTAGTGCCTTTGCTGATGCAGTATTGCATCCAAGTATGACGAGATGACAACCCATGCTGAAGAGTCGAGTGACCGCCTGACGTGTAAATTCATAAACCACATCGAAGGAACGTGGACCGTAGGGTGCTCTTGCGTTGTCGCCAAGATAAAGGAAATCATACTGCGGCAGCAGTTGACGCATTCCGTGCAGTATTGTCAGACCGCCATAACCGGAATCAAATATTCCGATTGGACCTGCATCTGAGTTGAATAACCCGACTGAACCTTCAGCATTTGACATATCCTGTGATTTTTTGATACTATAGTTCGTTGAGCATCTTTGAGGCAATGGCAGTCACATCAACACCTTGCTTAGGATTGATAAATGGACAATTGTCACCGTCTGTATTAATTATGAACATCAGGTTCATCTCTTCGCCTATTGTTGTAAGCACTTTAGACAGCTTTTCACGCAAAGGCTTCATAAGAGTATTCTCGGCATCAACCAACAGTCGCTTGCTTTCCGCCTTGAAAGCGATGTTTTTCTCCAGAAGTTCTTGTAACTCCGTCTGTCTTTTCTTAAGAATGGTAGGTGGAAAATCACGTTGTCCTTCAAGGAAAACCTCATATTTGGCATTGAACTCTTCCTCTACTCGTTTTGCCTCTGCCGCATATTTTTCCTCAATCTGTAAATACTGCTTGTGGGCGAGTGCATAGTCGGGCATAGCCTGAAGCATTTTACTATAACTCAGGTAACCATACACCGGAGCTGTTGTTTCAGCTGTGTTTACAGTCGTTTCAGCCGCAGCTACGACACCTGGCATTGTTTCCTCGCTCTGAGCGTGGAGTGAAAGTGGTAGTGCCCAAAAGGCAAACATCAAGAACTTCTTCATTATAGCAAACATTATATAAATTAAGAGTTAAGAATTAAGAGTTAAGAATTAAGAGTTAAGAATATTGAAATAATGTATCAATGTAGTCAATCATATTTCCTTAATTCTTAATTTTTAACTCTTAATTATAATAGTCTTTCCTGGAAATTATTTCAGTCCCAGCTTTGTCTTCACTTGTGCAGTAACATCTGTGCTGAGAGTGTTGCTGATATACGGGATGCCGCCGTTAAGCTCCATAATATACACGTAACCTCCAGCGTCACCTACCTGTTTGATAGCGTCAACCACCTTGGCGGTGATTGCTGACATTTTTTCTTGTGAAGCCTTTGCGAGAGCCTGCTGGTTGTCCTGATAACTCTGCTGAATCTTCTGGTACATTTCCTGCAGTTCCTGCTGGCGGCGCTGCTTTATGTTATCAGGCAGTGTTTTTTCGTTGGCCTCATAGTCCTGTGATTTCTTCTGCAGTTCGTCCTGCATGCTCTTCAGGTCAGCCTCATACTGTTTCTGTAAGGCATCGATTTCATTCTTTGCTTTTGTGTACTCAGGCATTGCCTGGATGATGTCCTGAGTGTTGACATGTCCGAATTTCTGTGCCATGACTGCGATAGGAGTCAGCATCAGAATCATAAAAAGTAATTTTTTCATTGTTGTTGATTTTTATTGTTATTTTTTTGATAATCTACTATTTATAACCTAACTTATTTAATACCTCGTCGCTGATGTCAATGCGTGGGCTTCCGAAGATAATTCCAGAGTCACTGGCACGGTCGAGTACAAGCTGGTAGCCTCTTAGGTCGGCAATATCCTTTACTGCATTGTATATCTCGTCTTGTATGGGAGACATCAGTGCAGTGCGCTTTTTATACAGTTCGCCTTCTGGTCCGAAATATTTCTGCTTGAGCTGTGCGGCGGATTGTTCTTTCTGCATTATCGCATCCTGCTTTGCCTTCTTTTGCTCAGCGGAAAGGAACACCACCTCGTTCTGATAGTTTTTATACATTGTCTGTGCTTCGGTGGAAAGTGCCTCCACCTCAGCCTGCCATTTCTTTGATACTTGCGATAGCTGTTCGTTTGCCCTCTCGTATGCAGGGATGTTCTTCAGGATATATTCCATATCCACCAAAGCGAATTTTTGGGCATAAGCCGATAAAGGCAGGAACAGAAGGATAAGAAGGCCCACAAGGCCCCCTCCTAACCTCCCCGAGGGGAGGAACAAGATATGTTTCAGCAATTCTTTAATTCTCATAATTCATTCTTTTTTATTATTCAATTTCAAATATAAAACCTAAATAGACGCAAAATATCCGCCGATAAGAGTAACCTCATTCCTCCCCTCGGGGAGGTTAGGAGGGGGCTGAACTTAGAACTCCTGTCCCAATATGAAGTGGAACTGGCTTCCACCCTTTGTACCTGTTGAGAGAGCCTTGTCGAAACCGTATGCCCAGTCGATACCCATCATACCCACCATCGGGAGGAAGATTCTTACACCGACACCAGCAGAACGCTTCATGTCGAATGGATTGAACTTCTTGGTGTCGTACCATGCGTTACCACCTTCGAGGAAGGTAAGACCATAGATGGTCGTATTACCCAGCATAAAGGGATAGCGAAGCTCGAGCGTGAAACGGTCGTATGCATAACCCATTGCACTGTATGGAGTGAGCGAACCGTTCTCATATCCACGTAGTCCGATTGTCTCCTGTGCATATCCCGTACTGTATCCACTCATACCATCACCTCCCACATAGAAGGTCTCAAATGGCGACTTCTTGTCCTTGTTGTAAGAACCAAGGATACCCAGTTCTACTCGCGTCATGAGCACAAAGCACTTCTGACCGCTGGTGAGTGCAGTAAATGTACGTGACTTGAACTTCCACTTATGATACTCAATCCATTTGTACTTCTCCTGCAGCTCCCTGTCGTAGGTTGCAGAAGTACGGTCGTTGGCAAGTGTCGAGTAATTCTTATTGTCAAACAAAGACCATGGCGGAGTGAGTGTCACAGAAGCCATGAATTCCGAGCCACGGCGAGGGAACATCTGGTTGTCGGTAGATGTACGCGCCAATGTTATGCCGAGGTTGATATTGTTACAGTTACCGTTGGAGATGATGAAGTACTGCCAGTCTCTCAGCATATAACGCTGATAAGACAGTGACATAGACAACTGGAAATAGTCGTCAGGCCAACGCAGACGCTTACCCCATCCAACAGACAGTCCGAACAGCTGCACATACTTGTCATCATCAAGATAACTCTCATAGTTGTTATAATAGTTGCCGTATGAGCCATATCCACCATAGTAGTTATACAGTGAATTCATCCACGAACTGTTATAGTAGCTGCTGTTCACATCGGTTTGCTTTGAGTAGTATGCTCCGATGTTGAAGGCATTGGGACGTCGTCCTCCAAACCATGGTGAGGCATAGCTGATGGAATACGACTGATAGTACGAACCGTTGGTCTGGGCCGAGAGTGCAAGTTGCTCGCCATCTCCGATAGGCATGATACCGCGGTGCATCTTGTTCTTTCCGAAGAGGTTACGCATCGAGAAGTTGTTGAGCTTGAGCGATATTCGTCCGATCACACCAGTCTGTCCCCATCCTAATGAGAACTCCACCTGGTCGTTTGATTTCTGTTCAAGCGGCCAATTGATATCCACGGTTCCGTCCTCATAGTTTGGCTGGATGTCGGGGTTCACCTTTTCAGGGTCGAAGAATCCCATTGACTGTATTTCACGTGCCGAACGCATAAGTGCATCCTTCGAGAATAGGTCACCTGGCTTTGTGCGCAATTCTCGTCTTACAACCTCCTCATACAGTCTGTCGTTTCCGTAGATTCTAACATGACTAATATGGGCTTGTTGGTTCTCTGATATGCGCATTTCGAGGTCGATAGAGTCGCCTACGATATTTACTTCTGTAGGTTCAAGACGATAGAAGAGATAACCGTTGTTCCAATAGTAGTTACCAACGGCATCGTCATCCTCCGACAGTCTCTTGTTAAGCAGTTTCTGGTTATATACGTCGCCAGTTTTCATACCGAGCAGCCTGTTTAGGTCATCGCTATTGATAACAGTGTTGCCCACCCATGTGATATTTCGTATATAGTATTTCTGTCCCTCGTCGATTTTGAGATACACGTTTACATGGTTGTCATCAACATTCCACACGCTGTCCTCCTCGATAGTCATATCACGGTAACCCAGTTCATTATACTTGTCGATGAGGTTCTGCTTGGCAGTCTTGTATCTCTCATCCGTGAATTTCTTCGACTTGAGGAATGAATTCAACTTTCCGGCCTCATTCATCTTGGTCAGGACACCTTTCTTGAACAGTCCACCTTTGATTTTGGAAGTCTTAAGACTTTTATTGCCCTCGATGATGATTTTGCGAATCTTCATCTTGTCGTGCTTGTCGATATTTACATCAAGTATGACTTGGTTTTTCCCCATCACGTCATCTCTTTGTTGAATATCAATTTCTGCATTCTTATATCCCTTGTCGTCGAAGTATTTCTTTGCGAGGATTTTGGCACGGTCAATCATGTTAGGTGTAATCTGGCTTCCCTTCATGATACCGAGTTTCGCCTCCATATCCTCACGTTCTGACTTCTTCAGGCCGTTATAGTTTATGGTGCTGACACGCGGGCGCAGTGCGAGGTTAAGTGCGAGGTACACTGTATCACCAACGATAGAGTCGGCTGAGACAGTAACCTTCGAGAATAGTCCGTGCCTCCAGTATCTTTTCACCGCCTCCGTGATTTCACTTCCAGGCAGACTAATGCGCTGTCCAACCTGTAGTCCCGATAGGCCAGTAAGCATATAGTCCTCATATCCTTCCACTCCATACACGGCAATCCCTCCGATGACACAGGAGCGCGGCGTGCCGGCATACGAGATGTTAGGGTTGACTATCTTTTGCTGTGCTGATGCCGAGGTGCAGAAGCCAACAACAGTCACGATGACTGTCATCACCTTATTTATAATATTGCTCTTTTCCGAAAATCTCATTATATTATGGAATATATTGTTGTTTGCGTTTACTCCTCGTTTTCCACCTGGTCCTCTGTTTTGCCAAAGCGACGCTGGCGTTGCTGGTAGTCGAAGATAGCGTTATGCAGGTCTTGCTCGCTGAAGTCAGGCCAGTATGTGTCGCAGAAATACAGTTCGGAATAAGCAATCTGCCACAACAGATAGTTAGAAATGCGCAGTTCTCCTCCCGTGCGTATCAGGAGTTCCGGGTCGGGCATGAAGTTTGTAACCAAGTTGTCGTTGAGCACATCCTCTGTAATGTCGTTGATGTCCAACTTTCCGTCTTTTACAGCCTGGGCTATGCGTTTTGCTGCGTTGGTTATTTCCCATCGTGAGGAATAGCTCAATGCCACCACCATTGTCATATTGGTGTTATCCTTGGTCAGGTTCTCCGTATATCGCAATTTCTCCTGTACCTTCTCCGAGAGTCTGTCTATATCACCTACAACGCGGAATCTTACATTGTTTTTCATGAATGTCTCGTCTTCCAGTGAGTCAAGTACGAGCCCCATAAGAGCTGCAATCTCATCTTCGGGCCGGTTCCAGTTTTCGGTGGAGAATGTATATAGGGTAAGGAATTTCACACCGAGTCGGGTGCATTCAGCCGTGATTCTTCTCACAGCATCCACTCCCGCCTGATGTCCGTAGCTACGTTTCTTACCTCTTTCTGTTGCCCATCTTCCGTTGCCGTCCATAATGATGGCAATATGTTCGGGTATGCGCGTCTTGTCCAATTGTCTTTCCATATCAAAAATTATCGTTGTTGCACGTTTTACATTTCTTCCATATATCATACGTCACGGTGAGGCTCAGACCACTGAAGCTGTCGGTGTTCTTGAACATTCCGTTGCTCTTGATGCCATACGGGTCGTTGACGCCGTCAATTTTGTCACTGAAGGTAAAGTGCATCAGCCATTCGAGTGATGCGTTGACCCTCTCCGCCAGTTTGTATTTCACACCCAATCCAATAGGTATTCCCATTGTCAACACCCCGCCGGCAGGAGTATTCACATTGGTGAATCCCAGTCCTCCTGTTATATAGGGCGTAAGTGGCACAGCTCCGCGGTATTCCCGTCCGGTGCCGTATGGCCAGAAATTATACTCATACTTAAGTGTGACATCCACAAGTGAGTTCTTGAATTCCATCTCCTTGCCCTGATATTCGGGATACCACGTCTTCAAGTTCTTTCCCGTACCCTTGATGTTGCCGAATGAGAGATTAAATGCCCATGCCATCCTCGGGTTAGGCTTATATTTTGCCACAAGCGAGAACATCGGTTGCATATTCTTTAAAATGTTTCCGTTGAGGTCGCCCTGATAGGAGACGAGACCGATGCCCCCTCCTATTTCCGCCCTGTATTCCGGATCTTCCTGAGCCATTGCGAGCATTGGGGCGAAAAACGTTAGTATTATGCCTATTAGTCTGCCCATCCCAGCCTGTTAAGCCTGCCTCTCCATACTTGTCCTGTTGAGCCGCAAACTATCCACAGATAGTTGTCGTCGTCGGAGAACATGGTGAAAGCAGTAGGTGAAGAATTAAAGCCGTTTGGTAATGTCAAATCAGAGGATTCTAACCATTCGAATCCGAAGTCAACACTCTTGTAGAATCCTGCAAATGGCTGAGTAGTGCATTCGCCTATGCCCTTCCCGCCGATAGCCACTACGCCACCATCGTATGGAGTCACAGTCAGATGCTCTATTCGTGGCAGTGAATTATAGTTATTGGCGGTTCTCACCACCCCTGACCATAGGTGTTTCCTTGAACCGTATGATTTTTCCACCACTTTGGCCATCACTACAGCTGCCGTGTCTGCCGGATAGGCATTCACGTCGCGGTTGCCTGTTAGTACCACACATTCGGTGTTGGGTACTGCGGGGTAGTTGACGGTGCATGAGGAGATGTCTCTCACTGGTATTTCTGTTCCGAAGTCCACTTCATCCACATTCCATGTCTTGCCGGCATCTTCAGATGAAATGATGGAGCCTTGGCCATTGATGCCATAAAGTGCAATGGAACTTTGTGCAACGAGCCTTTCCAATGGCACATCTGTTGCCAATGTTTCAAAGTTGATGCCATCTACGCTTGCTTTTATGTGCTTTCCGTCCAGCACGAAGATACTGTCGTTGCGTGCCACTACATTTTCCGAGGCATTCTCCGAGAGTTGTGCGAGCAGTGTCCATGTTCTTCCTCCATCGCCGAATGAGCCATATACTTCGGTTTGTCCGTTTCTCACACCGAGAACGAAGAGACCTTTTCCCGTGGATAATCCCTTTATGCGGTCGAGAGCCGCAAGTGCTGCTGATGATGTCCTGCACTCCCATTTCATCTGGTCTCCGTCTTCTTTATGCACATTAACCTTGACGGTATATTCGCGAGAGTATAATCCGCTTGATGAATACACGCATATAGTGCGAGGTTGCGAGAAGTCGATGGTGTCGGTAGAAGATACATAATTAACTGAATCAGGTTTCTCTATCGAGCGGATTAACGCCACACCGTTGTTTTTTGTTGTGCAGTTTACCAGTATTTTGGCGGCGTTGATATTTGCGGGAAGTGAATCCACATTGTAAATCTCTGCCTTGGCTTGGTCGATTACGAACTTGTATGATCTGAGACTTGAGTTTGTTGATGTGTATGTGGAGTCTTCACCCGTTGATGATGTAGTATGTAGGGTTGTTTCAGCACTTGCGATGCTGAAAGACGTAATTGCCACATCGTCGTATGTGACATATTCTGTGGTATCAGAGTTAAGGCACGAGGCCAAAAGTGCAACTGCAGCAAATAGCAGCGCAAGAGGACAAAAAAATCTTCTCATCAATACGTATTTTTTGAATTCGGGTGCAAATTTACGCACAATTCCCGAAAAATCAGCAACTTTTATCAGAATATTAAGTTAAATATTTATATTTGGCGCATTTTTAAGGTCTATTAGTGATATTTCCTCCATATTTTAACTATAAAAAAACCGTGTCTCACGAGAGACACGGTAATTTTTATGATTTCTGTAGAGAAACTCTACAATGGGTAATATATATTAAATATATCTCAGATTAGAGCTGGGGACCAGCTGCCACGAGAGCCTTGCCAGCCTCGTTGCCTGTATATTTCACGAAGTTCTTGATGAAACGTCCGGCGAGGTCCTTAGCCTTCTCCTCCCACTTGCAAGCGCAGTCGTAAGTGTCGCGTGGGTCGAGGATTGCGGGATCAACTCCAGGAAGCTCTGTAGGAACAGTGAAGTCGAACAGAGGAATCTGCTTTGTAGGAACGTTGTTGATAGAACCGTCGAGGATAGCGTCGATGATACCACGTGTATCCTTGATAGAGATACGCTTGCCTGTACCGTTCCAACCAGTGTTTACGAGGTAAGCCTTTGCACCGCTCTTCTCCATCTTCTTCACGAGTTCCTCAGCATACTTTGTAGGATGCAGTTCGAGGAATGCCTGGCCGAAGCAAGCTGAGAATGTAGGAGTAGGCTCGGTGATACCGCGCTCTGTACCTGCCAACTTGGCTGTGAATCCAGAGAGGAAGTAGTACTTTGTCTGCTCAGGAGTCAGGATAGATACTGGAGGCAGCACTCCGAATGCGTCGGCAGAGAGGAAGATAACCTGCTTTGCTGCGGGAGCGTGAGAGATAGGCTTAACGATGTTCTCGATGTGGTTGATAGGATAAGAAACGCGGGTGTTCTCAGTAACGCTCTTGTCAGCGAAGTCGATCTTGCCGTCAGCAGCTACAGTAACGTTCTCGAGAAGAGCGTTGCGCTTGATGGCGTTGTAGATATCCGGCTCGCTCTCCTTGTCGAGGTTGATAACCTTGGCATAGCAACCACCCTCGAAGTTGAACACACCATTGTCGTCCCATCCGTGCTCGTCGTCACCGATGAGCAGACGCTTCGGGTCGGTAGAAAGAGTAGTCTTACCTGTACCAGAGAGACCGAAGAAGATAGCGGTGTTCTCACCATTCTTGTCGCAGTTGGCAGAGCAGTGCATTGAAGCGATGCCCTTGAGCGGCAGGAAGTAGTTCATCATTGAGAACATACCCTTCTTCATCTCACCGCCGTACCATGTGTTGATGATAACCTGCTCCTTAGATGTAACGTTGAAGACAACAGCTGTCTCAGAGTTCAGACCCAGCTCCTTGTAGTTCTCAACCTTAGCCTTAGAAGCATTGTAAACGATGAAGTCAGGCTCGAAGTCTGCGAGTTCTTCTTCAGAAGGACGGATGAACATGTTCTTTACGAAGTGAGCCTGCCAAGCAACCTCAACGATGAAACGAACAGCCATACGGGTGTCCTTGTTAGCACCGCAGAAACCATCAACCACATAGAGTTTCTTGTTAGAGAGCTCCTTCTTTGCGATTTCCTTAACGGCAGCCCAAGTCTCCTTTGTTACAGGCTTGTTGTCGTTCTTATATTCGTCAGATGTCCACCATACTGTGTCATGAGAGTTCTCGTCGTCAACGATGAACTTGTCCTTAGGTGAACGACCGGTGTAGATACCAGTCATCACGTTGACAGCGCCAAGCTCTGTCTCCTGGCCCTTGTCAAAACCTGTGAGGCTCTCCTGAGTCTCTTCCTCAAACAAAACTTCATAAGAAGGATTGTAAATCACTTCAGTAGTACCGGTAATACCGTACTTTTCCAAAACTGACTTGTCAAACTTTGCCATTTCTTTGTAAATCAATTATTATGTGTGAATACTTATTATTCTTTTTTACCTTTTTTCTCTAAAACCGCCGCAAAGTTAGTAATAATTCCGCAGATACCAAAACATTATCGAAAGAATTTTCCGTTTAGTAATTCTTTTTAGGTTAAAGTATCAAAAAAGGATTGCATACCTCACAGTTTTGCTATTTGTAGTTTGCAAAATTGTTATTTATGCAACCCTTTTTGAGTTAAGAGTTAAGAATTAAAAATTAAGAAAACATGTCTCTGCATATAATCCTGCGCAGTGAATCCATTTCTCTTAATTCTTAACTCTTAATTTTTAACTCTTAATCCTTAAGTCTCCTTATTTCACTTCCCAAGTGTCGTTGGTCTCGAGAAGCTCCATGAAGTTATGGTATTTCTTCTGAGCCTTAACATCCTCTATCTGCTGCTGGACGGCATCGTCGTATGTAGGTGCCTCAACATCGCGGATGACACCGAGTGCCACCGGGAATCCGTGCTCGTTGTCCATCATGGCAAGCTTCAATTGCAGTGTGTTGTCCTCACAGTGGGCGTCGTGAACGAGGATATCCTTCTCCGTGATTCCGTTCTCACCGATTTTCACTACCTTCAGCCCGAATCCATCCTGAACGAGACCGTATTCGTTGTTCTCTCCAAAGATGAGGGGTCGTCCGTGCTTTACGTATATGGCGTTCTTCTTACGTCCATCCTTATTATAAATCGGGTCGTAGCAACCATTGTTGAAGATAACGCAGTTCTGCAGAATCTCGCATACGGCGGCACCCTTGTGCTTATAAGCAGCCTTCAGGATTTCCACTGTTGCGGGGGCGTCGGTTGCCACCGAGCGGGCGAAGAAGTGTCCGCGGGCACCGAAGCAAAGTTCTGCTGGACGGAAGGGATCCTCAACTGTTCCATAGGGACTTGACTTGCTGACGAAGCCACGTGGGCTGGTAGGCGAGTACTGTCCTTTGGTAAGACCGTAAATCCTGTTGTTGAGCAGAATCATGTTGAGGTCGATGTTACGACGCATGGCATGTATAAAGTGGTTACCACCGATAGCCAGTCCGTCGCCGTCACCGCTTATCTGCCAAACGGTGAGTTTGGGGTTTGCCACCTTTGCGCCGGTGGCGATAGCTGCCGCACGACCGTGTATTGTCTGCATGGCGTATGTATTTACGTAATAAGGCAGTCGGCTTGAACATCCGATACCTGATATCACTGCCGTCTCGTATGGTGCCACGCCACATTCTGCCATAGCCTTATGGAGTGACGCGAGGAAAAAGTGGTCGCCGCAACCAGGGCACCAGCGTGGCTGGCCCTTCTTATAATCTTTTACTTCAAATGTTTCCATCTTTTTATTAAAAATTAATAATTAAGAATTAAGAGAAATAGTCTCTTTTTCTGTTTTCACTATGTGTTTTTTAGAATTATTCCTCAAGAATCTCTGATAAAATGTCTTCGCAACAAAAATTTGGACTGTCACCCTTTTGAAGTGAATATTTTGCAGAATTATTCTTTGTCGTCTTTACTATTTTCACCAAGATTGACAATATTTCTTCTGCGTCATTTTGTATAGAAGCAAACATTTTGTCGTTTATATACTCCGAATCATGAAGTAGCTCCAGCCAATAAATAGTCTCATTGGCTTCTTTTAGGGCTATTGACGCCTTATTTACGAAATCAGCTCGACTTTGTGCGAATTTTGCTTCACGTATTTGGGCACCAATCGAGGTTCCACTTCTTAACACCTGCTTAGACAAAACGTATTCTGAATGTTGTTTATTCAAATATTTGCAAAGCTTAATTATTCTCAATGCAAAATAATAACAACGTTTGTCTATAAGGTTGTCGCTTGACATTTTTTCTTAATTCTTAATTCTTAATTCTTAATATCATCACATATCCGCGCAAAAGCCTCAGTTAGTTCGGTAACGACAAAGGGTTGTCCCTTAACTTCATTATACTGATATGGCACGAATCCATCTACCTTTGAGCGCAGATATGCGGCAAACTGTCCGAGGTTCTGCTCTGCCACTACCACCTTATTATATTTTAAGAGCACTTCGGCGGTGTTCTTGGGCAGCGGGTTGATATACTTGAACTGTGCGAGAGCCACCTTCTTGCCCTGCTTCTGCAACTCTTCCATTGCCGAATACAGATGTCCGAAAGTACTTCCGAATCCTACAATCAACAACTCGGCATCGTTCTTGTCGCCCAACACCTCCACGTCGGGCACTGGGATATTGGCAACCTTCTCTGCCCTCAACTTACACATGATATTGTGGTTTTCGGGCTCAGTAGAGATAGCGCCTGTCTTTCCGTCTTTCTCCAGACCACCGAGGATATGTGTGTATCCTTCCTGGCCAGGCACTGCCCAATAGCGCACCTTTGTCTCGGGGTCGCGCTCGTATGGAGTGTAATTGCCTTTCTGCTCGGGAGTGACATAGTGGGGCTTGATGGCTTCGAGACCCTCCATTGTAGGCAGTTTCCATGCTGCCGAACCATTGGCGATGAAGGCATCGGTAAGCAGGATGACTGGGGTGAGATGCTCAACGGCTATCTTGGATGCCTGATATGCCGCGTCAAAGCAGTCGGTAGGACTCAAGGCGGCAACAACCGGCATCGGGCTTTCACCGTTACGTCCGTAGAGTGCCTGCAACAGGTCGGTCTGCTCACTCTTGGTGGGAAGTCCTGTAGAGGGACCACCACGCTGTACGTCAATCACAACCAATGGCAACTCGTCGATGACGGCGAGGTTCAATGCCTCTGACTTCAGACAGATACCGGGACCTGATGTAGAAGTGGCAGCCAGTGCACCGGCGAACGATGCGCCTACGGCACTTGCACATCCAGAAATCTCGTCCTCACACTGCACTGTGATTACTCCGCACGACTTGTGCTTGGAGAGCTCGTGCAGGATGTCAGTGGCTGGAGTGATAGGATAAGAACCGAGATAGAGCTGCATGCCGGCCTTTTCGGCAGCGGCAATAAGTCCATAGGCAGTAGCCTTGTTTCCGGTGATATCCATATAGCGTCCCTTCTCCTTGGAAGTGGATTCTATTCTGTATGTAGCTGGCACAGAGGCATGGGTGTTATGACCATAGTCGAATCCAGCCTGCACCACCTTGATGTTGTTCTCTGCTATCTGTGGCTTCTTGGCGAATTTCTCGCGGAGGAAGTTGGCGACAAGGTTGAGGTCGCGGTTGAAGAGCCAGCATACAATACCAAGGGCAAACATATTGCGGCACTTCAGTACCGACTTGTTGTCCATGCCACTGTCGGCAAGGCAGTCCTTAACCATTGTTGTCAACGGGCACTGCACCACGCGGTCGGGGTCGATACCCATCTCGCCGAGATAATCATCACTCTTGAACTGGGCCTTCTCCAAATCCTTCGGACCGAAACTGTCAGTGTCGATGATAATGGTGGCCTGGGGCTTGGCATACTTGTACTGAGTCTTTAGCGCTGCGGCATTCATAGCCACCAGCACATCACACTTGTCACCCGGCGTGAACACCTTTCCCGCACCGATGTGCACCTGGAATCCCGACACACCAGTGAGCGAGCCTTGCGGGGCGCGGATGTCTGCCGGATAATCCGGGAAAGTGGAAATTCCATTACCCACAGTGGCTGACACTGTAGAGAAAATGTTTCCGGCCAACTGCATTCCGTCGCCGGAGTCACCTGAGAAGCGGACTACTACCTGATCCAACTCCTTTACTTCTAATTTTTCTGCCATAAATATGCTTTTTAAATCTCAAATTCTTTCTTTTCGACTGCAAATTTCGCTACTTTTTTCGACACTACCAAATATTTCGGCATTTTTCTTGCCAAAACGACAAAGATTGCTGATATATGATAATAAACTTTGCACTTTTATGCTATTTTTGCTTATTTTGTGTCATTTTGCCAACTTGGTGGCCCTTATGAAATATGCTATCAAGAGGATATATGCCACAAGCGACAATATCTCCGACAATGGCGATGTCCACCATGACTCATAGTTGAACACCACTCCGCTGAACCTCAGCAGCGCGCTCACCACTCCCATCAAGGCTCCTCCGGCTATGAATCCCGAGGCTATGAGATTTCCCTTTTCGCCGCGTTCCTTGTTTTCGTCGGCATTCTTTGAGCGTGTGGTGACATACCAGTTGACAGCTCCACCTACGAGCAGCGGGATATTTAGTTCCATGGGGATGAACATACCGAGGGCGAAGGCCAGTGCCGGCACCTTGAAAATAGTGAGCAGGATAGCTATCACAGCTCCTATGGCATACAGCAACCAGGGAGCACCAATGCCATTCATCAGCGGGTCGATCACTGCAGCCATGGCATTAGCCTGTGGCGCTGCCAACTGTCCGGAGGCAAATCCGTAGGTCTCGTTTAGCAGCATCATGACTCCTCCTACTGTAGCTGCCGACACCAATGTGCCGAGGAATTTCCATGTCTCCTGCTTCTTGGGCGTGGTGCCGAGCCAATAGCCTATCTTCAGGTCGGTGATGAATGAGCCTGCCATCGACAGGGCGGTGCACACCACGCCTCCCATTATCAGAGCGGCCACCATACCGCCAGTGCCTTTAAGTCCCACTGCCACCATCACCACGGATGCCAGGATAAGTGTCATGAGTGTCATTCCCGACACAGGGTTTGAGCCTACGATGGCTATGGCATTTGCCGCAACAGTGGTGAAGAGGAACGCAATCACAGCCACAAGCAGTATGGCTACCACGGCGAAGAGCAGGTTGCCTTCCATCACGCCAAACCAGAAGAATATGAAGGTGAGGGCAAGTGTCACTAAGGTGCCGATGGCAATCACCTTGAAGGATATGTCGCGCTGGGTGCGCAGCTGCTCCTTGTCAGCTCCGCCCTTGCCTTTCATCTCCTTGGATGCAAGCGACACGGCACTCTTGATGATGCCCCACGACTTGATGATGCCGATGATTCCTGCCATGGCGATGCCTCCGATGCCGATGCTCTTGCCGTAATTGCGGAAGATTTCCTCGGGCGACATTGCTCCCACTGCAGTGCTGATTGTCGGGTCCCACTGGTTGAGCACTTGGTCGCCGAAGATAAGTGCCATGCCCGGAACTATCACCCACCATACTGCCAACGAGCCGAGACAAATGATAAAGGCATATTTCAATCCGATGATATATCCGAGACCGAACACAGCGGCTCCCGTGTTCACCTTGAATACGAGTTTCGCCTTTTCGGCTATGTCCTCGCCGAGTGTGCAGAAACGGGAGGTGAAGTTCTCGTTCCACCATCCGAAGGTGGCAACGATGAAGTCATACAATCCTCCTATGAGTCCTGCCAACAGCAGCGGTTTTGCCTGGCTTCCGCCCTTTTGTCCACTTATAAGCACCTGAGTTGTGGCAGTGGCTTCGGGGAATGGATATTTTCCGTGCATGTCGCTCACGAAATATTTTCTGAAAGGGATTAGGAACAGTATTCCTATTATACCTCCCAACAGCGACGAGATGAATATCTTCATAAACGATGCACTCATCTCGGGATATTTCGCCTGCAGGATATATATGGCAGGGAGGGTGAAGATAGCACCAGCCACCACGGCTCCCGAACAGGCTCCGATACTCTGTATGATGACATTCTCAGCCAATCCATCCTTGCGCTTTGCCGCCGTAGATACTCCCACGGCAATAATTGCGATAGGAATAGCAGCCTCAAACACCTGGCCTACCTTCAGACCAAGGTATGCTGCGGCAGCCGAGAACAGCATTGCCATAAGCACGCCCCATGTAACCGACCATCCGTTCACTTCGGCGTAGTTCCTCTTAGGACTCATCACCGGTTCATATTTCTCTCCCTCCTTCAGCTCCCGAAATGCGTTGTCGGGCAAAATAATCTTTTCTTCTTCCATAATTTTAATAATTAAAAATTAAGAATTAAGAATTAAGAAAAAATGTCTCTGCATACTTATCTGCGCATAATGCTATTTCTCTTAATTATTAATTTTTAATTCTTAACTCTCAATTCTTCATTCTTCATTTAAATAGTCTCCAAAAATCTTCGCACACGTAATCACCTGATTGAGGCATGGGCGCGACTTATAGTATTCCGCAGTGCGTTCCGAAGCCTCGTATGTCAGCGGCGTGTCTTTCTTCAACTGTAGCAGTTCGGAGCAAATAATTGTGCCGTATGTCTCTTGAAATCTGCGTGTCAGTTCCTGCACCACCTTATAGTTGGCCGACTTACCCTCGCGGTCGTTGGCATCGGCCGAACCGCAGTGCATTCCAGCAAGAATAGCCATACCCGCCACTGCGCCGCACGTAAGCCTTAGTCTGCCCATGCCTCCGCCCATACCGGCGCTCAATTTCAGAGCTTGTTCCTCGGTATATCCATACAGGTCGGCATAAGCAGCCACCACTGCCTGTGCGCAATTAAATCCCTTGACGAAGTATTCCTCCGCCCTTTTCATTCTTTCTTTTACGTCAATTTTCTCGTCCATATATTATATTAATGTATATTTTCGCCGCAAAATTAGCATATTTTGTTGAATTGACAAAGGAAAAGGCAGAATATTTGCAATTTTCGCCCTTCTACTTCTGCTATAAGAACCTTACGACCTATAATGCAAAGATATTTGCAATGACTGTGCGCAAATTCTCTATCTTAAAGAGTGTTTTACAAATGGATATAGAAATTAGCACTTGTTTGTTGAATCCGCAGCCTATTTTATCAAAAGATAGTGCAAATTTTGTGGAATACAAAATTTTCATTATCATTTCGCCTCGACAAACTTTTTAAGTCCACCGATTATCACAGATTAACACAGATTTTTAGATATCAAAGATATTTTGATTATCACAGATTATTATCATCAAT
>JALERP010000015.1 GCA_022764085.1 Prevotella sp.
TCGAGGTCACTTTCTCATGTTCCACCTTATAAAGATAGTACACTTCATACATTAATTGCTCACGTTCTGAACATTTTTGAATGTCAAAAAATCTTTCTTTATATTTCATCTTTTTTTAAAATTTTGGAGTCAACCTATTCTAAAAAAAGACAAACAATCGTGTCATTTACCAAAATAAGCTGTATATTCATTTACCATAATAAGCTATGTATTCAGTTATTGATATAATTACTTATGAAATTAGATAATTTCTGGTATGTTTTTGCTTGTTTTACCCCTATTCTGATGTGTTTTCCTCTGATTTGCCAAACATCTGTCAGCATTCATATCCTTATAACCATCTATATATCAATATTTTGAAAACAAAAATGACAGTGACAGATGTTTTTCAACTTTATACCTGCGCGCGTACGCGCGCGAGAGAGACTACCGTCGCTTCACTCCTCTCACAGCCTCAGCGTCAAGGGGGTTGTCGGGCCAATAGTGCTTGGGGTAACGGCGACGCAATTCCTTGCGCACCTCGAAATAAGTGGTTGCCCAGAAACTGGACAGGTCTTGGGTGAGCTGCACAGGTTTGAAACCGGGGGAGAGAAGTTCCATCAATACGGGACGCTTGCCGCCATCGACACAGGGAGTGGCGGTGAGACCGAAACACTCCTGAAGACGAACGCTCAACACCGGTGCTTCGGCACCCTGACGGTAGTCAATGCGGATACGACTGCCCGTGGGCACCTGTATGTGGGTGGGAGCCAACGAATCCACCGACTGCTGCTGATCGTATGTCAACATCCCCCATACGACTTCCGCCATGCTTATCTTGCGCAACTCGGCTGCCGTGCTTGCCTTGCCTATATACAATGGGAGCCACTCGGACACTGAGTCAAGGACGGCTGAAGTAGATACATCGGGCAATGACAATTCGGGATGCCACAACGCCACGGTGGCTATGCGGCGCTGCAAGGCCTGGACTGCATCGCCGAAATCAAACATCCCCAACCCGTCCTTCTTGGCGGCCGCACATATAGCTTCGGTGATGCGCTCACGCACGTCCCCGTCGATGTCACGCGTGTCGAGCACTATGCCCCCCACACGCAGTTCACGTCTTGCCACCACCCTGCCCTGCTTGTTGTCCCAGTAGATATTCTCCTTCCATCGGGCAATATCGGCGAGGTTGTCCATAGACAATGGCGCGGCGAGGAATATCCTGCCCCCAAGCGAGGCCACGGCAAGAAGCTGGCAAGCTGAGAGATCGTCGGCAGTGTCGAGTGTGACGGTATTTCCTCCCGCCAATTTGTACTTACCGTCATCCGTGGCAACGGCTATTCTCTCGGGATAAGCGTAGGCTATCAATTGTCCTGCCGAGTAAACCGGAGGTATGGAGTTGTCCTCGCGTGCATGTACCATACGACGGTATTGTTCGGCAATAGCGATGATTCTCGCCCAGCGTCCCACACGTCGCATGCGGCGGGCGTCACGCAGAAGTGCGATACGGGTGTTGATGTCGGCATCAGTGTCGGTGTTCATCACGTCCTTCTCCTCCAATATGGCTGCAATGTCAGCGGCAAGGGCCTTCAGCGTATTGTCGGATGCCTTGACAAGCATCTGTGCTATGCGCGGATGGCATGGCAACTTGGCGAGCGCACTGCCATGCGGCGTGATTCTTGACGCGTTGTCCACTGCTCCGAGCGCAAGCAACAGTTGGCGTGCCTGAATGACATGTGACTGCGGCGGCATGGTGAGCCACGGCAATGCCATGATGTCATCGGCACCCCACGACGCCACCGAGAGGACAACCGGGGCGAGGTCAGCCTCCAATATCTCCGGCTGACGGCAGTCTTCCATCCTCAATTCCGTGGCTTTCGTCCAAAGACGATAGCATACGCCCTCGCCCACACGTCCTGCCCTACCCGTGCGCTGTCTTGCCATATCCATGGATATGCGTACAGTGTCAAGATGGCTTAGACCACTGCGGGGGTCGAACACCATGCGGCGACAAAAGCCTGAGTCCACCACTATCCTCACTCCCTCGATAGTCAGCGAGGTCTCGGCAATGGACGTGGCGAGCACCACCTTGCGCTCTCCCTCAGCCGAAGGCATTATCGCCATGCGCTGCTGCCGTGGTGTGAGCAAGCCGTATAATGGCAGTATGGCGGTGTCTCCAAGGGAGTCGCCAAGCATCTCCGAACATCTCATTATCTCAGCCTGTCCGGGAAGGAACGCAAGTATATCTCCCTTGTGCTCACGATGGGCCATCATCACAGCCGAAGCCACCTGTCGGGCACAGTTCTGCACGTCGGCCTCATCAATATGACGCACATCCACATCATACATCCGCCCCTTGCTCTCCACCAACGGTGCATCGAGACTCCGGCAAAGCGTGGCAGTGTCGATTGTGGCTGACATAATGACGATGCGGAGGTCGGGCCGTATGATATGGCGGGCTTCGCGGGTAAGGGCAAGGGCGGTGTCAGAGGCTATGCTGCGCTCATGAAACTCGTCGAACATCACCACCGCCACTCCTTCGAGAGTGGGGTCGTCGATGAGCATCCTGACAAGTATTCCCTCGGTGACAACCTCTATGCGCGTGGCATCCGACACACGGGAGTCGAACCGCACCCGATAGCCTACTGTCGCGCCCACCTTCTCGCCTATCATACAGGACATTCTTTCGGCAATTTGTATGGCGGCAATACGCCGTGGCTCAACCACGACTATCTTGCCCTCGCCCACGGCTTCAAGCACGGTGAGCGGGAGCAATGTGGATTTTCCCGCTCCCGGAGGGGCGGTAAGTACTACTGACGAATGATTGGCGAGCAGGCTGTTAACCTTATCGACGACATCCCATACTGGCAAGTTGTCAACTGATGATATTATCTTCATATAACACGGTCATTTAAAAAAAATTATCCCCGCGATTCACATCGGGGGGATAATAACAACACAAACACAAAATATAGTCGGGAATTTCACCCATACTATCATTTTTCAATTTTCTATCTATTAATGAATGAGTTTCTTTATTGAATACCTCTCTCACGAAGTTTCTCCTGCCATTTCCAGGCAGACTTGAGCGTGTCTTCAAGAGAGGTTTCGGCTTTCCATCCGAGCACCTCGTTGGCTTTCTTCGGATCTGCCCATACCTTCTCTACATCACCCGAGCGACGGGGAGCGTATGTCCAGTTGACCTTCACTCCTGTGGCTTTCTCAAAGGAATCGACAATCTCCTTGGTGCTCACCCCACGTCCTGTACCAACATTGAACACCTCAAGCTGCTCGCTGTCGGTGTCGAGCACACGCTCCATAGCCTTTACGTGAGCCTTGGCCAAGTCAACCACGTAGATATAGTCGCGTATGCAAGTGCCGTCGGGCGTGTTGTAGTCATTGCCGAACACCTTCAGTTGCTCCCTTATTCCCATAGCCGTCTGTGTGACGTATGGTATGAGGTTCATCGGCACACCGTTGGGCAGTTCGCCGATGATGGCAGTGGGATGCGAGCCGATGGGATTGAAATATCTCAGCAGGATAGCCTTGACGGGCGCGCCGCTGTTGATATAGTCGCGTATGATTTCCTCGTTCACCTGCTTGGTGTTTCCGTACGGGCTTTCGGCAGGTTTCACAGGTGCGTCCTCGGTGACGGGGAGATTCTCGGGGTCGGGCTGTCCATACACTGTGCAGCTCGAGGAGAAGATGATACCCTTCACCCCATGCTTCGGCATCAGCTCAAGCAGGGTGATAAGGCTGACGAGATTGTTGCGGTAGTACATCAGCGGTTTCTCCACGCTCTCTCCCACAGCCTTGTTTGCGGCAAAATGAATGATTCCCCCGATGTCGGGATAGCGTGCGAACACGCTTTCCATTGCTGCCACATCACAACAATCCACTTGCTCGAAGGCGGGGCGCACACCAGTGATTTTCTCTATACCGTCAACCACTCCTGCATTAGAGTTACTGAGATTGTCAACTATGACAACCTTATATCCGGCATTTATTAGTTCTACGGTGGTGTGTGAGCCGATAAATCCTGTGCCACCTGTTACGAGTATTGTATGGTTCATTGTTTTATTTTCATTATTGCCGACTGCAAAGGTAACAATAATATTCCTATAAAAAAAATATATTGCAAAAAAGGTGGCTAAAATTAGTTAATAGCCACCTTTTTTAATGTTCGTTAATCAATTATTCAAGTCCGAAGAGTGTTTTCAGTCCTCCATCCACTCCTGAGAATCCCATGAAGGCGAGGCTGAGGAGTCCTGCGGTAACCATCGTTATTGCCACTCCGCGCATGCCCTTCGGCACGTTCACCAACTCCAGTTGCTCGCGTATTCCGGCAAACACCGTCAGTGCAAGTCCGAAGCCGATGGCAGTGGAGAAGGCATAGATGATGCTTTCTACGAGTGAATAGTCTTTCTGTATGACCAAGATAGCCACGCCGAGCACTGCACAGTTGGTGGTGATGAGCGGAAGGAAGATACCAAGAGCCTGATAAAGTGCAGGCGACACCTTCTTCATCACTATCTCCACCATCTGCACCAACGATGCGATGACCAGGATGAAGGCGATGGTCTGCAGGTACTGCAAACCGAAAGCGTCGAGCACCAGTTTCTGCACAAGCCATGTCACCACGGTGGCAAGCGTGAGCACGAAAGCCACGGCAGCGCTCATACCGAGAGCTGTATCGACTTTCTTTGAAACTCCGAGGAAAGGACATATTCCCAAGAACTGGGAAAGTACGATATTGTTAACGAATATCGCCGAGATAAAAATCAATATGTATTCCATAATCTGTTATGCCTTCTTGAATTTGTTTACTATTGCGATGAGATAGCCAAGGGAGATGAAAGCTCCCGGAGGCAGGATGAAGAGCAGCACGTTGTAGGTTTCGGGCAGGAGGGTGAATCCGAAGATGCTGCCTGCGCCGAAGAACTCGCGCACTGTGCCGAGAAGTGTGAGTCCGAGGGTGAAACCAAGACCGATGCCGATACCGTCACAGAGACTTGCCACAGGGCCGTTCTTGCAGGCGAAAGCCTCGGCACGCCCGAGGATGATGCAGTTCACCACGATGAGCGGTATGAACAGTCCGAGCGACTTGTTTATCTCGGGCAGATAGGCCTTGAGGCACATCTGCAGTATGGTTACGAACGAGGCTATTACCACAACGAATACCGGTATGCGCACCTTGTCGGGCGTCAGGCTCTTGATGAGCGACACCACAATGTTTGAGCATACGAGCACGAACATTGTAGCCAGTCCCATCGACATTCCGTTGATGGAAGATGTGGTGGTGGCAAGCGTAGGACACATACCTAACAGAAGGACGAACGTAGGGTTCTCCTTGATAATGCCATTGCTTATTATCTTGAAATAATTCATGTCTTTTGTTCTTTTAAAATATTACTTACTCTCCTTCTTCTGGATTGACGCTCCACTATGTCCGTCGCTTGCGCTGTCATCCTGTCCGGCATAAACGGCGTATGCCTGGTTGACTGCCTTGAGGAATGCGCGCGAGGTGATGGTAGAAGCGGTGATGGCGTCGATGTCGCCACCGTCCTTGTTCACCGTGAGAGGTTTTGCGGCAGTCTTGCCGATGATGCTTCCCTTGCCGTCGGCCTGGAACCACTTGTCGGCCTTGGCTCCCAGTCCGGGTGTCTCGGCGGCCTGCAGTATTGTATATCCAAGCACCTTGCCCTCGGCGTCAAAGCCCACGAGTACCTTCAGGTCGCCGCCGAATCCCATGGTTGTTGACTCCACGGCCGCACCGAGGAACTTGCCCTGCTGGTCGGCGGTCTTGTGAACCACGAAGTTGAGTTGCTTGCCGTCAAACTCCTTGGTAACCTCTTCGTCTGATGTCACCGTGAGCTTGTCTGTTCCCATCACCTCCTTGATACCATTGGCGAGTGCCAGTTCGTCCTGCAGGCGTATGGGCTCTTCAGTCACGTTGTTAATCCATGCGAGAAGTCCGCTGGTGATAACTGCCACAGACACGAGCACCACCACCATATTTAATAATGTAGATTCCAGCTTTTTCATTTCTTAACTACCTCCCCGAATCTTGTTGGTTTGACGTATGTATTGATAAGCGGTGTGAACGCGTTCATGATGAGTATCGCAAACGACATTCCCTCGGGATAGGCTCCCCAGTTGCGTATCACCACCGTAAGCACTCCGATGCCCACTCCATACACAAGCTGTCCGCGTCCGCACATTGGCGAGGTGACATAGTCGGTTGCCATGAAGATGGCACCGAGCATCAATCCACCGCTGAAGAGCACAGCAAGAGGACTGGCGTAGGCGGGATTGGCGAGATGGAGCAGTCCGCTGAGCACAAACACAGTGGCGAGGATGCTCACGGGTATATGCCAAGTGATGATCTTGCGCCATAGCATAAATGCCAAGCCAAGAAGCAATGCCAATGCACATACCTCTCCAAGCGAACCGGCTCCGGTCTGACAACTGTCAGGCAGACCTATCAGCATATTGAAACTGCTGGGCAGCTGCTCAAGCACCGACGGGTCGCCGCTCTTGATGGCCCACTTCATCACCGACAGCGGTGTGGCGCCAGTCTCGGCGTCGAGATAAGAGGTGAGCTGTCCTGCCTGCGGCCATGAGGTCATCTGCGCAGGAAAACTGACGAGGAGCACGCAACGTCCCACAAGTGCGGGATTGAAGATGTTGCAGCCCAAACCTCCAAAGCTCATCTTGCCAACACCGATTGCCACGAGGGCACCGATGAGGATAATCCAGATGGGAAGGTTGGAGGGAAGGTTGAATCCGAGCAGCAGACCCGTGAGGGCGGCAGAGCCGTCGCATACGGTAGTGCGCTCGTTGCGGAGTATGTATTTGTTGATGGCCCACTCAAACACTACGCAGGCCAATACGCTTGTGGCGCATACTATCGCCGAACCGATGCCGAAATAGGCAAACGAGACGAGCAACGCTGGCAGCAGGGCGATGATTACGCCATACATGTTGCGCTCTACCGAGTCGGTGCCGTGGGCGTGGGGCGAAAGGGATATTATTAACTTTGACATCTTTCGTTATTTAGTATTGACAAATTTACTATTTGGAAATTACTTCTTTGCATTGCGGGCACGGATGATTCCCATTACCGTTGACTTTCCGTTGCGGATATTGTCGAGGATAGGACGGTGTGACGGACATGTAAACTGACACGAACCGCACTCTATGCACGACACCACGTCTTCGGCCTCCGCCCTATCCCACATCTTCTTTGACGAGAGCGTGGCGAGCAAGTAAGGCTCAAGTCCCATCGGACATACGTTAACACACTTGCCGCAGCGGATGCAGGGGTCGGCAGGCTTGCGGCGCGCGTCACTGCCGCTGAGGATTGTGATACTGTTCGTTCCCTTGCACACAGGCACCTCGTCGGTGGTAAGGGCGCGTCCCATCATCGGACCTCCGGCCAGCAGCTTGTTGTCATCATCGGGCATTCCGCCGCATATCTCTATAAGGTCGTGCATAGGTGTACCCATACGCACAAGGTAATTACCTGGCTTAGAGAGTTTTTTACCTGTAACGGTAGTGTAGCGCTCAAACAGTGGCTTATTCTTCATCACAGCCTGATAAACGGCAAACGCCGTTCCCACGTTCTGCACGATGGCACCCACATTAACGGGAATAGCGGGAGGAGCAGGCACCTGACGGCGAATCACTGCATCAACCAACTGCTTCTCGCCGCCCTGCGGATAACGCTGCTTCAGAGGCACCACCTCGATGCGCGAGTCGGCGGCGGCCTTCTGTGTGAGCAGTTCGATGGCTGCGGGCTTGTTGGTCTCAATACCTATATATCCCTTTTCCACCTTGGCTGCCTTCATCAGCAGTTGCAGTCCGACGATAATCTCGTCGGCGTGCTCCATCATCAGCCGGTAGTCGGATGTAATATACGGTTCACACTCCACGGCATTGATGATGACACACTCTGCTGTGGCTCCTGGAGGAGGACACAGTTTGATGAATGTGGGGAATCCGGCACCGCCCATACCTGTGATACCAGCCTTCTTAATACTCTCCACGATGCTTTCGGGAGTGAGTTCCGCACGGTCTTCAATCTTCACGAGCTTGTCGCTGCGGTCGATGCTTTCCTCCCACTCGTCTCCCTCAACACTTACGATGATGGCAGGCTTGCGGTATCCTGAGGCATCGAAGGCAGAATCAATCTTTAACACCTTTCCCGACACTGAAGAATAAATCGGGGCAGAGACGAAACCACCCGCCTCGGCGAGCAACGTACCCACCTTGACCACGTCGCCCTTAGCCACCACTGGCTTTGCCGGAGCACCGATGTGCTGCGACAACGGGAATATGGCCTGCTTGGGCAGCGGGGCCACCTGTGTAGGCACCTCGTGGGTGAGCTTGTTCTCCTCGGGGTGTATTCCTCCTATTCTAAATGTTCTGATTTTCATAAGATTTTCAGTTACTTACTGTATTAATTTTCAGTTTTCTCAGCTGTCTCGCTCACTTCGGCGGCCACCTTCTTTGGAGCGGGGAAATTCACCGCCTTGATGGCGCCCGTCGGACATACTTTCTCGCACTTGCGGCAAGCACGGCACTTCTGTGGGTCGATGTACGAGAGATTGCACTCAACAGTGATAGCACCGAACGGACACTCCTTCTCGCATTTGCCGCATCCGATACATGCAGCGGCACACGCCTTCTTTGCGGCAGGACCCTTGTCGCGGTTTACGCAACTCACATACACGCGTCGGCCCTTTGGCCCTTTCTTGCGCAGTTCGATGATGTGGCGCGGACATGCCTTGACACACGCCCCACAGGCAGTGCAAAGGTCTTCGTTCACCTCAGCCAGTCCTGTCTCCGGATTAATGGTCACCGCACCAAACTGGCATGCAGCGGCACAGTCGCCGCAACCGAGGCATCCATATCCGCAGGCAGTCTCGCCGGCTGCACATGCGTTCATAGCCGAACAAGTGCGCAGTCCGCAATACTCAGCAGTCTTGGGACGGTTTTCACACGTGCCGTTGCATCTCACCACAGCCACCATAGGCTCGGTATTGGCAACAGCCATACCTAAAAGGTCAGCCACCTGCTCCATCACGACAGCACCGCCCACGGGACAGTTAAGTCCTTCGAGGCTACCTCCGTCAGCTGCCTTCACAAGAGCGTCGGCCATACCCGAACAACCAGGGAATCCGCATCCGCCACAGTTGGCCTGTGGCAAGACGGCAGACACCTGGGCAATCCTGGGGTCTTCCTTCACAGCAAACTTTTTGGAACAAACGTACAACACGGCGGCTGCCACAAGTGCGATGGCTCCAAGTACAATCACTGCGATTAACATAAAATTCATAATACTTACTTTATTTTTGGTTTGTTTTTTGATTTTCTACTCTGATAGTTTTTCTATTCCGAACGTCACACTGCCTCCAATACGTTCGCGAAACAGCCACACTAAAATATAATAAGGTATGAGCGCGGCAAGTCCCGCCAAGGCGGATACCGTCTCGTTGCAGGTGAGCCACAACGTGATGAACACCACCCCCACCATTACGGCAAACGGCATTCCAAATCCCACCAGGAGTGCCTTGCGCGCAGAGCTTTCCGACACCGACACCGTTACCGCGTCACCCTTTGTATAGGAAGACCACTCAGAGGTGCATACATCAATTATCTTGACTTTGCTCTCCGAGGCAGTACAATGCCCCGCCACCTTGCATGCGGCACAAGCGGCAGCCTGTACTATGCGCACTCTGACAAGTCGGTCGCTGACACTCTCAACAATTCCCGAATGTGTGATTTTGCTTTTCATCAAGTGCAAAGGTACTATGACTTTTCCAATTATCAAACAATTTTTGGCATTTTTTTGAAAAAAAGTTCGTAATCGTTTGCAGTTTCCGTTTTTTTATGTACTTTTGTACTTGGAAATAATAAAAGCATAATTATTATGAAGACTACAGATCAGACTATCCAGCAGATTGAGCGTGCCATCAGAAAGGTGGCAGACAAGTTTCCTGCCACACAGGAGCCATCCATTTTCACCGACATTCACATCCGCGTGAACCAGGAGACGGGTGAGCTTGTGGCATTCGACGACGACGACCGCGAGATTACCCGTGTCATCATCGAGAAGTGGATAAACAACCAGGATGACAGTTTCTACGATGTAGTGGCAAAGCAGCTGCGCAAGTGCCTTGAGCGGGAGAAAAAGCTCGTGGAGAACATGGCGGTAATACGACCCTATTCTTTCGTTCTCGAGGATGAGGACAAGGAAAACATCGCCGAACTCTACGTTGTTGATGACGATACCGTTATCATTGACCCTGACCTTATGGAGGGCCTTGACAAGGACCTAGACGATTTTCTGGAGAAACTGTTGAAAGAAGATTGATTTCACCTTATTATATATATACATACACCAAGACCACCAAGTCTTGGTGTTTTATTATCGCAAGCCTTGCGAAGTTTTGGTTATTTCGGAAATAATTCATACCTTTGCATCCAAAATACAATATAACGCTTTAATTATATGAACGAAATAAGCAATCTGCCTCCCATTGACTTTGGTTTTGTAGAGGACAGGTCAATGAGAATACTGAAGGTAGTCGGCGTTGGCGGTGCCGGTTGCAATGCCGTCAGAAACATGTATGACGAGGGCATTGAGGGTGTGTCGTTTGCGGTATGCAATACCGACAGCAAGGTGCTGTCTAAGTCTCCCGTGCCCGTAAAACTGCAATTGGGAGAAGGACTCGGTGCAGGTGCCAATCCCGAAGTGGGAAAGAGTGAGGCAGAAAACAACATTGACGATATTCGCACATTGCTCAACGACGGAACTAAGATGGTATTCATCACTGCAGGAATGGGAGGCGGCACTGGTACCGGTGCGGCTCCCGTAGTGGCACAGATAGCACAGGAGCTCGGTATCCTTACCGTTGCCATTGTCACAATACCATTCTATTTTGAGCGGAAGAAAAAAATAGTAAAGGCTTTGAAGGGTGTGGAGGAACTGAGGAAATATGTTGACGCTATGCTCGTTATCAACAACGAGAGACTTTGCGACGTATATTCCGATTCACCAATATCACTTAACGAGGCATTCAAGCGCGCGGATGACGTACTTAAAGAGGCTGTGAAAGGCATATCTGAGCTGATAACTTTCCACAGCGACGGTAATATTAACCTTGACTTCCGTGATGTTGAGACTACCACCCGCAAGGGTGGCGGCGCTATTATGGCTATAGGAAGGGCAAGCGGCAACAAAAGAATAGAAAGGGCAATCATTGATGCCCTGGATTCGCCATTGTTATGCGGTAATGACATCAACAAGGCTAAGAAGATATTGTTTAACATATATGCAAGTACCGAGCACCAGATATACGTAAACGAAATGCAGGAAATCGACGAGTTCTTCGACCAGTTGGATCCTGACATAGAGGTGATATGGGGAACATCAACCGACGACTCTCTTGGCGAGGATGCCAAGGTGACTATATTAGCCACAGGCATTGACAACGAGTTTACCGAACACAAGGAAGAAAAGATAAATGACGGCGACGAGCACTTTGAGCAGTTGATAAAGGACCTTTACAAGCCTGTGAAGAAACCAAAGCCAGAGATGAAAAAGGAAGAGACGGTAGAGATTAAGGAGCCTGAGCCCCCCTTTGTTGTGGTTGCTCCCGAAGTGGAGCCGGCTGCAGAACCAATAAGAGAGGAAAAGCCGAAACAAGAACCCGGAAACAAGAAACCTTCAATCTTGGATAAATGGAAAACATGGTTGAGGGATAATATGGACATGTATAATGAATGACGGAGTGAACAATCCTGAACAACTGGCCTCACAGTTGCATGACATTGCAATAAAGCTGAGGGCGGCAGGACGCAATGACCTGATATTGTCTGCCCTTGGGAGCCATATGCTCGATGAACTGAAGGCGGAAGCGGCAAGGGGAAAATTAAGCAGACTCGTCATAACGTCTGATTATCGTTTCCTGCTTCCAGACCTGGGCAATGTGGAGGTTGACCTGCAACCAGTTCACAAGGCTGTCTATCTATTATTTCTCAACCACCCCGAGGGTATTGAGTTCAAGCATCTTTCCGAATATAAGGATGAATTGAGGCAATGGTATCGAAAGACAGCCAAGATGATGGACTTGGGAAAGATTGAGGAGAGCGTGGTTCATCTTACCAACCCTCTCGACAATGCCATCAACGAGAAATGCTCCCGCATAAAGAGAGCTTTTCTGGACGTAATGGACGAGTACGCCGCAAGCTACTATATCATCTCGGGCCATGCAAGGATTGATTCTTCGACAACCACCAAGACCTGGTATAAACGACTGAAGGTAATCAATTTGCCCAGATATCTTGTAGTGTTCAAGGCGCAATGACGCAAGTGTCAAGGCTTAATTGTCACCTTAATCTTCATTATGCGCCGCTCGTCCATCTTCAGCACTTGGAAAGTGAAGTTGGAATACTCAATCTTCTCGTTTATTTTCGGGAACTCGCCCTTTATCTCCAAAAGTAGGCCCGCCAACGTGTCGGCGTCGCCCTCGATGTCCTCAAACTCCTCGCTGTCTATGTCAAGGGTTTTGTAGAAATCACTTAGCAGGGTCTTGCCCTCAAAGATATAGGTATTGTTGTTTACCCTAACGTAGTTCTTCTCTTCCTCGTCATACTCGTCGTTGATTTCTCCAACAATCTCCTCAAGTATATCCTCGAGGGTTACAATTCCGCTCGTTCCGCCAAATTCATCCACCACGACGGCAATGTGCACCTTGTTGTTTTGGAATTCGCGCAAGAGGTCATCAATCTTTTTTGTCTCAGGGACGAAATAAGGCGGGCGTATGAGCGACTGCCAGCGGAACGTGTTGGACTTGCCAAGATGTGGCAGCAAGTCCTTAATATACAGTATTCCACGGATATTGTCGATGCTGTCCTGAAAGACAGGAATGCGAGAATAGTTATTTTCAACAATGCACTTGAGCACCTCAGTGAATGGCGACTGCATGTCGAGCACTGTCACATCCTGACGGCTCGTCATAACCTCCTTGGCTGTTTCGTCGCCAAAGCGCACAATACTTTCAAGGATATTCTTTTCCTCCTTAATCTCCTCCTTATCAGTAAGTTCCAATGCCTGTTCCAAGTCATCCACACTAAGGATGCGATTCTCCTTCTGCACCACCTTCTCAGCCAGGATGCCCGAACGGATAAGAATATAGGCAAAAGGATAGAACACCTTTCGGCAGAAACAAAGAGGCCCCACCACCTTGCGGCAAAACTCCACGGGCTTGTGGGCGGAATACACCTTTGGCATTATCTCACCGAAAAGAAGCAGAAGGAATGTGAGCAGTACCGTCAGGCAAACAAACTGCAACCAATAAGCCTGACCGAAATCCACTACATGGGCAAAGAAGTAGTTGCAGAGCATAATGATGGTAACATTTACCAGATTGTTGGCGATGAGAATTGTGGCAAGCGTGCGCTCTGAATCCTCACGGAGACTAATCACCTTGCGGTCGGCATCGGTCTTTCCCTCCTGTAACTCACTCACATCATTTGGAGTGAGCGAGAAAATCGCTATCTCGGAACCTGATGCAAATCCCGACACTATGAGCAACAACATAGCAAGAACAGCTGAGACAACCGCCCCAGCCGATGGTACCAAGAATTGCACTTGGTCGAATGAACTAAATATATCTACCGGTATCAAAACATTATTCTTTAGATGACAACATCTCCATATTTTCCGCCCATATTTCCGTTGTCGTTCGCCTTATTCCCTCCTTGTCGTTGTATGCGGAATACCTAAGCCGGCCCTCAACGTAGAGACGGTCGCCCTTGTGGACATACTGCTCTACGGTCTTGGCCAACTTTCTCCATAAGATGACGGTGTGCCAATCGGTGCGCTGCGGCACCTGGGTGCCGTTCTGCAACGTATAACCCCTCTCGGATGTAGCAAGAGAAATACGAGCTACGGGGGTGTCAACATCCACATACTGCACCTCAGGCTCTCTCCCCACATATCCTATCAGCATCACCTTGTTCATATTATCAAAAAGTAAAAATTAGAATGCTCCAAGATATTCAAACTGGAAATTCTTTCCTTTGGGTGAAGGAAACTGACTGCGCGGATCCACCCTCTCCCTAAGATTGTCGATGATGCGATTGTAGCAGTCCATGCCCGACTCAGCCTTGCAACGGGCAACAAAGCGGGTGTCGCGATATTCAAACTTGCCTGTGCCGGGAATAAGCAGCACACGCTTGAAATCAACAGTACCCTCATACCAACCAAGACGCAGCTCGTTAAGCTTTGCCAATGCAGGGGCCACCAAAGGTTTCTCGGCACGATCGGCTGCGGAACGCACGGCTTTCTTGTTCTTGAAGTCCTCCATAGTGGCGGCTTCGGTCTTAATAACAATGAAATAAACCCGTGGACGAATCTTATAACGCTTGGGATAGAAAATGTCGCTATTGGCATATTGACGCACGTCTGCCTCAAGATTGGCATCCATACCTATTTCATCTATGCTTGAAAGAAATTCTATTGCTTCATCAACAGTGTGAACCAATATTTCACTATCAAAATATCTAAGATATAAATTCATAAAGTTAATTGTTTCTCGTTTTTCAATAATATAGAAAAAAAAGAGCGGAAAACGGGACTCGGACCCGCGACCCCAACCTTGGCAAGGTTGTGCTCTACCAACTGAGCTATTTCCGCAAAAAATGTGAAGAGGAGGAGACTCGAACTCCCACGTCGCAATTGACACTACCCCCTCAAAG
>JALERP010000083.1 GCA_022764085.1 Prevotella sp.
TTTGACCTCATCCCTTCGGAGCTGAATGCCAAGAACAAGCGGTTTATATTGAAGAACCTTAATGAAAAGGCTCGTTTCAGCAGATACGAGGATAGTTTCCTATGGCTGAAAGACGCAGGAGTGGCTATACCTACTTATAACGTTGAGGAACCTCGAATACCATTGCTGCTCAGCAAACAACGCAACCTCTTCAAGCTATTCCTAAATGACGTGGGATTATTGGCAAGCATGTATGCAGGCAACATACAGCAACTGTTGTTACGCAACGAAACCACCATCAACAATGGCAGTATATATGAGAACCTCGTCGCACAAGAACTATATGCCCATGGCCTTGCCGGATACTCTAATTCTCTATATTATTTCAACAGCAAGAAACAGGGCGAACTTGACTTTGTCGTTGAATATGAGGGGAGCATTCTGCCCATAGAAGTGAAGTCGGGCAAAGACTACCATCGTCACAACGCGTTGTCGGGAGTGATGTCAAACCAGGAATATTCCATTCCACGCGCCTTCACTCTCTGCCAAGGCAATGTGGAGGCAGTAGGCAACGTTATCTATCTGCCGATATACATGGTGATGTTCATCCAGCATAACACCCGGAGGGATGGAAACGACACATACAAATTCGACCTTACGGGACTGGCATAAACAAATCCAACCACCACGCCATTCTTTTGTGGCATCTTGCATCGGCAATCCTCTCAGGCATCTGACTCTCCATCCTAGTCATAATTTCACTGTCTGACATTGATGCGGATCGCCTTCGGCGACGTCTATCATCAGAGGTAATTAACAACTTTTCAACATTTTCAGCCTCGAAAAATTTACAAAACTCATCAATAATACAGAAAATTTCTGTAACTTTGTCCCTTGAAATCATTTGGTAGTCTCTTTATATTGTTCGTAACTATTTGATTAACACCTACAAAGATACGAAAAGTAATTGAGATTACCAAATTTTTTAAAGGATATTTTATCCCGAACTGGGGTATACCATAATAGACATGATAGAGACAGCCGAGAACGTATGGTCGGACTCCTGCGTTGCAGCGATGACCGACCATGACGTTAACAAATAGCATCTCACTTCACTTTCATCATCTCCACCGGCTGAATCTTCTGGTGGTCAAGTGGTGCTGACTGATACTTCACCTTGGCGAAGTTTATCGACTTGAGGTCAAAGCAGCGGATGGTGCTGTTGTGCATCGTGCGATAATAGATGCGGCGGTTGGTGAGGTCTGTGGCAACAGTCCACTGGGTGGCGCTCGGGATGTCGGGCACACGCTGACCCTCGGAGAACTGGATGCCCGTGGGGATGTCGAAGTTGTTGAGGATGTGGAATGCCTGCATGACGGTCTTCTCCGTTGTGGCGAGTTTGGGAGCCGTAGCTTGGAAGAAGGCGGCACGTACAAATCGCGACGGGGGAGTCATATCGCCGGGTATGCCATGCAATCCGCCGCCTCCACCAAAGGCGGTGAGAGTGAGATCGCCGATTTCGCGGGTATGAATAGGACCTGCAAAGAGGTTGGTGTAGTTGTTGAGATTGGTGATATGCCAGTCAAATCCGGGGGAATTGGTTAGCACTCCCAACTTGTTCTCATAGAACCTGACCTGTTTGCCTACAATCTCAAGCACCACCTGACGGCCACCTGGCTCAGTGATGCGCCAATGAACTGTGGAACCGCGAGGGTCGATGGTCACGATGTGGATGCCGTAGATAGCGTTCTTAACCTCATTGATGGACTTGAAGTTGCTCAGTATCCACGACACAAGTTGCAAGTCGCTCACTGTCTTTTCCTTGTTGGCATCACTATACGTCTCATACTCCCCATATCCGGGGAAATAGAACAATCCGGCGGCAAGTCCCGCCTCGTTGATACCTTCAACCACGAACTCCGCCTGCTCGACGGCAAGACCGACATATCCGTACTTGGCAGTGAACATCATGCCTTCCTTCTGCCCATCGGGCGTGAATGAACGCTGTGAGTAACCTCTCGGAACAATTGAATACCTGCTCTCCAAGTCATTGCCTGCCCATTCGATGGTGCGTGCAGTGACGGGTGAGCCACTTATCGTTCTCAACGTTATACCAGTACAAGCGCCTGCATTCTGAGAGAACGACGAAACAATGGCAAATAATGCCAGCAAAAACAATCTTTTCATAAAATCCTCCTTTTTTAGAAAATACCTTTAACGTTAGATACTGCAAAGATAGTGATTAATTCAATACCTTGTATCTAAACGAGACTTAAAGTTTCTAAAAAAGGAGGATTTTTTCTTTTTCGCTCTACCTTAGCGAGTTATTCTGCCTTCCAACCGGCTATATTGGCTACAATCTTGGGAATCTCGGTATTGTCGATACGTCCGTGGATGCGCTCCGCACCGACACCTACAGCAAAGCAAGGCACATAGCCGTTGCTGTGACCTGTCACCTGCCATCCCACGAGCGCACACTCCGCCTGGATGTTGCGCACGGTGACAGCGAGCTCATCGTCCTTCTGATAAAGAGTCTTCAAATCCTGAGATGTGCCGTTCATGATTTTCCTGAAGGCATCCTCGAGTCTCTTGGTCTGATTGTCGGTCAGTTGCACCTTGTCCCAAAATCCGAAATTCTCGGTGATAAAGGTCTTCACGGTATTCCATTCCAGTTTGTCGCCCTGGACGTCGTGCATCTTGTGCAACTCCTTGCCGAGACGCTCTATGGTGATGCGCTGATGACCTATCACGTCGAGGTGCAGTTCATACAGGTTTCTCGCCAGTACAAGACCTCCTGTCTCATGGTCAGCTGTGACGATGATGAGAGTCTCGTCGGGATGCTGCTTATAAAACTCGTATGCCACTCTCACAGCATTATCCATATCAATAAGCTCGGGGATAAACGCCATATCGTTGGCATGACATGCCCAGTCAATCTTTCCACCCTCAATCATCATGAAGAATCCGTTCTTCTCTCCCTGCTTCTTCATTAGGAAATCGATTCCGGCACGGGTGATGTCGGTGAGACTGAGGGCACCCTCCTTGCGGTCGAGGGCGTACGGGATACTATAGCGGTCGGCATTGCTTGCCTCCTCGCTCTGGAACAGAATCATACGCTTAGCCTTGTCTGCCGCCTTCTGATATTCGGCATATCCACGGGCGATAGTGAATCCTTTGGCGACAGCACTCTCGTAGAGACTTGTGCCGTTGGGATATTCCGGGTCGTTGGGGATAGTGAAGTCAGAACCTGCATAGAAGTCATTGCCACTCTCTATTAATTGCTTACCGATGGTGTATTGTTCATGACGTTCTTTCACATGGGCATAGAATGCTGCAGGAGTGGCATGGTCAACCGCCACACTTGTGGTGATACCAACAGCTGCTCCCGAGTTTCTCGCCCAGTCGGCAATACTTGAGATAGGAGTAACAAGGTCTTTAAGCATACCTAACGTGCCGTTCTTGGTCTTCTGTCCACATGCGAGTGCAGTACCGCCGGCAGCCGAATCGGTCACACCGTTGGTAGCGCTCTGCGTGTTGACGAAGGCAGCATAAGGGAAGGATGGGAAGCAGAGAGGCTCGGTACCAATACGTCCCTGCATCGCTCCAAGATAGGTCTCGGCGGCATTAACCTGATTGACACCCATACCGTCGCCGATGAAGTAGAACACATACTTAGCCTTGACTTGTGCCGACACCGTCAACACGAACAAGAGCATGAAAGCAATAATTGAAAGCTTGTTTCTCATATACAATAAGGTTATAATATTCTACCTCTCAGAGAGAATTTAAGTACAGGATAGACGGTTAGCTTATCTATCAACTTTGAGACATCGTCATCGCTATCCTGGCCAAGCAACTCATTAAGGTCGCCAATACCATCAGCATATACCTTTGGTTTGCCATGAATCTGGGCACCAAGCTCGAAGCGGAAACCAATGCGTTTCTTTGGGATAAGACGACCGAAACCGAGTCCGAAATAGGGGCGGAAACCGCTCACCTTGACACCACCTGCCACATTTCCGTTTTTGTCAATGGGGATACGATAGTCGCCAATTTCGATTCCTAATTCATTTCCCATGGCAACCAGGGCGGCAAACTCATCGCTGTGTCCTGTAATCTTTATCACCTTGTCACCTCCAAAGACAGCACCAGCGGTCAGAAAGAACGAACTGCTGTTGGGGAAGGGATAGCAGTCGAGCTTAAAACTTAGCTGGGTGCGCTTCAAGGCTCCCTTGATATCGACCGTGCCGCTGTAGTCCATACCATCATCGCCACTTACGTTTGCATCTGTATTTATGCTGAAATCGGGCATTAAATCCAATCCTGCCCTGACGGAGAGATACTTGGTTAAACACGTTGAGAGGTCAAAGCCAACACCCTCTGTACCTGCAGACACACCCACTCCGACGCGGTTGGCTATGCCATACTTACTTTCTTGTGCCGACACCGAAATAGCGGTGAAGAGCGCAAGACACAAAGCTAAAAAACCTTTTCTCATTTTTCCTTTTAATTAAATTGTTAATACTGTTAAATGTGCTCTATTCCTCATAGTCGAGACACACGCGCTGCACGGTATATGGGCGCACCTTGGTGTCAGCCACTGCCACGTGGGCGGGATGTGAAGCATAAGCCTTGAGTGCTTCGGCACTCTCAAGCGTGCTGTCGAGCATTACGTCGCAGTTGGACGAGTCGAGACGACCGTCAACATTCACCTTAATACTTACCAATCCAGGCACCTGGCCCAGAAGGCCTTCAAGTCCTTCCTTGATTTCCTTCTTCACTTCTGCCTTTTCCCCGGCAGTCAATTCCGGATTCAATGTCCAGAGAATAATGTGTTTTACCATAACTATAAATTTTTAAATGTTAACGAGTAAGTTCAAAACATTTGTCCATTGCCTGTTTGATGTCGGCAATGATATCATCCACATCCTCTATACCTACAGACAGGCGGATGAGGTCGGGGGCAATACCGGCTGCCTTGAGCTGCTCCTCGGAGAGCTGGCGATGGGTGTGGCTCGCGGGATGTAGCACACAGGTGCGCACGTCAGCCACATGGGTCACGATGTTTATCATCTCAAGCGAGTCCATAAACTTGATGGCAGTGTCGCGGTCACCTTTGAGTCCGAATGCCATCACTCCGCAGCTTCCGTCGGGAAGGTATTTCTCGGCAAGGGCATGACACTTGTCATCGGCGAGTCCGGGATAGTCAATCCAAGCCACACGCGGGTCATCATGCAGGAACTGTGCCACCTTCTCGGCATTGCGGCAATGACGCTCTATGCGCAATGCCAGGGTCTCAAGTCCGAGATTGAGCAGGAATGAGTTCTGCGGTGCCGGTATCGAACCGAGGTCGCGCATAAGCTGGGCAACGAGTTTTGTGGTGTATCCCATCTTGCCGAATGCCTTGGCATAGGTGAGTCCGTGGTATGACTCGTCGGGAGTGCATAGTCCCGGAAACTTGTCGGCATGGTCGAGCCAGTTGAAGTTGCCGCTGTCCACTACGCATCCTCCCACCTGGGTGGCATGTCCGTCCATATACTTTGTGGTGGAATGTGTGACGATGTCGCATCCCCACTCAAACGGGCGGCAGTTGATTGGCGTGGCGAATGTGTTGTCAACAATCAGAGGCACACCGTTCTTATGGGCTATGCGTGCGAATTTCTCGATGTCGAGCACCTTGCATCCCGGATTGGAGATAGTCTCTCCGAACATTGCCTTGGTATTCGGGCGGAACGCCTTCTGGATTTCCTCATCAGAGGCATCCTGATTGACAAATGTGCACTCGATGCCCAATTTCTTAAGCGTGACACCGAAGAGATTAAATGTGCCACCGTAAATCTCGTTCGAGGTGACGATATGGTCTCCCGCCTCGCAGATGTTAAACACCGCATAGAAGTTGGCAGCCTGTCCCGAAGAGGTAAGCACAGCCCCCACTCCACCTTCGAGCGTGGCAATCTTTCGTGCCACCGCATCATTGGTGGGGTTCTGCAGTCGGGTATAGAAATACCCCTCTTTCTTGAGGTCGAAGAGCAGTGCCATCTCGTCACTGTTATCATATTTGAATGTTGTACTCTGCACTATAGGCAGTTCAATCGGTTCACCATTTTTAGGCTCATAGCCCGAATGAAGGCAAAGTGAGCCGGGTTTAAGTTTTTTTGTCATTTATGCTCTATTATTTCCTGTTTTATGAATTTTGGTTGCAAAGGTATGAAATATTTCGCAAAAAGCTTCCTTTTTGTCTCAAAAAATATCAAAAAAAAACCATTTTCTTAAATATGGCATTGGTTGCGAAAGCTATAACAAGGCTACTTGTTTAACAAAATGTAACTATCCGAACAAAAATAATTGGGAATTTACTTGGCAGTTTGAAGGAAAAGTCCTATATTTGCAGCGTCTTTATGACACAATGAAACGAAAACATGTAGAACCTAAGTAAAATGTAACACTATGGAAGTTGAGAAAATAATGCAGCAGCTGGAGCAGAAGCATCCCGGCGAACTGGAGTACCTACAGGCTGTGAGAGAAGTGCTTCTCTCTGTAAAGGATGTGTATAACCAGCATCCCGAGTTTGAAAAAGCCAAGATTATCGAGCGTATCGTAGAGCCGGAGCGCGTATTGACGTTCCGTGTACCTTGGGTTGACGACAAGGGGGAAGTACACGTAAACATCGGTTATCGCGTGCAGTTCAACTCGGCTATCGGCCCATATAAGGGAGGCTTGCGCTTCCACCCGTCGGTAAACCTGTCTATCCTGAAGTTCCTCGGATTCGAGCAGACATTCAAGAACGCTCTCACCACCCTGCCTATGGGCGGCGGCAAGGGAGGTTCTGACTTCTCTATCCGCGGACGCTCTGACAACGAGGTGATGAGATTCTGCCAGGCTTTCATGACTGAACTATATAAGGTGATTGGTCCTTCTGAGGATGTTCCCGCAGGCGACATCGGTGTTGGCGCAAGGGAAATTGGCTATCTCTTCGGAATGTACAAGAAGTTGACACATGAATGGAGCGGTGTGCTCACAGGCAAGGGACTGGAATGGGGCGGTTCTAAGATTCGTCCTGAGGCTACCGGTTTCGGTGCCCTCTATTTTGTCAATGAGATGCTCCAGACTCACGGTCTCGACATCAAGGGCAAGACTGTTGCTATCAGTGGTTTCGGCAATGTGGCATGGGGTGCAGCCACCAAGGCTACACAACTGGGCGCCAAGGTTATCACCATCTCCGGTCCTGACGGATATATCTATGACCCTGAGGGTATCAGCGGCGAGAAGATTGACTATATGCTCGAACTTAGAGCCAGCGGCAACGACGTATGCCAGCCATACGCCGAGGAATTCCCCGAGGCTACGTTCGTTCCCGGAAAGCGTCCTTGGGAGGTGAAGTGCGACATTGCACTGCCTTGCGCCACACAGAACGAGGTGAGCGGCGAGGATGCCGACGCATTGCTTGCCAACAAACCATTGTTAGTGGCTGAAGTATCAAATATGGGATGTACCGCCGAGGCTGTTGACAAGTTTATCGCAGCAGGCCAGCTCTTTGCTCCCGGCAAGGCTGTGAATGCCGGTGGTGTTGCCACCTCAGGCCTTGAAATGACCCAAAACGCCATCCGTCTCTCATGGTCGGAGGAGGAAGTTGACAAGAACCTCCACCAGATTATGCACAACATCCATGAGCAGTGCGTGAAGTACGGCAAGGAGCCCAACGGTTACATCAACTACGTGAAGGGTGCCAACATCGCCGGATTCATGAAGGTTGCCAATGCGATGATGGCACAAGGAATTGTTTAGTTTTAATTAGGAATGATGAGAATGAGGAATGAGGAATTAGGAATGAGGAATTGCTGCGCATACCGAAAGTTTATCATAGGACTGCTAATCTTAGCATTCCTAATTCCTAATCCCTCATTCCTAATTCCTAATTTCCAAATAAGGTCCTCTCTGCCCATCATTCTCAGTGTGCGCTCTATGTTGCGTCGTTCCTCTGGCTTATACCAGAAGAAGAACTGACGCTGGGCGAGCTTGTCGGTGGGTGACTTGGCACTGAATACAGGCTGGAGCGTGTAAGGATCAAAGCCAGTGTACCATGTTTCAGTGCTCACAGTCATCGGAGTGGGCGTGAAATCCTGCACCTGCTCAAGATGGAAGTCAAGTCCCTTGGTGATTACCGCCAGTTCCGCCATATCCGCTGCTGTGCATCCGGGATGCGAGCTGATGAAATAGGGGATAATCTGCTGGCGCAGTCCGTAGGCACGGTTGATGCGGTCGAAAATCGCCTTGAATTGCTTGAACAGATCGAATGACGGCTTGCGCATAAGCATCAGCACATTGTCACTGGTATGTTCTGGAGCAACCTTCAGCCTTCCGCTTACATGATTCTTGATAAGTTCGAGCGTGTATTCCTCTGCGGCACGATTGGCTTTCTCGTCCTTGCACCTATGTAACAGGAGGTCATAGCGCACACCGCTGCCAATGAAACTCTTCTTGATTTCAGGCAGTGCATCCACAGCGCGATATATTTCAAGCAGTCGGCTATGGTCGGTGTTGAGGTTTGGACATATCTGGGGGTGAATGCAACTTGGGCGCTTGCATTTCCCGCATGCGGCAAGGTTGTGTCCACGCATGCCGTACATATTGGCAGAAGGACCGCCGAGGTCGCTTAGATACCCCTTGAAACCAGGCATCTCCGCCACCTTCTTCACCTCGCGCAGAATGCTCTCCTTAGAGCGACAGGTGATGAACTTTCCCTGATGCGCTGATATGGTGCAGAAGGCGCAGCCTCCGAAGCAGCCGCGATGGATGTTCACCGAGAACTTGATCATCTCGTATGCAGGAATGGTCTTGCCCTTGTATTTGGGGTGGGGCAGACGGGTATAAGGCAAGTCGAATGATGCATCCAGTTCCTCGGTGGTCATCGGGGGATATGGGGGATTCACCACAACTGTATAGTTGCCCACGGCTTGCAATAGTCGGTGGGCGTGCATCATATTTGACTCCTCCTCGATGTGTCTGAAATTCTCTGCCTCTGCCTTTTTGTTTTGCAGACATTCCTCGTGACTGTGTAGCACGATGTCGGCGTCTGTAATGCCTCCGGGTACGTCATTTGAAGGAGTGACATATACAGTCTGCGGCACATCGTGTATGGAATCTATTGTCATGCCAGCGTCGAGCTGTCGGCAGAGTTCCAATATAGGTTTCTCGCCCATACCGTAGATAATCATGTCGGCACCGCTGTCACAGAGTATGCTTGGGCGCACCTTGTCCTGCCAATAGTCATAGTGGGTAAGACGACGCAGCGAGGCCTCTATTCCTCCAAGTATCACCGGAACTTCGGGGAATAGTTCCTTTAATATGCGCGTATATACTATAGTGGGGTATTCCGGTCGGCAGTCGTGACGTCCGTCCGGACTATATGCATCCTCCGAGCGCAGTCGTCTTGCCGCGGTGTATTTGTTCACCATAGAGTCCATACACCCCGGAGCCACTCCAAAGAACAGGCGCGGTCGGCCCAGTTTCTTAAAGTCGCGGTAGTCACCATGCCAGTCTGGTTGCGGAACAATAGCCACTCGATAGCCTGCGGACTCAAGGGTACGTCCAATGACGGCAGCGCCAAAGGACGGGTGGTCCACGTATGCATCAGCTGAGAACAGGATGATGTCAAGTTCATCCCATCCTCTCATTTCCACCTCTTTCTTAGTTGTTGGCAGAAAGTCAGACAGTCGGTATTCCATTCACTTCTGCATTATTCTCCGCTTTGTTCTTTTCTTTCCAGTTGATATAGAGTACTACGAGCTGTTGGAGGCCGAAGGACTTCATATTGGCATGGTATATTACGTCAAGACATAGGTCGAGAAGATCGTTGTCCTTGCATGTCTCCGACTCCAAAAGCGAGCGTATGTTAAGCTTCAGCTTGTCAAGAACCTGCTCATCCACAAATCCATTGCTGTCAATAAGGTCGCGAAAAAGCTGGTGTTTTTCTATCGTTTCAAGGTGTTTCTCGCTGATGTCGATACTGCGAGTACCTGACTGGTTTGATTGAATCTTATACATTGTATGTTGAAAATTGAAAATTTTAAATATAAAGTTGAATTCCTAATCCCTAATTCCTAATCCCTAATTCCTAATTCCTAATCCCCCAAAAGGAACCTCGCCAACGCCCTCATTACAATGCCTTGTTTATTCTCTCCCTTGATACATTCGAAAGGGAATCCCATTGTTATGGCGCGGTAGTCATCTCCCTTATATGCCACACAGGCGGCATTGCCGTTGCCATATAGCATTGTGGCGAAGGCAGGGGCCAATGGTGAGAGTATGTCGGTGCGTGTGGCGGCATAATGACGCTCATTGAGCTGGTGGTGGAACTGCATGGAAGTGCCAAGTCCTGATATGGCATCATTCTGGGATTCGTATGTTCCTGCTATATGACATTTCAAGGTGTTGTTGAGAAATGCCCTCGTGGCATTATCGCGGTTGCGTGATGCCATATCGCTTGCCACATAAGCTCCACTGATGAGCAGGGAACCGCCCCTGCAGGTAAATTCCTCGAGAGAGCGGCGAAGAGCTGCCGACATCACCTCATATTTCATAAGGCTATAGCCGTCGTTACGTTCCAGGCCGAATATCACATCAGCCATCTTACAGTGCGAAAGGTCTGCGTTGCCAGAGGCGAGTGCCTCGTCTGAGCAGCTTATAATATTGTATAGTCCCGCCGTGTGAAGTGCACGCGCATGAGTGGCAACATAGTTGAATTCGTTTCCGGCGATGAACTGTCCCATCAGTGACTCATCGCTGTAACCAAGTCCTCCTGGACCTTCCTTGCCGGCTGTGGCGGGATTACACTCAAGCTGCCTTCCAAGCCAAGCTGCCGTTTTGCCGTAGCTTATTCCCGGGTCCGCATCTATGTCAAACCGCCAACTGTCACCGTTCATTTTTACTTCCGGCGATGCCAGACGGTTGAAGGCATTGACAATCATCACTGTGGATTTTGCTCCGGGAGTATATGCCGCCGACAACACCTCTGTGGGGAAGCTCCTGCCACCCTTATTAACTGCTGCCACGCGGAAAGAGTAGAGCACTCCCGGTTCGAGTCTCACCTTCATTTTAGTATCCTGCACGTGAGTGCCATTGTCGAATCCAGCACTTCCTGTACTGGTATATACCACATATCCCGCTGGCTCTGCCGTTGGTTCAGAGGGGTCGTTGACAGCTTTCCATGTAAGAGTAGCCTCGCCATCGTGGTCGATGCTTATGGCAAAGTGGTCGGGGGTAAGGGGCGTCACTACGCAGTCCTGTCCGTGCATGTCGCATACAAATCTTAATATAGATTTATATATAGCCCTTGCAAGTGTGAACTTGAAGTTGGGGTCATGACCATACCGCATGTCGTTGAAGTTCTGGTGTGACAATGTCTCGAGTATAGCACTTGGCACTGAGGGAACTCTCGACTCGGAATAGTTGCGGTCGTAGAGTTCGCGTTTGTTCCACTTGCCATACACCTTTGCAATGTCTTCTGGTATTTCGTTGAGCAGACGTTGGGCAAAGTTCTTGGATGCCTGTCGTGAAATGCCAGCATCAAGCAGACCGTTATTAAAATCGGTAGTGCAGATGGTGAGCGTACCCACAATGGAGTCGCATGGGCCATAGCCGGCATCGCTGTGTACACCAAGCGAGAGCTCGATAGGCACTCGGAGTCCCTCTTGATTTGGCATATATACGGAACCGCCTCCTATATAGTTTGTCATATAGGAGCGCGAGTTGATATCATCAGCATAGTCATCTGTGCCTTGCCTGCCACTGTATATCTCGTAGGGCATTCCCGCCCAATGGGCATAGTATCTTGCACCTTCGAGACAACGGGGCAGTCCGCTCACACGTGGAGAAGGGGGCAATTGATGACCTGTGGCTGTAGTGTCCTGTGGCAAATATACACCGTCAAGGGGCAGTCGGGCTATGTTACCCATACCGCCTCCAAACCTCACGGCATCTGTTGTCACAACTGCACGTTTTCTCGAACTGAGGTTGCTCACCACCACGCGGTTGAACTCGTTACATCCCTCATCAAATTCAAACGTTCCGAGATACACCCATGTTCCCCCGCCCATTCGCTGGTTGACCTTGAAATGCGTCTCCTGTCCCTTGTGCCACACGGTATAAGTCACGTCATCAGCACTGTTTTCCATAGTGGCATAGCTTACATAAACGGCATAACTGCCAGATTCGGGAATATGGGGCTGGTAGGACACAAGGCTCGCCTTCTTTGCCTTCTTTATAGCGGGACATAGTCGTAATGTGCCTGTGGAGAAAGGATTTTCCCCATCGAGAAGCATATCTTCGCAGCTGGCGAATCCCTGTCTGCCTGCATCCTGCCAGTGTTCCTTGGTGTTAACTTCTATGTATGTCACTCCAGGAGTGTTGTCATCGTTATCCACTATTACCTCGTTGCGTTGCCAGTCTCGCTCCCTGGGCGTGAATACATACGCTCCGCTATTCTCTAACATCGGGATTAGATACGGTACTACAATACTCTGTGTAAAGAGGTCCTCGGTGGTGCAGAACATACTTGGACGTTGCCATTTCCATCCACCCCTTTTCACATCGTAATATCTTCCATGGCTTGACCACAACGATAGGTGACGGTTGTACATTCCCTTTGTAGGTTTCCACGATTCAGAGACATTCACCACCCAAGGGTTTCCGTCGTAGTCAATTCCCTCCCACGTGGAAAGTACGTCCCGGCTCTCCTGTGCTGTGGAAACGGTCGAAACCATTGCCGTCAGTAGCGTGGCAGCCAAAGTCTTTAGGTGTCTCATCTAAATATCTCCTATGCTGAATTTCTCCGGGTATTTCCCTTTGAAATCCCTGAAATACAACTTTATTTCCCTCATCTGTTCTTCGATGTTACCATTGGGAATGATATATTTGGTACATCTGATAACCTTCTTCTTGTAATCCACTCCATAGAGAAGAATAGGTATTCCGGCCTTGAGTGCGATATAGTAGAATCCCCTTTTCCATTCTGTTGTTAGCGAGCGTGTGCCTTCGGGAGTGATGCAAAGGTGAAACTCTTTCTCTTTGAGAGCCGTCTCTGCAAGGTTGTCGGTCATGCTTGTCTTTTTCGATCTCCAGACAGGTATTCCACCAAGACTTTTGAACAGAGAACCCAAAGGCCAGAAAAACCATTCCTTTTTCATAAGGAATCCGCTCTTCACGTCCTCGGCCCTTGAATACAACTGTCCTATCAGGAAGTCCCAATTGCTGGTATGCGGCGCCAGGCAGATTATATACTTATCCGGATGCGGAACTGTCACGTCAATAGTCCACCCCATACATTTATATAACATCCACCGGCTGAATCTTTTTACAAATGTCATTATATAATATACACCTTATTATATATTATTAGGCATGCAGATTGCTTATATGGTCAGCTATCTCGCTAACCTCTGCCACGAAGTCTTCAGTGATTTTCCTGAAATAAGCCTTTGGTTCCATACCGGGTTCCGGATGGGAAATACGTTTGACATAGTCGTTGCGCACCTTTAATATGCTGCTGATGATGTTCAACACATTGTCATGATTAGCCTTCACTTCGTATGTGGAAATAGCTACCACTTCTGCCACGAGGTCAGCACATGTGTCTGACACTATACTTTTAAGATCTTTTCTCTTTGCCATAATTTTATCACCTTTTTGTTTTTTTCTTTATTTCATTTTATGCAAAGTTAAGCAAAAAAATCGAATTAACACCAACTATATCAAATAAAAAACATTAAAAAAACAAATTTAGTGTCTTTTCCTTGTTTTTTTCGCTGAAAATTGCTAATTTTGCACAAGATTTAATGTAATATTCGTTATTCATAGTATAAACATTTAATAAATTATGGAAAAAAGTGCTTTGCAAATTGCAAGGGCAGCCTATCAGCCAAAGTTGCCGAAGGCCCTACAGGGTGCAGTGAAAATCAAGGAAGGTGCACCCACACAGAGTGTAGATAATCAGGAAGACATTAAGAAACTCTTCCCTAACACCTATGGAATGCCTATCATTGAGTTTGAACCCGCGGAGAGTGAGAACAACTCTAAAATCAACGTTGGTGTCATCCTCAGCGGCGGTCAGGCCCCTGGCGGTCACAACGTCATCACAGGTCTGTTCGACCAAATCAAGCGTCTTAATCCCGAGAACCGCCTCTTCGGTTTCATCCTCGGCCCAGGCGGATTTGTTGACCACAACTACAAGGAGCTAACCAAGGAGGTTATCGACGAATATCGCAACACCGGCGGTTTCGACATGATTGGTTCTGGACGTACTAAGCTCGAAAAGGTAGAGCAGTTTGAGAAGGGACTGGAGATTGCACGAGAGCTTAATCTCTCTGCTATCGTTATCATAGGCGGTGATGACTCAAACACCAACGCATGCGTTCTTGCAGAATATTATGCTGCCAAGAACTACGGCATTCAGGTTATTGGTTGCCCAAAAACTATCGACGGCGACCTTAAGAACGAGCAGATAGAGACTTCGTTCGGTTTCGACACTGCATGCAAGACTTATTCTGAACTTATCGGTAATATCGAGCGCGACTGCAACTCTGCACGCAAGTATTGGCACTTCATAAAGGTGATGGGACGCTCTGCAAGCCATATCGCACTCGAGTGCGCACTTCAGTGCCAGCCCAACATCTGCCTCGTAAGTGAGGAAGTGGAGCAGAAGGACATGACCCTCAACCAAATTGTTGACGACCTATGCCAAGCTATCGCAAAGCGTGCCGAGGACGGCAATAATTTCGGTACTGTCATCGTGCCTGAGGGACTTATCGAGTTCATACCGGCCATCGGTCGCCTTATCCAGGAACTCAACGACCTGCTCGCAGCTCACGGTGCCGATTACAAAGATCTCGACAAGGATGCACAGCGCAAATATATTATCGAGCATCTCTCAAAGGAGAATGCCGCAACATTCGAGACTCTGCCTGCCGACGTGGCACGCCAGCTCTCGCTCGACCGCGACCCGCACGGAAACGTACAGGTATCGCTCATCGAGACTGAGAAGCTCCTCTCTGCAATGTGTGAGGCCCGTCTCGCTGAGATGAAGGCTGAAGGCAAGTATGTGGGCAAGTTTGCCGCACAGCACCACTTCTTCGGATACGAGGGAAGATGCGCCGCTCCTTCTAACTTCGACGCCGACTATTGCTATGCACTCGGTACAAGTGCTGCCCAGCTCATTGCCAATGGCAAGACTGGCTACATGGCTATCGTGAAGAACACAACAGCTCCTGCTGACCAGTGGATTGCAGGTGGTGTGCCTATTACAATGATGATGAACATGGAGCGTCGAAACGGCGAGATGAAGCCTGTTATTCGCAAAGCTCTCGTGGAGCTTGACGGTGCGCCATTCAAGGAGTTTGCATCTAAGCGTGACGTATGGGCACGTGAGACTGCATACGTATATCCCGGACCAATCCAGTATTGGGGACCGACAGAGGTGTGCGACCAACCTACCAAGACTCTCGCACTCGAACAGGCTTAATTTTTTGTTATGCCTCAGCAAACACGTAAAAGAAAATACACAAGTACAGTACGCCGGAAAAAGCCCGGCGTACTTTTACGTTTTTTACAAAAATTGCCTGGATGGGCATGGTGGCTTGGAGGCTCAGTGGTTGTCCTGCTATACGTCTATTTTTTTTATTATTTCTTCGTTTCGCCTTTCGGTTTCCGTTGGCGGGCTCTCTACGGTGACATCTCATATCCGGAGGGATATGAAATACATGGTATTGACATAAGCCATTATCAGGGCGAGATTGACTGGGAGACACTCAAGAATAATGCTATGATTGAAAAATGCCCAGTACGATTCGTAATGATTAAAGCTACGGAAGGGGCAAGCAAACTGGACAACAGCTTTGAAGACAATTTTTACAATGCTCGCGAATATGGGTTTATTCGTGGCGCTTATCATTTTTGGAGCGTACATTCAAGTGCAGAGGCACAAGCACGATATTTTATCAAGAACGTTCAATTGGAGGTAGGTGATCTTCCGCCTGTGCTCGATGTTGAGCACAAAGCAAAAAATCAGACTGACGAGGAGTTTAAGGAGAGCGTGCTTACCTGGCTCAACATCGTAGAGGAGGAATATGGAGTTAAACCTATCATCTATACTTATTATAAATTCAAGACACGCTACCTTAGCGACAAGGTTTTTGATGATTATCCATATTGGATAGCTCACTATTATGTTGAGAAGGTTGAATATCAGGGTGCATGGAAGTTCTGGCAGCACACCGATTGCGGCAAATTGCCTGGTATAAAAGGGTATGTGGATTTTGATATTTACAATGGTAGCTTTTACGACTTGAGAAAACTTACTATCCAAAATCTGAAAAAGAACAATAATAATTAATGAAACTGTATAAAAAAAAGAATTGCCTGATAACAGGCAATTCCTTTTTTATAATGTTCTATACAAATGTGATTAGCTTAATGCCACGGCAGTAAGCCAATCATATATGCAACTGCATACTCCAAAGAGGACGATGCCTACGGTGCAGAGGGCGAGAGCCAATTTGGTGTTGAAGTCGCTCTTGAACGAGGGCAGGGGTGACTCTGTCGGGATGATGTACATCGCCTTGACTATGAGTAGGTAGTAGTAGAGGCTCACCACGGTGTTGACCAAGGCGATGAAAACTACGAAGTATGCCCAGAACGAACCCTGCTGTGCGGCTGCAAGGAAGACGAAGAACTTCGAGAACATTCCGGCAAACGGAGGAATACCTGCCAACGAGAACAATGCCAACGTCATGAGGAACGACAGCTTGGGGTTGGTCTGGTAAAGTCCGTTGTAGCAACTCATCTTGGTTGTGCCTGCACCACGGGTCTCAACAACATTGATGACGGTGAAGACAGACATGTTGGCTACCACATACACAAGAACATAGTACATCAGCGCGGTAACACCCATCGCACTGCTGCCGATGGCGGCGAGCATGATATATCCAGCCTGTGAGATAGAGCTGAAAGCCATAAATCGCTTTAGCTCGTTCTGACGGATGGCAAAGAGGTTGCCAATGGTGATGGTGAGCACGATGACTATGTAGAGCAGATACTCGTAATACTCAACAACAGGCGAGAACACCTTCATGAGGATGGCCATAAGGGTGAAGGTGGCAGCACCCTTGGAGATGACGCTAAGATAACCCGTCACGGCTGTTGGAGCTCCCTGATAGGTGTCGGCTGTCCAGAAGTGGAACGGCACGAGAGAAATCTTGAAGCCAAGACCGCTGAAGAAGAACACAAGACCCATGATGACGAGCGGTGAGGCTGTGATGCTGTTCACTGCATCGCCAAAATAAAGTGTGCCCGTGACGGCATAGAGGAACGAGATGCCATAGAGCATCACACCGCTTGAGAATGTGGCGGTGAGGATGAACTTGGCGGCTGCCTCTGCCGACTCCTTGCGATACTTGTTGAGGGCTACCATACATGCCATTGGCACGGAAGCCATCTCAAGTCCGAGGAAGAACATCAGGAAGTGTCCTGCGGACATCATCACATACATACCGAGAAGGGTGGAGAGGGTGAGGGTGTAGAACTCGCCGCTCACGCGCTTTACATCTTCTTGTACAAGCCATGACTGTGCCATCACGACAACTATAAACGTGCCGGCCGTGAGGATGCCCTTCATGGCGTTGCATGCGGCGGAAGCCTCATAGAGTCCGCTGAATGCCTCGGTGGGAGATGCCGTGAAGCATACTACCGTCTGTGCCAAGAGGCCAACATACATCAGCAGACTGGTGTAGCAATGCTTTCTTTCGCCCTTGAAGATTAGGTCGGCGAGAAAGACTATCACGAGGGCTGCCATAAGGGTTGCCTCGGGTATCATGTTGAAAAACTGACTGTAATCCATTGTTTCCTACTGATTATATGTTTTGACTTAATACGTTGATAATAGGGTTGACGGCATCGCCGATGACATTGCTTGCCCACATAGGAGCCAGACCAAGGCCGGCTACGCATGCGATTAGGCAGCATACGGCAAAGCGCTCGTCCCATGTGGCATCGGTAAGTTCGAGGTAGTGCTTGTCGGCAACCTCGCCGTAGAGAATCTTGCCTACAACGCGCAGGATATAAACTGCGGTCACTACAATCGACATACAGGCGATGATGGTGCAGGCACTGTGGAATGTGCCGGCATTCTCAAACGAACCCACGAAGATGGTCATCTCTGCCACGAAGCCTGAGAATCCCGGAAGACCGAGGTTGGCAAGACCGGCAATGACATATCCTACTGCGAGGAATGGCATAATCTTCATCAAGCCTCCCAAGCGGCGCACGTCACGTGTGTGGGTACGGCCGTATATCATACCGATGAGGGCGAAGAAGAGGGCTGTCATAAGTCCGTGGGAGAGCATCTGAAGGATGGCGCCGGTGCAAGAGGTGCGGGTCATCATCAGCAGTGCGAAAAGCACCAAGCCACAGTGGGACACCGACGAATAGGCGTTGATGTACTTCAAGTCGGTCTGCACACAGGCAGAAAGTGCTCCATATACCACAGAGATAGTGGTGAGGATAAGGAATATCCAAGCCAACTCGTTGGCGGCATCGGGCAGAAGATACATGGCGACGCGGAAGCAACCATAGCCTCCGAGCTTCATGAGCACACCGGCATGGAGCATTGACACTGCCGTGGGCGCGGAGGCATGACCGTCGGGCGACCAAGTGTGGAACGGGAACATTGCACCAAGAACACCGAAACCGATGAAGATGAAGGGGAAGAACACCTTCTGCACCTCAGGCGCGATGTTGTGCATGGCGGCAATCTCATTGACATTCATTGTTGTGGCACCGCTGAAGAAGTAGATGCCGAGAATACCGATGATGAGAAGTGCCGAACCTCCCATAAGCATCAGGGTGAGCTTCATGGCTGCATATTCCTTGTTACCGCTGCCCCATACGCCGATGAGAAGATACATCGGGATAAGAGCAACCTCATAGAACATGAACATGGTGAAGAGGTCGGTGCAGATGAAGAATCCGAACACACCGGTTGACAGAAGCGTGAACCACAGGAAGTACTCCTTGGTTAGGGGCTTGAGCTGCCAGGAGGCAAATGTACCGGTGAAGACGATTACGGCGGAAAGCAAGAGCATGACAACCGATATACCGTCAACACCCACCGAATAGGCTATGTTGAGAGGGCGGAACCAAGGGGTGTTGTAGGTGAACAGCATCTCGGATGTGTCGCCCGCCTGACGTGCCTGAATGAAGGCTAACGTAAGCCAGATGGAGAGGGCGAGAAGGCATGACGAACCAACCACCATCACTCCACGAACCTGATTGAGATTGCGCGAGAGCCAAAGGCCCAGGAGCATCAGTACAGGTATTACTACGAATAATGTTAATATACTCATTTCTATTCTTTA
>JALERP010000091.1 GCA_022764085.1 Prevotella sp.
TTGTTGAGAAGCTCAAGATAACTGTTCCAAGTCTCCTCATAACGTTCTTCTGCTATTTTCATTGTTACCTTTTTAAAAAACGCGGCAAAGGTAAACAATTAATTTGGACAACGCAATACGTCATCGTGGAGACGCTTACATAGAGAATAGGCAGAGGGTGGGGAGTTTCATGATGAGTTTGAAGCACATCATACTGAATACTATGATTTTACGGTGTAAGACATAGTCGTGCAAAAAATAAAAGTTGTAAAACATCTGTCACTGTCAGTGTGGAGTTTTAATACACTGTATATCAGTGCATTACAAATTTTCGACGCTGACAGATGTTCTGAAAATAGGGCTAAGACAACACAATTACAGGGGTTTTTATGATGAAATACCATCATTTTTTAGCGGTTTTTCTTGCGTAATTGAAGTATTTGTTGTACATTTGCACGACAAAAAACCAAAATAACATGGAAAAGGAAGAATTAATAAGAAATTTGGGAGCCAACATCACAATGTGCTTCCTCGAAGGATGCCCAAGGGCAGACAAATGTGTAAAACACCTGGCATACAAAATGTTTGGTGACCAGAAAACGCATGGCAGCACCGTAATGCCTTCTTCACTCAAGGCGGACGGACAGTGCGACCAGTTTGAAGAGGCCATAGCAAAGCGCTATGCCAAGGGAGCACAGCACATATTCGACGAGGTGAGGATGAAACACTTCGGCGAGATGAAATCAAGAGTTGTGCGAATCCTCGGTGGGCGAACCAGCTATTATCGTTGCATAAGAGGCGAGAAACTCATCACGGAAGAACAGCAGGCGAAAATAGCCAATCTCTTCAAGAGTTATGGCTATGACACCGGCAATCTTTACGATGAGTATATAGAAAGTCTATAAATTATTGTGCAACTGTTGTCTCAATAGTATCATACGCTTTTGTCACAGTCGTACCACCGAGGAGGACACGGTCGTTCCAAGCCTGTTGTCACAACTGTTCCATAGTCATGGAACGACTGTGGCAACTGCGGTGGAACAAGTGTGTCAACACCTGTTGTCACAACTGTTCCAAAGTAATCATTAACCCGCCAAATAACTTATTTGAATATGAAACCCAACAAAGTAACATTAGTCAGAATAGACAAGCAACAGCAAAGGAAGGTTTCGGCCGTCACTTTATCCAAACTGATGGATAAGCTGAAGGCAAACGTAAGCAACAATGAACTTGCCATGCTTCGCTTTAAGGTGAAGAATGCCGACCCGTATATGAAGGACAAGCATGGGTCGATGCATCGCATATACGCATCGGCATGTCTGAAAAAGTCAGACAACGGCACTCTTGTAGTGAAAGACTACACCGACATGCTGCTACTCTCGACAAGTGTCATAGAAGAAGAGAACGGACTCGCGCAACTGAAGCAACTCACTAAAGTAGTGCCCTTCACGATAGCCACCTTTATCGGGTCAAGCGGACGCACGCTAAAGATAATCGCACGGGTGACGCTGCCCGACCTGCCACGCCGTGAGAACGAGGCCGAGATGGAACAATTCTATCGCAAGGCCTACAAGGTGGCAGCCGCCATCTACTCGTCGCTGCTTAATGTGCCGGTGTCGCCTGCGGGCATCAAAGACGGATCATCCCCGGCTATGGCAAACTGCCTCATCAGTGCAGATGCAGCACCGTTGCTCATAGAAAAAACGACACCGTTGGATGTAGATGGTGTGGAACTGGCACCAATGTCTCAGAAAGATAATATCAAACCCGACGATAATAACGAGGTGGGTGCCCTGATATCTTTCCTCACAGAGAAATACAAGTTCAGATATAACATCGTGAGAGGAGCAACCGAGTATCTGGACAAACAAAAGCCGTACTGGGGATGGAGAGTTGCCGACACGCGCTTTATCAATGGCTTGTCGCTCGAAGCGCGGCTATCCGGTATCGAAGCCCGACCTAAGGATGTCATCATTTATCTCAACTCGTCGCACATACGTGTGATTGACCCCGTGGAAGACTATCTCTTCACTCTTTCGGACAAATGGGACGGACATGACCATATAGGCGACCTTGCCGACAGGGTGAAAACCGACCTGGTGCAGTGGAAACAGTGGTTCAGGATGTGGTTCTATGGTATGGTGGCACAATGGATGGGCTACAACAACAAGTATGGCAACAGTATCGTCCCGTTGCTCGTGGCGCCGCAAGGCTATCACAAATCGACCTTCTGCCGACAGCTCCTGCCGCAGGACTTGCGCTGGGGCTATCTCGACAACCTGAAGTTTGACAACCAGAAGTTGGTGATGCAGTCGATGGTGGATTTCCTTCTGATAAACATCGACGAGTTTAACAGCATATCCAAGAAGACGCAGGAGGGATTCCTCAAGAACACCATACAACTTGCGAGCATAGCAATCAAGCGGCCTTACTCGCGCCGTGTAGAGGCAGAGCGGAGGCGTGCATCGTTTATTGCCACCTCAAACATGACGGACGTGTTGAGTGACCCGTCGGGTTCACGCCGATTCTTTGTTGTTGACGTGACAAGTCCCATCGACACCGACAAGCCAATCAACTATGAGCAGCTATATGCCCAGGCTGTAGCCGCAGTGAGAAACAACGAGCGACGCTGGTTTGACAATGCTGACATTGAGGAGGTTATGGCGCACAACCGCAAATATGCCCTACTCAACAGTGCCGACATGTATTTCAACGACTATTTCGACACGGCATCGCCCGACGACCCCGAAGCCATGAGACTCACAACATCGGATATATACGACTACATACGCAAGCGTGCCGGCTCAAGGGCAGTAACCGAGAGCATCACCGTATTCGGACGCTATCTATCAAATGTGCCTGATATTCAGAAGGTTCATGTTGCATCGGGCACTGCCTACTATGTAAAATACCGCAAAAAAGAACGCTGACAGATAAAATCGTCTGTCAGCCATCTGTCATTACTTAATCAACTGTATAATAACGTGTTACATTCATATAATGACAGATGACAGATAAAATAAACATTTTCACGTAAGGATTATCCATATTATAAAAATATCGCCCGAATTGTTTGGAGAAATGAAATAAAATGATTATCTTTGCCGCCGAATAAAGAACAATGTGCCCCCTAATATTTGAAGGATATGGAAACGAAGCGACTGAAACGACTGCCAGTAGGCATACAGACCTTTGAGAAAATCAGAGAGAATGATATGCTATATATCGACAAGACCGAGTATATCTGGAACATGATTAACCTCGGCAACTATATCTTCCTGAGCCGCCCGAGGCGGTTCGGCAAGTCGTTGCTTGTATCTACTCTCCAGGCGTATTTCGAGGGAAGAAAGGACTTGTTCAAGGGACTTTTCATAGAGACAGTGGAGAAGGAGTGGACGGAATATCCAGTGCTGCGCTTTGACATGAGCACAGCGAAGCATTGTAACAAAGAAGAACTGTTGTTGGAATTAAGTAATAAACTAACACGCTATGAGGCAATATACGGCAAAGGGGCTGCTGATGAAGTAAAACCCAACCAACGTTTCCAGGGACTTATCGAGCGTGCCCATGAGAAGACAGGCAAGAAGGTTGTTATTCTTATTGACGAATATGACGCTCCTCTGCTTGACGTGGTGCATAAGGATGAAGAACTCGAATCATTGCGCCAAGTTATGCGCAACTTCTACTCGCCGTTGAAGTACTGCGACCCACATCTTCAGTTCCTTTTCCTCACAGGCATCACCAAATTCTCTCAACTAAGCATCTTCAGCGAGCTTAACAACCTGAAAAACATCTCCATGCGCCCTGACTATGCAGGAGTATGTGGTATTACCACGGAGGAGATGCTTACTGCAATGTCAGATTATGTCGATGATTTCGCCGAGGCTCAGGAGATAACATGCGAAGAGGCAATCGAGGGACTGAAACGGCAGTATGACGGCTATCATTTCACTTGGCCGTCGCCCGACGTGTTCAACCCCTTCAGCCTTCTCAACGCATTCCAGGACCACGACTACACCAACTACTGGTTTGGTTCGGGTACTCCGACGTATCTCATCGAGATGCTGAGGAAGTTTAATGTCGTGCCGTCTAAAATTGGTGGAGCAAGCGTGTTGGCATCGGCTTTTGACGCTCCCACCGAGAACATGATGAGTATAACCCCATTGCTCTATCAGAGCGGCTACATAACCATCAAGGACTACAACCGTGTGGCAAAACTATACACCCTCGACATACCAAATACAGAAATTCGTGTAGGACTGATGGATAGTCTCTTGCCTAACTATGTTGAAAGGCGTAAGGAAGCGGGGAATACTACCATCGCTAAGATGTATCTTGCCCTGCTCAATGACAATCTCGACGAGGTGTTCCGCCTCCTTCAGTCGTATCTCCTCACAGTGCCATATTGCAACAATGCCAACTCCGAGGGGCATTACCAGCAACTTCTCTATGTCATCTTCTCGCTCTTCGGCAGATATGTAGAGGTAGAGGTTCGCACACCGACAGGGCGTGTGGATATTGTGATGAAAACCGCAAAGGTTGTATATGTCTTCGAGTTAAAACTCAATATGTCGGCCCAGTCTGCCATCAATCAGATAGACCTCAAGGACTATTCTTCTAAATTTGCCCTCTCAGGTCTGCCAATAGTAAAGGTAGGCATCAACTTCGACCCCGAACGCCGCACCATTGGCGACTGGAAAGTATGCGCCCATGTTTAAGAAACCAGACATATATCTTATAGATTCAATGCGCCGGGATTCCCAGAAGGCATTCGAAACAATATTCGAACGCTATTCGAAGGAACTATATGCCTATTCTCAGCAATTCACCAAGTCGGTCGAGGAGGCCGAGGAGATTGTTCACGATGTGTTCTTGTGTTTGTGGAAAAATCGTCAACAACTGAAATCTGTGGAGTCGCTGCGCCCGCTGCTATTCAAAATGGCTAAATTCCGACTCATCAATGCCTTCAGAGCAAGAGTGGGAGTGCCTGCTTTTGATGAATATGTAGAACTGGAAGACCAACGGCCTGCGGATGACCATCTGCCTATGGAATATGAAGAAACAATGAGCCAGATAAAGCACAACCTCAATCTCCTTCCACGACAGCAGAGAGTGATTATCGAAATGGCTAAGTTTGACGAACTTACTCCTGCCGAAATAGCAAGACAGCTTGGAATAAGCGTACAGACAGTAAGGAACCAACTATCAACAGGCTTGAAAAAGCTACGCCAACTACTTTCCGACATTATGGTGATGGTTATGTTATTATTTATTAAATAACAAGTAATCCATGTTACATTTCTATTACTGCTATGTATATATAAATAAAAAAGATGATGAAACAACTCATAAAAAAATACCGCAATAACTCGTTGTCGCAACAGGAGCTTGATACTTTGAGGCAACAGATGGCAGAGACGGATGATGAGCAACTGGCAGTCTTGCTGGAAAAAGACTGGCAGGACGCCGACATTGACGTGTCTTTGGCAGACTCCGGAAGATTGGAGGCTGTGAAGGAACGACTAATGAGCGAGACTCACCAAAAGCAAGGCAGAGGTGTTATCTATACCTTATTTAAATATGCAGCAATAATTCTCATACCTCTACTAATGGCATCCTCTGTCTATTACTATATGAAAAGTAAGACGATGCTTAACGAGGGGACTGTTGTCAGCACCGGTAAAGGAGAGAGTGCTACGGTGTGTCTGCCTGACGGTTCGAATGTGACAATTTTTTATGAATCGCGACTTGAATATCAGCAGTCATCGTTCAATAAGGATATACGAGAAGTAAACTTTGACGGTGAGGCACATTTCAAGGTAAAACAAGACAAGGAGCATCCGTTTGTCATAGACAATGAGCACCTCAAGGTTACTGTCTTGGGAACAGTTTTCAGCCTTGCCGCCCGTAAAACCGACAATAGAGCGGAAGTATATCTTGAGGAGGGCAAGGTGAGCCTGCAATCACCCTCATCTGGCAAAACTATAGTGATGAAACCACAAGACCGTGCCACCATCGATTATGCCACAGGAGAAATAACGATAGAGCATCTATTGTCATGCCCAATGAATATATCCCAAGGTTACCTGACATTTGACAGCACACCATTATCAAAGGTTACGACGACAGTAGGGGCAAATTTTGGTTGTAACGTCAGCGTGGCCGACAAGTCGCTGTTATCCAAGACCTTCTCCGGTTCGTTGCCATCGAAAAACATCAACGAAGCCCTTGAAGTGCTATGTCTCTCATTTGAACTAAAAGTAAAAAGGGTTGGTAATAAATATACTTTATACTAAAAAAAACAGATATCAAGTAGTATATCGTCCAGAATTTGTTGTATATAATGGTAGAGAGATTTATCGACACCATTTTTATTAACCCTTAAAAAAGAACAAAGAATGGACAAAAACATGAAGCATTTCATCGTGCTACTGCTTATGGCAGTATTTTGTTGTGGTAATGTCTTTGCACAACACAAACAGACGGTGACGGTCAAGGTGGAGAAAGCCAACTTGAAGCAACTCTTCGCCGTCATCGAGAATCAAACGACCTACCACTTCTCCTATCGCGACGAAATCATCGACAACAGGAAAGATATCACTGTCAATATGACAAAGGTATCTGTAGAAAAGGTACTCGACAAGGCATTGCAGAAAAGAAACCTTGCCTATCGTGTGGTATCTGAGAAATCTATCGTAGTCTATGACAAAGAGACGGAAACGGAAATGTCAAAATCAAAACCTGTCTCAAAACGCAAGATCTTCGGCAGGGTTCTTGACAATATGGGAGAGCCCATCATTGGAGCCAGTGTCATGATCCAAGGAACAGGCAGCGGCTCGGTGACTGACATCAACGGCAGCTTCAACCTGCTCACCGACAAAAAGCGCGTCACTCTCGCTGTGTCATACATTGGTTTTGAGTCGCAGGATGTGGTGTCAGAAGGTACTAAGGAACTGAATATCATGCTCAAACCGAAAGACCAGTTGCTTGAGGAAGTTGTGGTCACTGGTTATGGAACATACAAGAAGTCGGCCTATGCCGGTTCTGCCTCCACCATTAAGACAAGTCAACTGAAGGACGTACCGGCAGTGTCGTTCTCGGGACTGCTTCAGGGTGCCGCTCCTGGCATTCAGATTAGTTCCTCTTCCGGCCAACCGGGTTCCGCCACGTCAATCAACATTCGCGGTATGGGTTCTTTCAACGCCTCCAACTCCCCTCTTTATGTCATCGACGGAGTACCCACAATGTCGGGTAATGTATCAACTTTGGATACTGATGCAGGACTTGACATCATGAGCACTATAAACACATCCGACATTGAAAACATCACAGTGATAAAGGATGCCGCAGCAGCATCCCTTTATGGTTCGAGAGCCGCAAACGGAGTTATCCTCATCACTACCAAGAAAGGAAAGGTGGGAAAACCCTCTGTAGCGTTCAAGTCGGACTGGGGATTCTCTGACTTTGCTATGGACTATCGCCCTATCATGAGCGGAGAGCAACGACGTGAATACATCTACAACGGACTGAAGGCGGGACAGATAATCAATAACGAAGCCACTGAGGAAGAGGCAATAAAATATGCCGATGAGAATATCGACAAATATGCACCTATACCATGGTGCGGATATGTTGACTGGGATGACATCCTCTTCAAGAAGGGAAATCATCAAAACTATGAGGCTTCTGTATCGGGAGGTACTGAGAGGTTTAAGTACTATAGTTCTCTTGCTTACCTCAACCAGGAAGGTATCACTGCAAATTCGGGAATCGAGCGCATCAGTGGAAGGGTGAATGCAGAATACAAGGCAAGTAACCGTTTCACTTTGGGTGCCAATATGCTCTTTTCTAAGGTAAATCAGGACGTGTATGGCGAAGGAACAAGTTATACATCTCCTTTCTACAGTTCGAGAAACTGTGTCGTTCCTTCTGACCCTGTGTATAACGAGGACGGAACATGGAACCGCGAATTCATACGCAACGACGACCGCAACCCATTGCTTTCGCAGACATACGACTCACGCCGCGAATATATCACCCGTTACTTCAACACCATCTACGGCGAATATGAGTTTATTCCTAATCTGAAACTCAAATCCACTCTCAGCTACGACTACAACATCAACAAGGGTGAAAGTTGGAACGATCCCCGCACATCTAATGGTGAGGATGTCAATGGTGAGATGTATAAGAACATATATGAGCGAAGCAAACTCGTATGGGCTAACCAACTGTCGTATGTGACAACCATTGCCGATGATCATCATCTCGACCTGCTTGCCGGATATGAGGTTGACGACCAATACCGCGACTACGTAAGCGGCGACCGCATGAACTTCGCCACTTACAACAAACCGTCGCTGAGCAATGGAGCGACCCTCGGCGATGCAGGAGGTTCAAGCACACGTACCCGACTGCTTTCATATCTCACACGAGTGAATTACAATTATCTCAACCGATATTATGTAGGTGGCAGCTTCCGTACCGACGGCAGTTCGAGATTGGCATCAGGCAACAGATGGGGCAAGTTCTGGTCGTTGTCGGCAGCATGGCGCATGACTGAAGAGAACTTCATGAAACCGCTCAACAACTGGCTCACCGACCTCAAGCTAAGAGCCTCTTATGGTGTGAACGGAACATTGCCATCAGATTATTATGGTTACTTTGGTCTTCTCGGAGTGTCAAGCAGTTATATCGGCGACCCTGCATATACTCTCTCACAAATCGCCAACGACAAGTTGTCATGGGAGACCAATCATAATCTCAATCTCGGTGTTGACTTCAGCCTATGGAACAGAATCAACGTAACTGTTGAGTATTATACCCGACGCACCAAGAATCTGCTCATGGACTATCCAATATCTATGACCACAGGATTCGGCAGCTTTTTGCTAAATATCGGCGAGGTGAAAAACCAGGGTGTTGAGCTCGAGATTACTTCCCGCAATATCGAGACAAAGGACTTCAGTTGGACTACCATGTTCAACCTGTCGCACAACAAGAACAAGATAGTAACTCTCGACGGCAATCAAACCGAGATTATCAGCGGTTCGCAGATACATCAGGTTGGCAGTTCCTACCGCACATTCTACCTTATTGAGTTTGCTGGCATCAATCCAGACAACGGACGTCCACAGTTCTACACCAATACCAAGGACGAGAACGGCAACTTAATAAAAGAGGTAACAGAAAATGCTGACGAAGCAAACCGCATAGCGACAAAACATGCCGAACCAAACTTCACTGGCGGTCTTGTCAACACCTTGCGCTATAAGTGGTTTGACCTCAACTTCACATTCTCCTATCAGTTTGGCGGCTACAGCTACGACAACTGGGCACAAAAGACAGAGCATGGAGGCAACGACCTTGAGGCCAACATTCCTGCCTACTATGCCAATTCATGGAAGAAGCCAGGTGACATCACCAACTACGAACTCTTTATCGAAGAGCCCGACTATCCCATGAGCAGTTATTCCACCACACGCCGACTCCACAGCAGCGACTTTATCCGCCTGAAAAACATTACCTTGGGTTTCACACTGCCAAAGGCATGGACCTCACTGTTAGGTCTCGACAATGTGCGTTTATATGCCGCAGGCAATAACCTGTGGACATGGGCAAGCTACGACCAGTATGACCCGGAGGCAGTAAGCGCCGGTTCTGCAATCTGGGGTACACCTCCACTCAAGACCATGACATTCGGTATCAACATCAATTTCTAAATCCAGGTATTTAAAATTAATGAAAAATGAAAAAAATAGCTTCATATATAATTATAGGTTCAATGGCATTCTCCGCAGTGTCTTGTTCCGACGGATGGCTTGACGTAGAGCCTTCGACTGCTGTAGAGACTGATAAATCTATCAACGAACTATCTGATGTGGATATCATGCTCAACGGCATCTATACCACCATGCAGAATGCCTATGCTTATTCAGGGCGATTAGTATATTATGGTGATGCATGCGGCGACGACATGATGGCATACAGCTCGACAAAGCGCACAGGCAACTACTATACGTTCAACTTCACCAAGGATACTGCACCATCCTCTTTCTGGTCGTATCCATACGAGATGATCAGCCTGTGCAATATCATTCTGACAAAGATAGACAATGTGGAAACCAAGGAAGAAGAACTGCGTGACTACTACAAAGGACAGGCTCTTGCCTTGAGAGCCATGTTTCTCTTCGACCTGACAAAGTTTTACGGCTACCCTTACAAGAAGGATAATGGAGCCTCGCTCGGTGTGCCCATTGTATTATCGGTGTTGGACAAGGAGGCAAAGCCTAAACGCAACACTGTGGCAGAATGTTACAAACAAGTAATCGACGACCTTAAGGCTGCCATAACTGCTATGGATAATGATGAGGGAAAGTCTTTCCATAAAGGACACATCAATCTATTTGGAGCACAGACACTTCTAAGTCGTGTATATCTCTACCACGGCGATGACTCTGACGCTTTCGACATGGCAACACAGGCCATTAAGGGAGCAGAAACTGAAGGCTACGAACTTTGGACAAATGCCGAATATGCCACTGCATGGGGCAACGATGCCAGCAATGGTACAAAGGGTGAGGTGTTGTTTGAAATTGTAAACACTACTGACGACAGTCCTGGAAAGGAATCACTCGGACGCCTTCATTCACCGAGCGGATATAAGGATATCTGTCTCACATCCAGCTTTTATGCTCTTCTCAACGAAGATCCCGACGATGTGCGCCTAAACCTGCTTGAATATAGTAGCAAGCGTGCCTTCGTGAAAAAATATCAGCCACAGGACGGTGAGGAAATAATGGATGCAAACATTCCGCTCATACGTCTCTCCGAAGCTTATCTCAATGCAGCGGAAGCTGCCGTGAAGACTGGCGACAACCCGTCTGCCGTGAAATACCTCAATGCCATTGTCAGCAGGGCAAATCCTGCCAACAGTGTAGAGGGTTCCACTGTTACTCTTGACCGTGTGATGACCGAGCGACGCAAGGAACTCGTGGGAGAGGGTCACCGTTTCTTCGATGCCCTGCGCGATGGCGGTTCCGTGGATCGCCACGATGTCAAGGGACAGTCAAAGATCAGCTCAACCAAGCATTACATCACAAAGGCTGAGAAGATGAATTTCTCATGGGACTATTACAAGTGTGTACTTGCTATTCCAAAGGCTGAGATGGATGCTAACAGTAATATGCTGCAGAATCCATTATATGACTCGTCAAAAGATAATGAATAGTTTATTATGAGTTCCATTATAAATCGATTTCTTTTAATAATCGTCTGCATGTCGGCTTTTGTCGGCATGCAGGCTTCTCACCATGAAGAGCATACTCTCACTGCCGACGGACCTTACATCATCTACTCTTTTGACGGCAGTGCGAGGGTAATAAGCGTAACCCCCGAAGGACATATCTGCGACACCACTTATTCTTCGCTTCCCGAGGATTACAGTTTTGAAGTAGTGTCTCACGACGGAACCCACCGTTTTCCCGTTACTCTACATGATGTTGAACGTCCTGCCTGCAACTATCAACAACCTGAGAAAATATTTGTGATTTCCGACCCTCATGGCGATATTGACTGCATGGTAGAACTGCTAAAGGCAAAAGGGGTTATTGATGGGCAATATCACTGGATATATGGACGGAACAGTCTTGTAGTCATAGGCGATGTGATGGATCGCGGCATTGATACTACACAGATACTATGGTTACTCTACAAACTGGAACAGGAAGCACATGAGGCTGGCGGAGGGGTGCATTTCTTGTTGGGCAACCATGAACCCATGGTGCTTATGAACGACCTTAGATATACCAAGGAGAAATACCGAATGCTTGCCGAAAGACTGATGATGGAATATCCGGCTCTTTTGTCGCGTTCGTCGGTATTGGGCTATTGGCTTTCCACTCGCAATACCATAGAGACTATAGGCCGCAACCTGTTTGTTCATGCGGGAGTCAGTCGAGAGTTACTCGACCTCAACCTGTCGGTGCCCATGTTGAACGAACACATAAGTCATGGACTTTGGATGGACAAGCAACAGCGCAGAGCCGACTCTCCTCTCACATGGTTCCTTTTTGCCTCACAGGGACCATTATGGTATCGTGGTATGGTGCGCAATGAACCGAAATATAGTCCTATTGCTCCCGATACCCTCGATATGGTTCTCCGTCATTATGACGTTGACCGTGTAATAGTGGGCCACACTGTATTTCCAGAAGTCACATCCCTTCATGGAGGCAAAGTAGTAGCAGTGAATGTTGACAATAAGAAAAACCGCAAACACCACCGCACCCGCGCTCTCCTAATAGAGGGCGAAACACTCTTTTTTGTGGACGATGAGGGGAAATAAATCTATTCATAGCCAACAGATTCTTGCTTCAGGAGATAATTGAAACAAGTCGTTACGCATATTCAAATTTATATAAATATAATCTGAATTGTTTGGAGAAATGAAATAAAATGATTATCTTTGCCGCCGAATAAAGGATATTGTGACACATAACATTTGAAGGATATGGAAACGAAGCGACTGAAACGACTGCCCGTAGGCATACAGACCTTTGAGAAAATCAGAGAGAATGATATGCTTTATATCGACAAGACTGAGTATATCTGGAACATGATAAACCTCGGCGACTATATCTTCCTGAGCCGCCCGAGGCGGTTCGGCAAGTCGTTGCTTGTATCTACTCTCCAGGCGTATTTCGAGGGAAGAAAGGACTTGTTCAAGGGACTTTTCATAGAGACAGTGGAGAAGGAGTGGACGGAATATCCTGTGCTGAGATTAAGCATGGCCTCGGGCAAACACATGGAGAAAGACCAGTTGGAACGCTATCTTCTCAATATCATTGAAGAAAACGAGAAACGTCATGGATTGTCTTCTGACATTAGTGATCCAAACTTGAGGTTGAAGAATCTTATTATAAATGTTCACGACAAGACAGGTAAGAAGGTAGTCATACTAATCGACGAGTATGACGCTCCTCTGCTTGATGTAGTGCATGAGAATGGGACATTGCCAGTATTGCGCAATGTGATGCGAAATTTCTACTCTCCTTTGAAAGACAGCGACCCATATCTCCAGTTCGTTTTCCTCACCGGCATTACAAAGTTCTCGCAACTCAGCACATTCAGTGAGCTTAACAACCTGAAGAACATATCCATGCGCACCGACTATGCCGGAGTGTGCGGTATCACCACGGAGGAGATGCTGACTGCCATGTCCGACTATATAGATGACTTCGCCGAGGGTCAGGAGATAACACGCGAATAAGCAATCGAGGGACTAAAGCGACAGTATGACGGCTATCATTTCACTTGGCCGTCGCCCGACGTGTTCAACCCCTTCAGCCTTCTCAACGCATTCCAAGACCACGACTATACCAACTACTGGTTCTCGTCGGGCACTCCGACGTATCTTATCGAGATGCTGAGGAAGTTCAATGTCGTGCCGTCTGACATTAACCAGATGCAGGCCCTTGCCTCAGACTTCGATGCCCCAACCGAGAACATGTCTTCCATCACTCCCCTGCTTTATCAGAGCGGTTATGTGACCATCAAGGACTTTGACAAGGCTACGCGTCTCTATACTCTCGACATTCCCAATGGCGAGATACGTGTAGGCCTGATGGACAGTCTCTTGCCTAACTATGTTGAAAGGCGTAAGGAAGCGGGGAATACTACCATCGCTAAGATGTATCGTGCCCTGCTCAATGACAATCTCGACGAGATGTTCCGCCTCCTTCAGTCGTATCTCCTCACAGTGCCATATTGCAACAATGCCAACTCCGAGGGGCATTACCAGCAACTTCTCTATGTCATCTTCTCGCTCTTCGGAAGATACGTAGAGGTGGAGGTTCGCACACCGACAGGGCGTGTGGATATTGTGATGAAAACCGCAAAAGCTGTATATGTATTCGAGTTGAAACTAAATATGTCTGCCCAGGCTGCAATGAAGCAGATAGACCTCAAGGATTATTCTTCTAAATTTGTCCTCTCAGGTCTGCCAATAGTGAAGGTAGGCATCAACTTCGACCCAGATCGCCGCACTATTGGAGATTGGAAGGTTGATGAACTTTCGGCCAACTGAGGAAATGAAATTCAGCCAACTGAGGAAATTGTTGAGATTTTATTTGTATATTCGGAATATTTTTGCAACCTTTGCACCCGACAAAACTCATTGGGGATGTCTGAGGGAATAAGAGAAATCCATCATAATCCCCCAAAACATTAAGATAATTCTCGGAAGTGACGGATGCCAATTGTTGCACATCAAATTGGACATACTACTTATTAGGGCTTTATGAAACAAAAACTATAATATATGGAACATTTTTGCATCGGTTTATGAAATAAATAGTGTAATTTTGCAC
>JALERP010000098.1 GCA_022764085.1 Prevotella sp.
GCTGCGCATGATTTCATCTGCCCGAAGGCTCTGTGTTCTCCGTCGCTTGCGACCTACTCTATATAAACAAAAATCTCTTTTCCTCTTTATCTCTGTGGTTTAAATAAACCCCTTATACATTGGGAATTATCACTTCAGAAAGTTGAGTTCTTAATTCCAAAAGCTTTACTTGTTAAAGTACAGGTTAAGCGCATGCCTTATTGACCTTAGTCCAAACTGTTCAGGGTGAACTTCGGATTTCGGAAGCCAAAAACATTCAGCTGCATCGTCGGCGGCAACAGGCTGTGCCCCCTCCTCTACCGTACACTCATAGAACATGTCGAGCGTGGGGATATCAAGACCACAATATGTGTACTTGTTGGGCACTGAGAAAAGGTACTTACTTCCAGTAATTTCAAGTCCAGTCTCCTCCTTCACCTCTCGCGCTATACCCTCCTCTCCTGTCTCGTTGTAATCCACGAATCCTCCTGGGAGGTCGAGTGTTCCCTTTGCCGGTTCCTTGGAGCGACGGTTTACAAGCAGTTCTCCTTTCTCGTTGAAAATAAAAGCAGCTGTGGCAGAACTGGGATTAAGATAATATACGAATCCGCAGTTGTCACACTTTCTGCTCTTCTCGTTGTTCTGTCCGAAATGCTTGCTTCCGCATTTCGGACAGAACTGAAAGACATCATTAAAATTCATAGTTCAAATATTCAAGTTTCTATTATGTTTGCAGCTTATCACTCCCAATTATCAGTCCTGAACGGCACGAGTGGCAGACCGCCCTGGTTGCCGAAATTTCCAATCTCGAAGTTTTTGAAGCAATAGCGCACTGCCACAGGCTTCTTCACTTCTGGGGACGATACGGCGATGCGCTCGTTGCGCGGGTCATTGCCAGGTGCCCAGAACTTCACTGCTGTAGCCTTGTGGAATACGCGATCTTCTCCAGCCACCTCAAATCCCTGAATGTCCTCCCAGCGGTTATAGCCCTCTGCCATATTGTCGAAGGCCAGATAAGCAGTTCCTTCCTGTACAATCATGTCGCGATAGGTCATATTGTCACAGATGACTGTCTTGAAACCATAAGTCTTGTTGAGTGCGAGGAAGGCAAGACGTTCGCCAACCTGCTGCTTCTGGGCGGGATGTATCTGCCCTTTCTCGTAGGGAAAAACAAGGTCGTTGGTGCAAACCATTCCGCTGTTGGGAATCACCTTGGTGGCATTAAACTGCTGCTCGCGCAGCTTTGCACCTGATGTACCCTCCACCCCGTCGCCATACACGTAGGGAGCAATCTGTACGAAATAGAACGGTATCTCACCCTCATTGAAATCTCGACGCCACTGTTCCACCAGCATTTTCAGACGTTCTGTGTATTGTCCGGCAGGATCTCCCACGTTGGAACAACCCTGATAGTAAAGAATACCCTTGACGGTGTAGTTAAGGATAGGATGAAAGGTGGCGTTACCCCAAAGCAGTGGATAGTGGAAATCCCACTCAAAACGATCCTTCATAGTGGTTGAATCGAGGTCTTCCTTGGTGTATTTTGTAAGGTTGGATTCATCGAGCCAACTCTCAACTCGCGAGCCTCCCTTGTTTGCTTCGATTATTCCCACGGGTACGTTTAGGGCCTTGCGTACGAGTTTGGCAAAGAAGTAACCCGATGCCGAGAACTCGCCTACTGTTTGCGGGGAACTAATACGCCATGACGTGTCAGCATCGTCGAGCGGTTTGGTGCTCATGCGACTTGGTATCTTTGCCGAGCGCACTCCATCGGCGGCATTAAGCACCTCTAAATTATAGTTCACCACAGGACACTGTCCGAATCCCTTCACTGGCATCTCCATATTGCTCTGTCCTGCACATACCCAGACCTCGCCTGCGAGTATATTTCCGACTGTTACAGGCTCACCATCGTCAAAAGTGACAGAAAGCGGTGTGAATGATGCTTCTGGCGACTTAACAGACACAAGCCATTTGCCTTGCTTGTCGGTTTTTGCCTCGTAAGTTTCAGATGACCATGAAGTGGTCACCTTCACCTTTTTCCCTGGCTTGTCCCATCCCCAAAGACGGACATCACTCTGTTGTTGAATCACCATGCCGTCACTGATGAGGTGAGGCAGTTTTACCTTCGCACTTGTGCCAAAAAACATTGACGCAGCGGCTGCAAACATTAAAAATCGTTTATTCATATCCTTATCTTTGATTTTTGGGTGCAATATTACAAAAAAATCCTTATCTTTGCAAATGATTTCGCAAAAAACCACGATAATTGGATAAAATATCATTAATATATCGAAAAAAACAAATGAAAAAAGCAAGAATTATCATGTCGCTTGTAATGGCAGCGGCATCGTGCCTGACTATTTCGGCACAGGAGAAAAAGGTTATGGACCTTTGGCCTAACGGAAGTCCAACTGTAAGTGAAAACCCAAAAGACACTGCAAGGGTGTGGCTATATCTGCCCAAGGCAGCGAAGGCAACCGGAAGGGCTGTTGTGATTTGTCCCGGTGGCGGTTATTCCCATCTCGCCATGGATCACGAGGGGCGCGACTGGGCACCCTACTTCAACAATATGGGCATTGCTGTGATGGTACTCAAATACCGTATGCCCCACGGCAACTGGCAAGTGCCAGTGGAAGATGCAGAGGAGGCAATTAAGATGATGCGCCGCAATGCGGCAGCATGGAGGATAAACCCCAACGACATAGGCATCATGGGTTCGTCGGCAGGCGGACATCTCGCTTCCACCATTGCCACGAGGTCGAAGGGCGACGCTGCGCCAAACTTCCAGATACTCTTCTATCCTGTTATCACCATGGACCCCAGCTACACCCACAAGGGTTCTCACGACAATTTCCTTGGTAAAGAAGCGAAAAAGAAGTTTGAACGTGAGTTCAGCAACGACCAACAAGTTACGCGCGTCACTCCTCGTGCTTTCATCACTCTAAGCGACGACGACTCTGCCGTACTTCCTGCAAACGGTACAAACTATTATCTTGAATGCTATCGCCATGATGTACCTGCATCCCTGCACATCTATCCCACAGGCGGACACGGATGGGGCATCCGCACCAGCTTTGCCTTCCACGTGGAGATGATGCAGGAACTGAAAGCCTGGCTGCATAGTTTTTAGACAATAGGCAGTGAAATGCCATTGATTTTCTGATAGACATCAAGAGCATACACATCAGTCATGCCGCTGATATAGTCGAGCACTGCCATAATGCGCGACTCAAGGTCGGCGGCATGAATGTCGTATTGACTGCTTACACGACAGATAAGCTGTTGCGAATAGTAGCGGTCGGGATGAAGTACAGCCTCGGTCATCTGGTCCATAAGCGTCTCCATAATCTTGTAACCCGCAAGTTCCACGTCCAATACTGGTTTGCTGCGGTATATCTTTTCAAACGAAACCTTGCAGCATTTTTTGTATGCATTACGCTGACGCTCACTGATATGGTCAATTAACGAGCCTTGGAATGTTCCGTTGAGTATGGCTTCCTCATTTTCGACAAACGCCTTGACACACTCATTCTCAAGTTTTCCAATAGTACATGCTCGCATATAAACTATCATCTCGTTGCGGTCGGTCATTCCCTCATCTTCAATACGCTTCCTTATGTTCGTCTGCACATCTTCACTGAAGAAAGAGAGAAGCAAGTCGGAGGTTTCCTCGAATGACAAAATCTTTAACTTATGAGAATCCTCTATATCCATTATCTCATAACAAATATCATCTGCTGCCTCAACGAGATACACTAATGGATGACGGGCATATTTTAGTGGCTCACCAGGGGAAGAAAGTTTCAAAACCCCCATTTCCTCAGCTATTCTCTTATAAAACTCTTCCTCAGAGGCAAAGAATCCGAACTTCTTCTTTTCACCCGCACAAGATGCCGCCCAGGGATATTTCACAATTGACGCAAGCATTGAATAAGTCATTACAAAACCGCCCTTCCGTCTTCCCTTGAACTGATGTGAAAGAATGCGGAACGAATTGGCATTGCCCTCAAAATGTGTCACATCATCCCAGAATCGCGGCGAGAGCCTGTTGCGCAGCACTAAGCCCTTGCCCTCGGTGAAAAAGGTCTGAATAGCCTTCTCTCCAGAATGACCGAATGGAGGGTTGCCCATATCGTGGGCGAGACACGCAGCAGACACAATCTGCCCAAGTTCTTCAAAGAGCGTATTGCGCAGTTCTGGATATTTGTCGCGGATTAGAGCACGCGAGACATCACATCCGAGTGACATTCCAACCGATGCCACCTCAAGGCAATGAGTAAGGCGGTTATGTACGAAGACACTGCCTGGCAAAGGGAACACCTGTGTCTTATTCTGCATTCTTCTGAAGGGTGCAGAGAATATCAAACGGTCATAGTCGCGTTTGAACTCCGTCCTGTCGTCATGCCTCTCGGGATGATGGTCTTCCTGTCCCAGACGCTTGTTTGTTATAAGTCTATTCCAATCCATATAATTCGATTATTATGGTGCAAATATACTTGATTTTATCATAAAAACACCGCTTTTCTCATAAAAATAATGTAAAAAGCACACATTTTATTCAGAAAAGGCATTATTCTCAATTTTATTTCATAAATTTGCAGCAAATTGGTGAATAATTTAGAAAAATCGTTCTACGAATAAAATGTCAATGATACAGATAAAAGTTATCAATAAGGGACATCAGCAGTTGCCCGCATACGCCACGCAACAAAGCGCTGGCATGGACTTGAGAGCTAATCTCGAAGAGTCGGTAGTCATAAAACCGATGAAGCGCGTGCTCATCGGGACTGGTCTTCATATAGCTCTTCCCGAGGGATATGAGGCGCAGATAAGACCACGTAGCGGACTTGCCCTAAAGCATGGTATCACCGTACTCAACACTCCTGGCACCGTGGATGCAGACTACCGTGGCGAGATTAAAGTGCTACTCGTGAACCTCTCAAACGAAGACTTCACCGTGAACGACGGTGAGCGCATCGCACAGATGGTCATAGCACGACATGAGCAGGGAGAATTTCTTCTTGTGGATACTCTCGACGAGACGGAAAGAGGAGAAGGAGGATATGGACATACGGGGGTGGAATAAGAGCTATTAAGAATTAAGAATTAAAAATTAAGAATTGCTGCGCAAACCGAGTGAAGAGCCAAGCTTGCTTGAGCTATTCCGAGGTGCAGCCAGCAATCGACGAAGTCAATTAAAAATTGCTGCGCAAACCGAGTGAAGAGCCAAGCTTGCTTGAGCTATTCCGAGGTGCAGCCAGCAATCGACGAAGCTAATTAAAAATTAGAAATTGATTAGAAATTGAAGATAAAGATATTCATACTGGGGATATTATTATCCTCGCAGATTACAACATACGCTCAGATATCAAGCGATGCTGAACGCTATGACTACTTCTTCCTCGAAGCGATGACCGAGAGGGAGAAAGGCAATGCATCTGCCGCTTTCGAACTTCTGCGCCACTGCCTCGAAATTAACCCTGAGGCATCAGAAACTTACTACTATCTGGCACACTACTACCTCGGAATGAAACAGAATGGCAAGGCTTTAGAAGCATTCCGCAAGGCATCAGAACTTGAGCCGGACAACGTCAGTTATCTCGAAACGCTCGCACAGATGTACCTGCAAAGCCAAGACCTCAAGGCTGCCACCGAGACATTCGAGAAGCTCTCAAAGGCAGAACCTGAGCGCGAAGACGTACTTGGTATGCTCGTGCAACTGTATAGCGAGGACGAAAAGCAATATTCGAAAGCTATAGACATACTAAACCGCCTGGAGGAGATTGACGGCATGAACGAAAGAATTTCCTATGCCAAAGCCGACTTATACTGGAAGATGGACAACGGCAAGGCTGCCCTTGCCGAAATGAAAAAACTCGCCGATCAGTATCCCTACGACCTCAACTACCGCAATGCATACGCCGACATGCTGTTAGCCAACGACCAGGACAAAAAAGCATTCGACATCTATCGAGGCATTCTTAAGGAAGAACCAGGGAACAGTAAAGTTCTAATGTCGCTGAGGACGTATTTCCTGGCAAAAGGCAACACTGCCGCAGCCGACTCCACCACCATAAAGATTCTGACGGAAAGTAATGCCAACACCGACGAGAAAATTTATATCCTCAGACAAGAGGTTATGGAAAGCGAGAATAACGGGGGAGACTCTATTAAGGTTCTCAGCCTTTTTGAGCGTACAATATCAGCCAAGGACTCCGACCCTGGCATAGGACTTCTCATGGCCTCATATATGCAGCTCAAAAATATGCCTAAGGAGGACATCAACCGGGTTTTGGAAGGTGTACTCAACAAAGCTCCCGACAACGCATCGGCAAGACTTCAACTCATCGCAGACGCTTGGGAAAAGAAAGACCTCGACCGTGTGGTTAATCTTTGTGCAGCCGCACGACAGTACAACCCCGACGAAATGGCATTCTACTACTATCAGGGTGTGGCATTGGCTCAACAGGACAAGAACGCCGAGGCAATTGAAGCATTCAGAAACGGCATCGGAGTCATTAAGGAAGACAGCTCACCCGACATCGTCTCCGACCTCTATGCAATTCTCGGCGACCTGCTTTATCAAGACGGATATAAGCAGGAGGCTTTTGCGGCCTACGACTCTTGCCTGCAATGGAAGCCAGAGAACTACAGTTGCCTCAACAACTATGCCTACTTCCTCTGCGAGGACGGCGGAGACCTTGAAAAAGCTGAAAAAATGAGCTATAAGGCCATCAAGGCAGAGGCTAAAAACGCAACATTCCTCGACACATACGCATGGATACTCTTCAAGCAAGAGAGATTTGCCGAGGCAAAGATATATATCGAACAGACTCTCCAGTGCGACTCCGACTCATCAGCGGTAATCATAGAACATGCTGGCGACATTTATGCAAAATGCGACAACATCGACAAGGCTGTAGAACTGTGGAAGGAAGCTCTGAGAAAATCTCCTGACAATGAAATCCTTGCACGCAAGGTTAGGCAGAGGAAATACATCAGAGAAACCAAAAAATGATTTTTAAACACACTAAATGAAATAACAGACGATGAAACCCATTAGTATTTTGAAAGTCGCATGCGTTGCGATTACATTGGCATTACTTGCTTCGTGCAAGTCAACAAAGAACATTACAACAACAGCTCCAATTGCTCCTAAAAGCATGGAACTGCAGGAAACCCTTAACAAGGTGATGGAAAACCAGCAAACTGCCAAATTCATTACCTCAAAAATCAAATTCCAAGTAAAGGTGGGATCACAGGATATGACCCTCACCGGAAACATCAAGATGAAACGTAACGATGTAATCCGACTACAACTCATGGCATTCGGATTCGTGGAAGCTGCACGCATGGAGTTCACCAAGGACTACGTGCTCATCATGGATCGCATCAACAAGCAGTATCTCAAGGCAAAATACGAACAACTTGACTTCCTCAGACAGAGTGGACTGAATTTCTATAGCCTTCAGGCTCTCTTCTGGAATGAACTCTTCCAGCCCGGGCAGGAGGAACTCACTCCTGAACTTACAAATAATTTCATGACTTCTGAGGAAGGCAAGGACTTCATCATATCAATGGAACAGGACAAGCTTTCATACAGATGGCTCGCCGAGAACGTAGGCGGTCTGATTTATATGGCTAATATAGCATACAACGACAAGTACCGCGGTAAGACACAGCTCTACTGGAACTATACCGACTTCAAGGATATGGGCTCAAAGAAATTCCCATGCAAGAACGAGGTTACGTTCACTACACCTAAGACCGAAGTTAAGATAAACATGACTCTAAACTATATCGGCAACGAAGATGACTGGGAGACTCGCACCCCCGTGTCTGCCAAGTATAAGGAGGTCACCGTCGATGACATACTTCGCCGTTTTATGGCACTCTAACCATCTGTAAATGAAAAAAATAAAGATTCTCATTTTTATATTATTCGCTTTCACGCTGGCTTCTTCGGCTCAAACCAAGAAGCCAGTGCGCAAGAAAGCGACTGCCACATCCACGGCAAAAAAGAAAAAGACAACAAAGAAGAAAAAGACAAGCTCAAAAACGGCAGAATACGAAACTTCATCCATCAAGGGACTTAAAAGCGAACGCGCACAAATAAAAAAGCAGATTGCAGCGCAACAACAGAAACTGCGCAAAAACGAGCGCGACGTAAAGCAACGACTGCAAAACCTGATGGTGATAAATACCGAGATTGCTGACAAAAGGCGTACTATCGACACCATACGACGGGACATCACTCATCTCGACGGCAACATCACGCAGCTCAACGTACAACTCATTGAACTCAACAAGGAACTCAACGACAGAAAACAGAAGTATGTCAAATCGATGAGATACATGCACCGCAACCGCTCCATACAGAGCCAGCTGATGTTCATTTTCTCCGCCAAAAACTTCTCGCAGATGTATCGCCGAATGAGATTCATGCGCGAATATGCCTCCTACCAAAAGGCACAGGGAGAAGAGGTGAAGGCAAAACAGGCTGAGATAAACCAGAAACACAAGGAACTCACTGCCACGAAAAGGCAAAAGAGCAACCTATTATATAAAGGTGAAGAGGAAAAACGTAATCTCGAAGGCAAGCAGGTGGAACAGCAAAACGTGGTTAACTCTCTGCAAAAGCAACAGAAAACCATACAGGGCATCATTGCCGCACAACAGAAACGCGATGCCGCTCTTAACGCCCAGATAGACCGTCTCGTAGCTATCGAGGTGGAGAAAGCCCGACAGAGAGCCATTGCCGAGGCAAAGCGCAAGGCTGCTGAGGAAGCCAAGAGACTGGAGGCTGAACGCAAGCGCAAGGCTGAGGAACTTGCGCGCAAAAAGGCTGAACTCGCCCGCAAGCAGAAAGAGGCTGAGGCTGCAAGGCGCAAGGCTGAAGAAGAACGCAACCAAGAGGAGCGTAACGCCATTGCCGAGGCAAAGAAGCTGGAGCGCGAGGTGGAGGAGGCAAAGAAAGAACAGTCGAAGCCTCTCGTATATAACCTCGACTCAGAAGACCGTCGTATCAGCGGCAGTTTCGAGAGCAACCGCGGCCGACTTCCTATGCCAATCACAGGCAGCTACCGCATAGTGAGCCACTTCGGACAGTATAACGTGGAAGGATTGAAAAACGTGCGCCTCGACAACAAAGGCATCAACATCCTCGGCTCACCTGGAGCAAAGGCACGCAGCATATTCGACGGCGAGGTGAGCGCAGTATTCAGCATGGGTGGCGTCAACGGTGTGATGGTTCGCCACGGCAGCTATATCTCCGTTTATTGCAACCTATCTTCGGTGAGTGTCCACCGTGGGCAGAAGGTCACCGCCCGACAGGTACTCGGCACCGTGGGACAGGACAACATCCTGCAATTCCAACTGCGCAAGGAAAGGGCGAAACTCAATCCCGAAGCATGGGTGAGGTGAGGATTTAATTAAAAATTAAGAATTAAAAATTAAGAATTAAAAATTAAGAATTGCTGCGCAAACCGAGTGGAGAGCCAAGCTTGCTTGAGCTATCCCGAGGTGCAGCCAGCAATCAACGAAGTCAATTAAAAAAAGGATATGAAAAGAACTATGATAGCTTGTGCCATGGCACTTGCTACAACCATGATGCCATCTGGCACAAGGGCGCAAAACCCTCAGAAGGGTGATTACGGGTATCTCTACTGCCACATGAGTGGAAATGGAGAATGGACGGCTTATGCGCTCAGTCGCGACGGTCTGCATTACAAGGATGTCATTAATGGCGACAGTATATTCTCGCCCTACGAGCACGCCAAGATAGAGGGCGGTACACGCGATGCCTTCATCTGCCGCACCCACGACTGCAAGGGCTACCTGATGGTTACTACCGACATGTGCGTCAGAAAGAGCAAGGTGTGGGACAACTACGGCATCAACTTGCTGCGCTCTGACGACCTTATCAACTGGAAGTCGGTGACATTCGATTTCCGCAAAGGCAGTTCTATATTCTGCGACCCCGAATCGCCCGACATCTACAAAAACTGGAGTACTGTCAACCGCGTGTGGGCACCGCAAATCTTTTGGGACCCCAACTACCAGTGGAGCGACGGTAAACGAGGCGGTTACTTCATCTACTACTCCCTTTGGAACAGGACCGAGGAGGCATACGACCGTATGTACTACTCCTATGCCGACGAGTCGTTCACCCGTCTCACCAAGCCTCGCCTGCTATTCGACTGGGGCTACGCTACCATCGATGCCGACATCAACTATCTGCCCGCCGACGGTCTTTACCACATGATGATAAAGAAGGAAGGCGGCACACCGGGACTCTTCACCTCCACAGCCCCCTCGCTCACCGGTCCGTGGAGCCTTCCCGTTGACGATGACTACATCGACTTCGAGGGCAAAAAGAAATGTGAGGGTGTATCAGCCTTCCAGCTCGCCGGTGATGACACATGGCTCATAGGCTACATCGAATATTCCTCCAAACCACGCCGCTACCGCATCTGTCGTGCCGATAAATACATGCGCAACTTCAGCGACCCTGTAGATATTCAGGGAGTCAACGGTCCGCAGCACGGTTCCTTCATGCGCTTGACTAAAAAAGAATACAAGAGACTTGAAAAATGGGGATGCAAATAGCACCCCCATTTTTCGTAATTCCTAATCCCTAATTCCTAATTCCTAATTTATTACCACATTCTCCACAACGGTATTTTCAATCAACGTCTTGTCGAATGCCTTCTTCTTGTCCTTTACGTTGATGTTCCTGAAGGTGAAATCACAAAGGCTGTACTTGTCACTCTTACCTACATCGAAGAAGTTCTTGCACTCCATATTGATGTTGGTCATCACGATATTGTTGCACTGGCTCAATGGCATGTCCTTGCGGTCTTCTGGCTGGAAGAACTGGGTCCAGGGACGCACAACAAGGAAACTGCCTGTAGTACCGCTAATGTTATCCACTGTCACATACTCGTAATGCTGAGGAGTGTCGGGACGCATCTTCAACCATAGCACTCGGTTGGCATTGTCCACCTCGATATTTCTGAGCACTATGTTGCGGTCATACACACTCTCGCTGCCTAATGTGAGGCATCCGTGAACCACACCGTACTTACAGTTCTGGATAAGGATATTAAAGTTTGGCCCGTTCTCGGGAGCCTTGTCAGCCCATGTGCCCTTGCCGCCCTTAATGGCAACGGCATCGTCGTTCACCGACATATAGCATCCATCGATTATTACGTCGTGGCATACGTCGATGTCAATGGCATCGCTGCTCGGAGCCTTCACTCCCTTGGTGGGCGAATAGATATAGCAGTCGAGATAGCGCACATGGTCGGAGTTGTACAGATGGTTTGTCCAGAAAGGACTGTTGACGAGTCTTACATCCTGCACTGTCACGTTGTGGCAGTTGGATATATATACAAGCCTTGGACGCTGCTCGTCCTTGTTGGTACACTGCGGGTTCCATTTGCGCCTGATCCAGAATTCCTCCCAGTAGTGATAGCCGTTGCCGTCTATTGTTCCCTTGCCCGCTATGGTGAAGCCATCAAGTCCATCGGCGTTAACCAAGGCAGAGAAATACTTGCATGTCTGTCCCTCGATACGAGTCATGAGGATGGGAAAGTCGGCGATGTATTCGCTTCCCTTCAGCTTTCCGTTCTCCTCGATATAGAGATGTGTTCCCTGACGGAAGAAGAGTGCACCGCTCATGAATGTGCCTTGCGGAATGACAATCACTCCCCCGCCTTCATTGGCAGCACGGTCGATAACAGCCTGAATGGCTTGGGTCTGCACAATGGCGCTGTCTTTCTTCACTCCGTAGTCAGTAACGACATATCTCTTGCCAAGAGTGGCGACATCCACTTTGCCTACATTCTGAAACCATGGAGATATTGACGAACCGTCGGGCCATTTCTCGTCCTTTGAGAATAGTCGGTAGTACTCCACAGCTCCAAGGATAAAGCATCCTGTGCCGTAATCCTCGAAGTCTGGCACCGAGGTAAAGGTCACAGGCTGTCCTGCCGACGGGTCCTTACCTGTACCCTGGTTGTATCCGATGAACCCATTATCATGCACACATGAAGCTATTGCAGCCCAAGCCTTATCCATTGCCTTCTGATAGGTCTTCTGAGGCAGTATGCCTTGTCTGACTCCCCATGCCATACCATAGAGGAAGAGGGCAGTACCCGTCATCTCAGGACCGCCGTAAGTAACAGGCGATACAAGACTAACGTTCCAGAATCCGTCCTTTCGCTGGCATTTCAGCAGTGCTCGGCTCATCTTGACGAAGTCTGCCTTGAGATACTGATAGTCTGGATCGCTTGCTGGCAGTGTCTCCATCACCCTCACGAGGGCAGCATAAACCCATCCATTGCCTCGGCTCCAATAGCAGTTCTTTCCGTCCTTCTCCTTATATGGCGGCACATAGTCCTTGTCGCGCCACCACAGTCCCTCCTTCTTGTTGAAGAGACCTCCGGCAAGTGTGTCACGACTCCACTTGTATGAATTCATGGCATAGTCGAGATACTTGCGTTCGCCTGTCAACTGCGTGTATTTGGCATAAACGGGCATTGCCATCTGTATGGCGTCAATCCATGTCCAATAGCTATATTTTCCCGTAGCCATCTGATGGTCGAGGTTTTCCTTCACCTTCGACAGGTCTTTCTTCTTTCCGCTCTGCACATGTCGGTCGATATATGTCTGCTGGCAACACTGGTTGTCGGCATCCATATCATTCACACTGTTGCGGGCTGTCCACTTATGATAGTCCGCCCACTTGTCGGTATAGTCAATGTACCTCTGTTGCGGGTCGATGTCATAGAGGGCCATAAGTCCCTCATAATATACGGCTCTTGTCCAGAGATTACTTGTCCTGACCTTTTTTACGAAAGTGTCTTTCGTCGGGTCACTGTACTTCTTCATGAAATAATCGTTGGTGCGATGTACCACGTCGATTATCTCCTTTTGTTTCTCATTGTTCTGTGCTCCCACATCAGCAGGCATCAAGGCGGCGAAAGCCGCAATCACGCAGGCAATCATTGTCGTTTTCATATTCTCTTAATTTTTAATTGACTTCGTCGATTGCTGGCTGCACCTCGGAATAGCTCAAGCAAGCTTGGCTCTTCTCTCGGTTTGCGCAGCAATTCTTAATTCTTAATTTTTAATTTTTAATTCCCAACAAGTACCGCCTTCCTGATACCACTCTCCACAGGTTTCCAGTCGGCATACGTTGTTTTCTTGTAATTGATATCCACTACGTTTATCTCCTTCATCTTGCGCCATTTCACGCCCTTGCGGTCAAGGTCGGCTATGCGGTTGGCGGGGAGGTTGGTCACCTCGATGCGTATGGTGTTCTTACCCTTCTTCAGGGCATCCTTGCAGTCGAGGACGAAAGGCACAGCCCAGGCGCAGCCTATATATACATTATTTATATATACGCGTGCACTCTCCCTCACGTCACCCAGGTCTATAGTCCAGTGCTTGCGGGCATCATCACGCGAGAGTTTCACCTCTGTCTCATACACACCAGTTCCCATCGTCACAGCCGCACTGTCTCCCAATGTCTCCCATGTCTGCAGTTTGTCGAGTTTGTATGCCTGTCCCACCTTCGGTTGCTCCTCGATGAAGCTCAAGGTCCACTTGCCGTTGGTGATGTCAATCTCGCCTGTGCCTTCAGAGCTTCTCTCCTCAGCTATTCCTTCGGGATATATGTCTTCGGTGTTAGCACATACGAGAATCCTGCTCTCGCCGCTCCTGAGATTGAGTTCCAGCTCCCCGGCGTCGAGTCTTGCCTTGGTATATATATTGGTCATCGGGTTATACCACATGCCATACTTCTCCGTAACAGCGAGAGGCACAGAAGCCTTCACGTCATGGTCAGTCAGGTTGGCTATGAAATAATGATGTCCGTAGTCATTGCTTCTTCTGATTATTTTCAGTCCATGCCTACTCTTCATCGGCTCAGGGTTGGCTGCCCTCTCCATATCGCCCTTGTCATGTCCGTAAATCACCTTTGCCCCCTTGTTACCCAGTGCCTTCACATGCTCCTCCACATCCTTTGGCATCACGCATCCCTCAGGAATAATGATACCCTTGTATCTTGTTCCTGCGGCAGTGCAAAGACACCCTCCTGCATAATCCGTTGACAATAGCAGGTTGTCGCTGATATAGTCACAGTCAAATCCCGCCTTGTCGATGTCGAGGATAGTACTTATGAAATCGGGAGCCTTCTTGTCCATCGAGTGTATGTCGAACATCATGAGCCAGTTCTTTGTGTTGTTGCGCCACATGTCCCTTACAGGCAGATAGACGAGGAAGTCGTTGTCGGGCTGTCCCCATTGCAGGTACGTCTGGCATCGGGTGATATAACTCATCAGTTCTGGAGCGTCGCGCCATATACTGTTGTTTGGGCTCATATCCACCGAAGCATAGAATCGCCATCCTGGCCATGGGTCGTCCTTGGGTGAATAGGTGGTACCATGGAAGAACATGTGGTTCACTCCGGCACAGAACATAAGGTCGAGGTCGGGTTTCATCTGACTCAGCGACGTGCGGAAGTGCTCGGTGAGCCATGTGAAGGTCTCGCTCGATGTGTATTTCTTACCTGTGACATGCGCCGCCGACGGAGCATATTTCAGCATACTGAGGTCACTGTAGTTAGGACGAGTGTAACCTTCATCCTTTCGTAATCCGCGGATGCCGAAGTCAGTGAGTCCGAATCCCTCAATTTCGGGAATATCCACCGCAGAATAGCAGTCGATGAGGTTAGCGGGTGAACCGTGAGCCTGGTTGCGGGTTATTGCCCCATGCTTGTGCGCCCATGCTGTCCACTGCTTGGTAAAGTTGTTGAGCACCATGTCGGCAAGTGTCTCCCGATAGTCGCTCACCACCTGCGGGTCGCCGTCCACAAACATCTCCAACTTGTCCTCCAGCCTGTATCCCCTTCGCTTTGCAAACTCGTCGAAGAGTGTCGGTGTCCAATTGGCTCCATATACCTCATAACTGTCGTTGAAGAAAGTGTGGGGATAAGGAGTGCCCGTCTGTTCAAAAGCCTTCTCTATATGTTCGAGGTAATGCGCCACTGCAATAGAGTCGAAGTGGTTCACCACATATCCCTCACCTCCCGGGGCAGCACGCTTCACCATCTGTCTTGTACGGCTTTCATACAGAGCAATAACCCTCTGCATACCATTGTCTTTGGGATATGACTTGAGAAGTTTAAGCTTGGCGAATTTCCTCTCCTTATCAGGTATGTTGAAGTTTAAGCTCTCAGGTTTCACAACCGAGGCAACGAGTGTATCCACCACGAAAGCCTTGCACGCAGCCTCCTCGATAGGCACCCACGGTCCGCCGAAGGGCCATCCCGTACCAGTTGCCATTCCTGTCTCGATGTCAAGTCGCTTGTTCTCCGCCTCCACATGTCTGAGCATCTCCATCCATTTGGGCGAGAGATAGCTTATATCGCTAGCATCGTTGCCCTGTACACCGTAAATAGGCGTAATTTCCACTGCTCCCACGCCAGCCTTGGCATATTCGCCGAGACACCAGCTGAGGTTCTCCTTATCTACAGCCGAGCCGAGCCACCACCATCTAAGTCCCGGCTTGGCCTCGCGCGTGGTTAAAGGGAGTACGGAGCTTTTCTTAGATGGCGCACTGTTGTCTTGTGCCACCATCCTACCATTCCACGCCGAACATATAATTGTCGCAAATGTCAATGTAATAAATCGTCTCATATATGATATTTAGTTTGTTTTTAATGGTGCAAAATTACTAAAAAATCGTCATACAGAGCCTTTTTTTCCATAAATAATTACCCTGAATTGAAAACTATTGTTAAGGATTTTGGGATATGTCAAAAGTCTATGTATTTATGTCAAATCTAAAGGTCTCAGCTGAGGGGGATTTAGTAATTTCGCAGCAGAAAAGATAATTAAATCAATAATAATAGAACAAACATTACATTATGAAAAGTATTCTTGAAGGAAGACCAGCCTTGAAAAAGGAGGTCGAGAAAATAGCAGAGGTTGCAGGATATCTCTGGCAAAACGGTTGGGCTGAGCGCAACGGTGGAAACATCACGGTGAACGTCACCGCCTTTGTTGACGACGAAATCAGAAACCTGCCCGCCATCAGCGACGTCAAGCAGATTGGAACCACCCTACCCGCCCTCAGCGGACAATATTTCTATTGCAAAGGTACGGGCAAACGTATGCGCGACCTTGCGCGCTGGCCTATGGACAACGGCTCCATTATTCGTATCCTCGACGATTGTGCCAGCTATGTCATCATTGCCGACAATGCCGTGATGCCCACATCTGAGCTGCCAAGCCACCTGAGCGTGCATGCAAGGATGATTGAGAAGGGCATGAACTACAATGCCACGGTACATACCCACCCCATCGAGCTTATCTCGATGAGCCACTGCAAGAAGTTCATGGGTAAGGACGTGCTGAGCAACCTGTTGTGGAGCATGATTCCCGAGACAAAGGCTTTCTGCCCGTTAGGACTGGGCATTGTACCCTATACCCTTCCGGGAAGTCTCGAACTCGCCGACGGCACACTGAAGGAACTGGAGGACTACGACGTGGTGATGTGGGAGAAGCACGGAGTGTTTGCCAAGGGTCTTGACGTTATGGACGCCTTCGACCAGATTGACGTTCTCTCCAAGAGTGCAAAGATATACATCAATGCCAAGTGCATGGGCTTTGAACCTGACGGCATGAGCCAGGAGGAGATGGCAGAAATGACACGGGCATTCAACCTGCCAAGATAAAAAACTCAACTTTCGGAAGTGGTAATTCCCAATGTATAAGGGTTTTATTTAAACCACAGAGATAAAGAGGAAAAGAGATTTTTGTTTATATAGAGTAGGTCGCAAGCGACGGAGAACACAGAGCCTTCGGGCAGATGAAATCATGCGCAGCCCTCTTTGATCTCTAAATGCCTTGGCATTCAGTCTCTTTCCTAATAT
>JALERP010000113.1 GCA_022764085.1 Prevotella sp.
AATCTCTCAACTCAAAGATGAAAGGCTTCAGATCCGAACTTAGGGGTGTACGTGACCTGCCGTTCTTCTTGTACCGTTGCACGATGATATTTGGCTAACAGATTTGTGTGGGCTATCCACGGACAAAATCTGTAGAGCCGATTTAATCAGATATTCTGAAAGTAAAATCCATAATGTAATTGGCAAGGTTTTTGAAAGTTGTGCAAAGCTTTGGACAAACATCATTTCTGATGTCGGAGTCATAGATAGACTATGCATCTTATATGAGAGGAAACACGAGGAGAATATGCTGAACACACTTGCAATGATGGATATCGAAATAAAACACGAAAATCCACAAAGCATTGCGGATGATATTCAACAGAAGAAAATCGACCGCATTCTGCATATTGACAAGAAAGAGGACAACAAGCCGAAACGAGGCAGACCGATAATAAAACGGCTATGCGAGAAAATCTCAGATAGCAATGTGGTGAAGATGATCAAGAAGACTCATCTGGAGTTATACCACAAATCAATAAAGCTATGTGAGAGTTTAACCAAATATCTTGTATGCTGTCTCTATAGTTTGTTTAGCATTACTTTCAACAACACTGAGACAGTTTACGGCAAGGTGGGGCATTTCCATAGGATAATGTCGAGCGTAAAAGGACTGAAGATTCCATCGGTTAGGAGGTTGCAGCAAATGCTGAAATGGTTTATGGAATGGAAGGAGGCGGTGATAAAAACTGCCAAGGAAATGAAAGAAGAGATAACCCACAGGGCATGGGAAGAACTTGTTGAGAAAATAAAGAGGCAATTTGAAATTCTTATTCCTCAATACGCCATGTGCTGAAATACCCTGAGAGATTACGGGGCGATATCCAAGAAGATTGGATGCCGCCCCGTTTTTTTGTGCCCTTTCGTCAGGAAGGATTTTTTAATTTTTGCCATTTTTTCGGGCTTAAAAATTAATATCTAACATATTGAAACACACCTATTTATTTATACGAAATTAAACGAAGCAAAAATATCTGGTATTATCCCTATCTTTGCACCCGAAAAGATTCAAGAACTCCGGAGTTTCCTGACTTTTCGCAAAAGTATCTCCCGACGACATATCGCCGGAGAGGTGGTAAGTTGAACTTAAAAAAATTGCGAAATGAAAAAGGAAACATTTATTGAAAAAAAGATTGCCTTGGAGAATCTCAGGGCAATGATGGCAAAGTCGATGTATCTGTTGACTGCAAGTGAGAAAATGGAATTGGGGATGATCTTCATCAACTCGGCCAAGAATGATGTGGACGAAATTGAGCAGGAAGTCAAGGAGAGCGGCTCGACAGAGTGGGCAAATCTGCCCGAGCGCCACATCCAAGTGACTCCGCCCATGATGAGGCGTGCCATCGAGAAGGCGCTCGCGCTGGAAGTGGCGGACGGTAGGGGACGCACGAGACGGGTGTTCTCCACTAAGAAGAAGTGGCTCGCAGTGTATCGCGTGATGCAATACTTCGGGATTGTGGAGGGGAGCAATCATTATCAGAGGGCTGTGGATTACATTAAGAAAAAGGTGTATTCTGAAAGGGTGCCCATGCCCGAGGAGATGCTGAAAATCATACCTAACACCAACGCCTTGAGCGTAGCTGGCAGCGAAAATGGATTAAACAAGCCGCTGGAGGATTGGCTCAGCGGAAAATACGACGAGCAGCTGGGCGACTATCTCCCGATAGCCCGCTGCATACTGGAATCCATCACCGACGAAAGTCTCTCATATCCACCAAAAGCATAATAATGTGTTTTGTGGAAAGAAAAGCAATTGGCCGACGCATAGTGACGCCAACCACCTGCAACGGGGGATATAAAGTTGTAATTTTGCAGCTGAAAAATCATTTTTACAAAAAAGATTATGGAATTGACATTGACAAGAACAACAAGACGGAGGGGCTACACCGAGGGTGTGCTCACCGACGAGAAAGGAAAACACCTGGCCGACACGCTCGAACCGCAATGGAGGGCATTGGACAAGGGAGAGAAAAAGGTGGCGGGGAAGACGGCTATCCCCGAGGGAACTTACGACGTGGTGGTGACGATGAGTCCGAGATTTGGCACTTATCTGCCACTACTCGTAGGAGTGCCGGGATTTGAGGGCAGAAGGATGCATGCTGGAAATAATGCGGAGTATGACAGCAGGGGCTGCATTCTCCTTGGCGAGCGCAATGGTCCGGGAATGATCATCAACAGCAGGGTGACCGTGAGACGAGTGACCGAGATGATGATGAGAGAAAAGAAAATACGTATAACTATAAAAATAAAAGAACAATGAAAAAGACATTGATGAACGTGAAGGTCACGATAGTGACTAACGACGAGAACGTGAACAAGGGAAAACGAGTGAGAAACGGAGCATTGAGCCTGTCGGCGGATGCCAAGGAGATGAAGTTTGTGGAGTCGGCACCGAGGCGACCGCGACAAAGGGGAACGAAGATAGTTGACGGCCAGTTGCTGTCGATGACGCAGAACGACCGCGGACAATTTCGCATCCACACCAAGGCCATCGACCCGAGGGAATTTCCCAATTATGCCTTCGTGCTGTATTGCGAGGCTACCGACGCGATGAATAAAATTTTTAAATGAAGAATGAAGAATGAAGAATGGCTGCGCGATAACACCCGCTGTAGGGTCTTACCTCGTGTAAGACCGCAACCCGATTTTGCGGCAGTTTTGCGGCGGGCGGTCTTACACGAGGTAAGACCCTACAACGGACCGCAACTCCGGAAGGTACTCAATTAAGAATTAAAAATTAAAAGAAAATGAAGACAATATTTAAGATTATTGCACAGACTGAGCCTGTGACTGTGCAGAAGCAAGATGGCTCGACAATCCAGAAGTCAACGGTGGTGTTGCAGCTCACCGGGGGCAAGTATGAGGACTCCTTCAGTGCCACAATGCTCGGCACTCTCGCCAGCCGGCGCTTTGTGCCCGGCGACGTGGTGTGGGCGGCACTGAGATTCCAGGCACGCGAATATCATCCCCAGCAGGGCGGAACAACCTATCTG
>JALERP010000018.1 GCA_022764085.1 Prevotella sp.
TTTGCATCGTGGCTGAAATACTGGAATGCGACGAGGAGACTGTACTCAAACAAGTCATTGCTGACAGTCGCCGGATGGCATTACTAAGCCAACTTGCCCAGACGGCATAGAGTACTGAATTTTTACTTCCGAAACTTGAGTAAAATACATCAAGACATTGAATCATATCAGGAGATGCAACGAGATTGACGGGTTGGACATCTCTGAACCGCCGTTGGAGCTAACTGCCGCACAATACAGGGCAAGCTGTCGATGGCTGAATGAAAATAACTTTATTTACGCAGCCTTCGTTGAAGGTGGCGGCATTGAGGCAGCAAAACTTATAGATGCAGGTCAAGCTGCCCTCGACGACTACCATGACGAACTGATGGTGAGGATAAAACCCATTGCCAACTACTTCGAGCTTGGCAATCTTGGGCTTCTTGTTCTTGCCGACCTTAGACCCAAAATATTCGACGAAGACCCGCGAATGGAGGACATCGACGTGCTTGAGGGTGTTCTGCGTATAGCGGAAGCTAAAGTGCCTGGAATGGCGGTGAAAGAATATGCTACTGAGCTGTTGCGTAGAATTGACCAAGTTGGAGAATGCTCTTCGTCTGAAGATTTATGCTTCAACGCCTTTGCAAACTTGGTGAAGGTATATGCAGTGCTGCGCTATCGTTTCCGTGACAACGGACATTATGATGGCTTCGTATATCCGGTTCTGAGAGAGACCATGGATGACATTCGTGTCAAACCGCAAACGATTCTCGGCAAATACAAAGAGAAACTCACAACTATATATAAGCGCTTTTTTAGGAATCCCGAAGAATTCCATGGTCACATCGACAACCAAATTCCCCACTTTGACGAGGACAAAATAGCAGAAAGTATGTCAATGACTAATAATCAAGCAGAGAACATCAATATGCACAGTGATGAAGAATATCAGGCATTGTTAAATAAAATACAAGTGCTTGAGGCTGATAACAAAAGGCTCAAGGAGGAAAACGGGGAGCTTGAACGTCAAATTGAAAAAGCTACGGAGGAAACTGAAGAAGACAGAAAGGTCCTTTATGACGAGGTTAAAAAGAATATGTACACAGGTAAAACGCGTGCATGCATATTTATTGGAATACTCAATGAATTACTAAATGGCAACATCACAGATAAAGCCAAAACCGCAATTCTGACAATGAACGTAACAGGATATGGAAGTTGGGGAGCATTGGAAAAGTTTATAAACAAAATGCCCATATTCCATAATAGAGAGTACCTCGAACTGTGCCGTGAAGTAAATTGCATAATGGAATGTCTTGGACTTAAATTCCGGTTGAAATATAGTGGATATGGTAAGGATGTCGCTACAACACCCACAGGAAATTGGGAAGAATTTAGAGGCAAATATAGCAGAAATGAGAAATCTTTGCCAGAAGAACGTCCTCTTTCTGTTAATAATTTTAAAAAAGAGTAGTCGCAAACCTTCGGTCGAACTACTTCGACCACTTTTTAACCCTAAAAAATAATCATACCTTTGCAGCCAAGATTCGAATCCCGGTCTTGGCTGCAATTCTTTTTGTATAAAGGGATGAACAGCCAAACGCACACGAGGAACGGGAGTGACAGGGAATGAAGTTGGTATCTATATTACTCTGTTATAAGTGCGATACCATTAATTAAACATTGTAAAAAATGAAAGACAAAACCATAAAATGGATTAAGCAGCCTCTTGACCTTATGGAAGACGAGAGAGTTGATCAAATGGTTGGCAAGCACGGCATGGCTGCCTTTGGTATGTATGTCTTCATCATCTCGGAGATATACAGAAGGAAGTCACGTTCCATCACTCTGCGTCAGTTGAAGAGCCTGAAACAGAAAGGATGCTCAAAGAATACTATCTTGAGCATTGTAAATGATTTTGGTCTATTCACTCACGACGATATGGAGCATTATTACAGTGCGGTGGATTACCTTGGTTTTGATGATAAAGTCGAGTGTGATGATGGTGATGCCGAAGAGCATCCAATCTTCAAGCAAAATGCAATCGGAATGGATTTCAAATCATCCCAATCCCGCGTGCGTAATATTAAAGACATAGACAAAGACAAGAAAGAGACTACGTCTCAAAAGAAGGAGGAGCTGATGAGCCTCATGCCGATAAAATCAGAATGGGCTGAACAGGTCATAATGATGTCAAGCTATTCGACACTTCTGCAAAAATATTGGACGGTGGCTATAGAATACTTCTACAACCATACAGTAGCGCAAGCGAACGAACCTATGCGCTATGACGAGAATAACGTACGGCGTTATTTTGCCAATTTCTGCTCGAATGTCATTACATCTGCCAAATTGAAGGCATTCCTCTTAGAGTACGACCGCAGTCATCCCGAACTCAACCCATACCGTTTTGAGGATGCATGCTCTGCCCCAGGTCGCCGTAGCTACCTTGGATTCCAACTGCCTGACGATGCGCCGCCACGCCCTTCCGATTCTGCCGAATGGTTTGACGGCGGATGGGACGACCCATTGAGTGACTTCAAAAATAATACAACAATTCAAAACGCAGAACTACTATGATTGACGCAAGTAAATACAACCCAGAGGCATACGGCATCAATATGAGGGATGCCAAGGAAGTGACGGGCAAGAACGAGATTCGCACGTTCTGCCCCCACTGCCACGCCAACCGCAAGACGGAACACCGGAAGGAGCGTGAACTGTGGGTGTCGCTCGACACCGGCAATTGCAAGTGCCACAACTGCGGAGCTGAGTGGCGTATGGACACTGTTGAATATACAGAGCGTATGGCGGAGATGGAGTGTAGGGCTTCTGGGACGCAACGCGCAGCAGGTGATGTGCGAAAGGCGTCTCAGGGGCATAAGACCGCAGGGCAGACCGCAAGGTTCGCCCTGCCTCCGACTCCCGATTCATTCAATCCTCCGACGGACGCAAGGCTCGTTAGCTATATCACCGAGGTTCGCCGTCTGCCTATGGATGTCATCCGTGGCATGAAGGTGACGCAGGCCTCAGTGATGATGCCGCAAGTAAAGGCGGAGCGGCTCTGCATCGTGTTTAACTATCTCCACAATGGAGTGCTTGTCAACCGCAAATACCGCGACAGCGAGAAGCACTTCATGATGGACAAGGGCGCGGAACTCATTCCCTATAACATCGACTCTGCCCTTGGCTCTGACCACGTGATTGTGACTGAGGGCGAGTTTGACACCCTCTCGTTGGTGGCAGCCGGATTCAGCAGTGTGGTAAGTATGCCGAGTGGTGCCAACAGCAACACATCCTGGCTCGACCGCTTCTATGACGATTATTTCGCCGACAAAAAACGTGTGTATATTGCCACCGATATGGATGCACCGGGTATGAAAGCAGCCGAGGAACTCATACGTCGATTCGGTCCCGAAGTTTGCTATCGGGTGACTTTCAGCGATGGCTGCAAGGATGCCAACGACGAACTGGTGAAGCATGGTGTAGAGGGTCTGCGCAAGAGTGTGGAAGAGGCGCAACCTGTACCACTGAAGGACATCAAGACCATGGATGATTTTGGAGATATGCTCGACCTGCTCTACCAAGAAGGACCCAAGCCCGGGGCTTGCACCGGATGGGAAAACCTTGACCGTGTGGTGAAGTTTCAGACGGGACAGTTGGCATTGGTCACCGGCCGCACCAACGACGGCAAGTCGGAGTGGGTGGATGAGCTGGTTCTGCGACTGGCACTGAGCCAGAACTGGAAGATAGCCTACTGGACTCCAGAGAACACTCTGCTCGACCACAACCGTAAGCTCATCGAAAAGCTCACGGGACGCACATTCGTCAGACGTGGCACGTCGCAGGGCGTGCAGCCAGGGCAGTACCATCTGTGCAAGCAGTGGATTGGCGAGAACGTGACGTGGATAGACTTGCCCTTCGACAAGCTCAATCTCGACACTATCCTTGAGCGCAGCCGCAGTCTCGTGCGCAAGTTCGGCATAAGGCTGTTGGTGCTCGACCCCTTCAACTTCATCGAGAAGGAGAACAACAGCCAGCGCAGTGAGAACGCATGGGACTCTCACGTGGTGGGGGCGATACGCAGCTTTGCCATCGAGAACGACGTGATGGTGGTGCTTGTAGCCCATCCACGCAAGGTGGAGATGCAGATTGACGGTCGCCGGCGCCGAATCACCATCGAGGACATATCGGGCACCGCCGACTTCGGCAACAAGGCCGATTATTGCTTCTGTGTTGACCGCGACGACGGCCACAAAGTTGTGACAATCTCAGTGGATAAGGTGCGCAACAAGTTGCTCGGCTCCCGCGGACAGGCATTCTTTGTCTATCAGAAGGCATCGGGCAGATATGTGCCGTGTGATATTGATGACAAGCGCAATCCTGTCAATACTGACTTCGCGAAGTATGGCGGCATGTGGATTGATGTGCCGGAGTTGTTTTAGTAAAACATTAAAAATTGAATCTATGAATGAATTTGTTATTAAGAATTATACCAAGGCGGAACTGGCGATGATGTTCTTTCCCGACAGCCAGCCACGCACTGCCGTGCGCCATCTGATGAGCTGGATAAAGCGCAATAGGGCAATAAGCAAGTATTTTGAGGAACACGAACACAATCCGTTTTCCAAGTTCTTCACCTCACGCGAGGTGCGCGTGATTATCGACAACCTCGGGGAACCGTGATATATAATATAATGAAAGGTGAAGAAAGGGACGGAAAGGTAAGTAAAGAGGTTTGATGGCGACGAAAGGCGAGAGTGACAAAAAAAGTCTTCGTACCTTTGCATCGTCAAAAGGGAGGACAGGCGGCCACGGTCTCAGAGCCTCTGCTGAACGCTCTTAGGGCGTTGCCCCGACGGTCTTAGGGCTTTTGTCCGACTATCTCCTTGAGAAAAGCGAGTTCTTTAACATATTGTTTAACATTTAAATTTTTCATCTCTTATGATTAATTATTCTCTTAGCCCAAGGGCTGTTGATCCGTCGAAGCAGGACGGTGAGAAAAGGTATTACCCTAATGCCCAGACTGCGAAGAACATGCAGCTGGACGAGTTCGCTAACCACATCTCGAAGCACAATTGCCCCTACCACCGCTCGGACATCGGGGCAGTGCTCACCCGCTCGGTTGACTGCCTGCGCGAGATGCTACTCGAGGGAAACAAGGTGTGCCTCGGCGACCTCGGCAACTTCTACGTCCGACTGGAGTCAAAGGGGGCCGTGAGTGTCGAGAAGTTCAATCCCTCCACCGACATCCTTAGCGTGAAGGTGTATTGGGAGCCGGGACCTCTCTTCCGCGACCTCATCAAGGATGCCGAGTTTGTCAACGTGGCCACCCGCAGGGCGCAGGATGCCACCCTCAGAGCCGAGCGCGCCGGAATGACCACCGTGGATATTTCCAAGGCTACTGGAAGCGGCGATGGCGGGGCGGGTAATGGTTCCGAGGATGGTTCCGAGGATGGTTCCGGGACTGGAGGTTCCGGTAATACAGGAACCGGAAGCGAAGACATTCCGCCGGTATTAGGCGGCGATGACGAGGGCGGTTCATCCGGCGGCGGTTCGTCCGATGGCAGTGATGACATCATCATTGACGAAGGCAGGGTGTAAATTAGAGAGAAGGGCATCGGGAATCACACCTGGTGTCCCTCTCTTTTTATTGTATTGTTAAAAAAATTATACTTTGCTGACATTTTGGCATTTGGACGATTATTGGCACATGGATTGCAATATCCATTAGTGAAAGCGGAAGGCTACAAAGAGCGACAAAAGCTTGGAGGAAGCCGGAAGCAAAGAACATTAATAGTATAACAATTTTAAAATAGGAGGTTATTATGTTACCAGTTATGAATTCAAACAGTTGGTTCCCAACAGTGTTCGACGATTTTTTCAACAGTGATTGGATGCCAAAGATGAAGGCCACAGCGCCAGCAGTCAACGTTAAGGAAGATGCAAAGGCTTACACCATGGAAGTGGCAGTGCCTGGTATCAAGAAGGAATTCTGCAGGGTAAACATCAATGCCGACGGCAATCTCGACATTGCCATCGAGAACAAGATGGAACACAAGGAGGAAGACAAGAAGCAGCACTACCTGCGTCGCGAGTTCAGCTACTCCAACTACCAGCAGACCTACGTGCTGCCTGACGACATTGTCAAGGACAACATCTCTGCCAAGGTGGACGACGGCGTACTGACCATCACCATGCCGAAGGTCACCAAGGACGATGTAAAGAAGATTCAGCGTAAGATTGACATAGCATAACGCTATGCATCACATCCGGACAGGCGAGGATTAGCAGATTAATCCCCGCCTGTTTTTTTTATGCTCTATATGCCGGCTTTATTGGAAATATAGATTTTATCAAGTGCTACATTTAATTTCAATACATTTATTTAGCCCCTCTCCAATAGACAGGGGAGATAATATGCTTATTCCCTGCAATGTTCTTATTGAACTACTGCTGCAAGACTATCTTGCTCCTCTCTCTCTTGGAGAGGGGTACGTATTACTGAGCTGAACGCAAGTGAACCATTCGATGAGGTGTCGTTAATCTTGGTTCAAGTCATGTCAAAAGTCAGTGTCGGACAGTTCTGGCGAAAAGCAATGCAATAACCTGTCTATGGCATTGCGGCATGCGGCATAGAGGTGGCAGGACAGTGATACAGGCTTGTTGGCGGAACGTGGGAAGCAGAAGACGGAATGTCAAGGGAAATGCCGAAATTGTACAACTCTTAAACAA
>JALERP010000196.1 GCA_022764085.1 Prevotella sp.
GGTCCCCATACCTGGAAGTACTTGCCGTTATAGAAGTAATATCCGAATCCTGTCATGGTGTTCAGAGAGAGATAGCTGCCGAAGTCCTGGTTGCCGGTGACACCGAAGTCTGCTCGCAACTTGAGGTCGTTCACCCATTTCGCTCCCTTCATGAACTTCTCGTCGGATATGCGCCATCCGGCAGATACGGCGGGGAAATTACCCCACTTGTGGTTAGCTCCGAACTTCGACGAACCCTCATGGCGCAACGAGGCTGTAAACATATACTTGCCTGCGAAGTCGTAACTGACGCGACCGAAGAAGGCTATCAGTTTCGAGTCGTTCTGATAGCTGCCCATACATATCTCTCCCTCTTCCTTGGCATACTCTCCCGAACCAAGATTGTCCGCACCAAGTCCGTCATTTGGGAAATCCTTGTTATCGGCATTGAAACCGGAGTAACGCGAATACTGGTAGGAATAACCTGCCATGGCTTTAACGTTATGCTGACCGAAACTGCCACTGTAGTTGGTGAGCCACTCAATAATCTGCTGGCGATCCTTGCTGTACGAACGGCTTGCCTCGCCCTCGCGACCATTGTTTATGGCAATGGTGCTTGTGGATGGACGAAACCAGGAGTTGTAGTTGCTGTACTGGTGGTCGGCAAACATCAGCTGGGTGGTAAGGCGATGATTGCTCTTTCCTTCCTTGGCAAGCAGCGGCAGGAGGTTGAGCTTGACGGTAGCGTCCCAGTCGAGAAGTTTAGTGTCGCCCTTACTCTGCTCGAGCTTCTGACGCTCTACAGGGTTGGAGCCCACCACTTGTCCCATGAAGTTATAATAACGTGCGGGATTCTCCGGGTCCATCATCGGTGTAGTAGGATTAGCCTCAATGGCATCCTTAAACACTCCCCAGTCGGCATTGTCACGATATATGATTCGAGGAGCCACATTGGCGGTGAAGGTGAACAGACCACCCTTGCTCGTGTGCATCACCGATGCACGCGCTCCATATTCCTCGCGCTCCGAACGCAGGTCGATACCTTTTGCATCACGATAGTCGGCACTGATGCGGTAGTTGTTCTTGTCGTTGCCGCCACTCATGGTGAGGGTGTGCTGCATGGTAACTCCTGTGCGGCTCACCGCGTCAAGCCAATCGACATTGCCGCCAAGGTCAACACCTGTGTCGCCCCATCCGAGACGAACGTCACGATAGTCCTGCGCGCTCATCATGTCGAGTTCTTTCTTGATAACATCAAACGACATCATACCTGAATATGATGTATGAACCGAACCGTCCTTGCTTCCCTTCTTAGTTGTCACCACAATCACTCCATTGGAGCCGCGAGTTCCATATATGGCAGAAGCGGCACCGTCCTTGAGAATGTCAAACGAGGCAATGTCGTTGGGATTGATATTGGTAAGGTTGCCACCAGGAACACCGTCGATGACAATCAACGGACCGAGACCGGCAGAACGCGAGGAGACACCACGTATCTGAATGCTTGCCTGATTGTTGGGGTCGCCGGCACCTGTATTTGTGATTGACACACCAGGCACCTTGCCCTGAATCATCATTGAGGGGTCGAGAGAACTGACTGTGAGGAAATCCTTCTCGCTCACATGGGAGATGGCAGAGGTGAGTTCTTTCTTGTCCATAGTGCCATAACCAATGACCACCACCTCATTAAGAATATCACTCTTCTCCTTCATCGTCACGTCGATGACCTTGCGTCCGTTTACCTTCTCGCTTGCGGTCTCAAATCCTACATACGAAAAAATCAACGTGCCCGAAGAAGACACCTCGATGGAATAATTACCATCAATGTCTGTCACTACTCCCTGACCGGTCTTGTCGGCTCTCACACTGACACCTATCAGAGGTTCCCCGCCCAGGTCTCTCACCGTACCGGTTATCTTTGCCTTTTGGGCTGATGCTGTCATAGAGACACACACCATGAATAACATCATAAGAAACCGATACATCACATTTTTTTTTCTTAATTGCTTCATAGGTTAAATTTTAGTTATTACGAATTTTGGTACAAAGATATGGACTTTTTCATTCAATTGTTCCGATAAGTACTCATAAAGTACATTATATTTTTTCACCTCTTCTATTACTATTCTGATTATCAGCTTAATATCCAACAAACATAAATCCATCAAAGTACATTCACCTATTAGTGTAAAAAATACAAGATACACGTGTAATTAATATCTGTTATGTACATTCCGTAGCTATTCTCTTGCTACAATTGATAATTTTCCGTACTTTTGCCGCAAACTAGAAACTCACAACATATATATGATGATATGCAACCTATAGATTTTAAAAAGACGGTATCAGTTGTTATTATGATATTCTCTTGTGCAATACTTTCCTCTGCCAATAACACGGCATTGCTTCAAAAGCTTGATAGCGTGATTGAAGCAAGCGAAACCATAGTGGCTGAGAAGAACAAAAAAATTGCCATGCTTAAGCAAATGGCAGCAAAGGAAAACAACACCGCACTGCTCTTGGAAAGATACCGCGAACTCAGTGAAGAATACTATGTCTTCAAATTTGATTCAGCAAAAGTATATGTTGAAAAAGGTCTTGCATTAGCA
>JALERP010000099.1 GCA_022764085.1 Prevotella sp.
AAGAAAACTATCATCACCGCACTGCTCGCCCTCGTCACAATGGCGGGGCAGGCGCAAGAGCCATTCTTCCGGACAGACTCGGCATTCATCATCGGAAAGGTTAATGGAATCGCCCCCCAAGCAATGCCTAAGCAGATTATCGTTGCATGGAACAACGCCATGACCAATAACATGAGGGACAAGACGGTTGATGTATCTGCCGATGGCGATTTCACTTGTCGGATGCAGTTGCATCACCCTATACTCAGCAATTTGGTAATCTCCGAGAATAATATGGTGCCGTTTTACCTCATGCCGGGCGAGACGCTACACATGGAACTGAAACAAGATGCTGACGGACATTGGACTTGCAATTACGGTGACGGCAGCGCGGCGAAAAAGGTGGAGCGTCTGCTGAAAGCGAACCTCGACTATACCAATGAGTACCGCATGATGATAGCGGACAATAGCGACTTAAAGCGTCACACGGCATTATGCGACAGTCTCATTCGGGCAACGCTCGGGAACATTGAGGCGATGGCCGATGCCCGACAGTTCACTCCCTACGAACGGCAACTGGCTCAAACGATGGCAACAAGCGCGATTTGCGAAGGCTTCTTGTTCCGACATGGTGTATTATGCCGTGCAGATTTGAACCGCACCTTTACCGACAGCCTGTACAGGGCCGAACTCTGCGCTCCCGAATACTATGCCCCACTGAAATACCTGCCATTGAATGACCCCGTCCTTTTCGTTCCATACAGTTATTCCCCATTAGCAACAGTCTTGGCAACAACCCCAGTCTGCGCCTTGGCCACTTTCATATTGTATTATGCCGTAGAAATCCAGCAACTGCGTCAGGCGATGAACAGAATGACGGGCGACGAGGACAATCTGCTGACTCAGATGGCCATGATACAAATACTGCCAAAAGGACTGACAAGAGCTGCCGAAGCATACGTTCATCGCCAGCAAGCACTGGCTGACACGACACTGACGGCAGAAGACCGTGCGGCGTGGGAAGCGTCCGCATACGTGCCGCTCGACACCGTGCGCCATCGTGCGCTCGACGGAATCACGCAGCCCGAACTGCGCAAGGAGGCTGAACGTCTCTTCACCGCCACGTTCGACGAATCCATTGCCTATCCCATCCCCGAAGGTGATGGCAAAGCCTTGCTCGAAAGAATCATCCAGCCCTATCGCGGTAAGTTCGTGCTGATAGACTTCTGGGCGATGTCGTGCGGCCCATGCAAGCAAGCCATAGAAAAAAGTCGTGACCTGCGCCGCCAGCTTCAGGACAATCCCGACCTGCGGCTCATCTTCATTGCACAAGAGGATGCCCCCGAGACCAGCGAAGCCTACAAGCAATATGTCCGTGAAAACCTGCTCGGTGCCGACTGCTATCCCGTCAGCCGTAAGGAACTTGGCCAGATGATGGAACTCCTGCGGTTTGGCGGCATTCCTCACTACGTCACCATCTCGCCCGACGGCCAAATCATGCGCAACTCGCTTAACTACTTTTCCAATAACTACGATTTGTTCTTGCAGAGGTTAGACGAAATGAAAGTAAGACTATCGGGAAGTAATGAGACTAAAAATAAGAAAAGAATATGAACAAGCAACCCATCATCACCCTCCTGCTTGCCCTCGTCACAATGGCGGGGCAGGGGCAAGTGAATTGTCACGTTGAGGGCACGGTGGCCGAGGGGGCTAAGGCCGTCGGACTTGTCATCTACCGCGATAGAACGGACCCGAAGGAAAGCCCATTGCAGCTGACCGTGAAGGACGGACGTTTCGAGTGTGACGTGGAGGATACGCAGGTTGAGCGGTGGCACATTGTGGATTTCGGTGAGGTCCTGGAGAAAGGCATGATTACTCTAATCGGGGCAAAAGCGCAATAGGCGAAGAATAAGGTTAGTTAAGCAGAGTTAATTGTATGACAGCATTTTACGCGATTTGATTTAAGGTTTGTTTCGGTCTGTTTTGACCTAATTTAATCGGTGAAGAATCCATGCTTAATTGGATGTATAATCATCCCTTTTGGATGTTTGCCACGTTGAGGCTGGTGGCTTTCTCTATCAGTCCATATTGTCTGATGAGCGAATAGTTGCGCTTTCCATCCAAGGTCGCCTGACAATAGACGATCTTTTCAAATAACAGTTTTTATGTTTCGCCGCCAATCCCGTTTTTGCCACTGGTGCATTCCCCTCTGCTTTTAATGGCCAGGTGCGAGACTTCCAAATACCTGCCAGCGTAGAAGACCAGCAGACCGCCCGCAATATCCTCGAAACCCTTTGGCATCTTATCCACCAAAAAAACTATCACCGCCCAACGGCCTCTACTCTCATCGCTGCCCTGATGCACCACTACGACCGTCTGTTCCGTCAGCAGGCTGATACCCTCGCTGCTACTCGCTCACGCGAGCAGACCATCTTCGACCGTTTTATCCAACTCGTCAACCAGCACTGCTGCCAGCAGCACCAGATTAGCTACTACGCCGATCGTATGTGTCTCACCGAACGTTACCTTGGCACTGTCGTCCGCCAGACCAGTGGCGCCACCACCAAAGAATGGATTGACCGTGCTCTCATCACTCAGGCCAAGGTGCTCCTCCGCCACAGTGATAGGACCGTCCTTAAAATCTCTGAAGATCTCAACTTCCCCAATCCAGCCTTCTTCTGCAAATACTTCAAGCGCCTAACCGCCATGACTCCGCTGGAATATCGCGGGAAGGAATAGCAAGAAAAAAAATTGGGGGTGAGTAAAATTGAAGGAATATGAAGGTTATAGCAGTATTGAGAAAAAGTAACTCTCTCGTGTATATCCGAGTGCGAGACGGAAGGGGTAAAGACATAAAAGTATCTACGAGTATGTATATCGACCCCATCTATTGGGACAGCAAAATTCCCGGTTACAAGAACACAAAGAAAGTGCCCAAGGAAGTGCGTGAGAAGTTCAACAACACATTGAAGGAAATGATAGCGTATGTCGAGGCGAATGTTGACAAGGATGTGACCTGCCCTGTTCTGACAGCCATCATTGATGACTTCCTCCATCCCGACAGAAAGAGCAAGGAGAATGCCAAGACTGAGGACACCACTCCATGGGGAAGCGGTTTCTTTGACAGAGCCGAGCAGTATCTGACCGAGTACAAGACCAAGAACGCAAGCGGAATCCGTGCCGTGTTCAGAAGGCTTGAACGGTTGGAGGCGTGGAAAAGGGAAATGGAAGGTGATACC
>JALERP010000073.1 GCA_022764085.1 Prevotella sp.
TTACTCTCTGCCGGTGTCTGCATCGTGGACAGTCGATCTCTTTGGTAATATACTTAATGTTAAGCGCAGCACACAGATGCAGCTTCTCGGTATGAAGGACTATCAGCTCGTGGTGAAGACCAAGCTCATCACCAATGTGGCTAATATGTATTATACCTTATTAATGCTCGACCGTCAGCTTGAGATTCTCAACTCAATGTCGGAGCTTACCCAGGACACATGGCGCATAATGAAATTACAGAAGGAACTGGGACGTGCCAAGGAAACCAGTGTACAGAGTGCCGAGGCAAGTCATTATGGGGTGCTCACAAATATTGCCGACATGAAGCGTCAGATTCGTGAGGTTGAAAACTCTCTCTCGCTTGTCCTCGGACAACCGGCACAGACCATCGCCCGCGGAAAACTTGCCGACCAGTCGCTGCCTACAGAGTTCTCTACTGGTGTGGGAATACAGTTGCTTGCCAACCGTCCTGATGTCCACTATGCCGAGATGGCTCTTGCCTCATGTTTCTACGACACCCAGCAGGCACGCTCTAACTTCTATCCACAGTTGACAATCAGTGGTACGGGAGCATTCACCAATAATAGTGGTGGTGGTATTGTCAATCCAGGCAAGTGGCTCTTGTCGGCAGTGGGAAGTCTGGTGCAGCCAATCTTCCAGAACGGACGTATCGTAGCAGGTTTGAAGGTTGCCAAGTATAAGCAGGAGCAGGCATTCAACACATGGCAGCAGGCAGTTCTCTCAGCAGGAGCTGAGGTGAGCAATGCCTTGGTGCAGTATAACTCCTCCGATGAGATGTCGAAACTTGACGCCAAGCGTGTGGATGTTCTTACCAAGAATGTTGATATGACCCGCGAACTCTTCAAGTCGAGCTCAGCTACCTATCTTGAGGTAATCTCTGCACAGAGCAATCTGCTCAATGCCCAGATATCGAAGGTGACCGATGATTTTAGCAAGATGCAGGCAGTAGTGAGTCTGTATTCGGCACTTGGAGGAGGAAGGGAGTAGCCTCACCCCCGACCCCCTCTCCAATAGAGAGGGGAGGTAATTAGTTTTGCCGGCTGGGGGCTGTATGGTGAGATTTATATATATAGTAACTTCTATATAAGTTGTTGAGTATATATAATAATGAGTTAAATATAATGTTGAGTTAAATATATTAATATTATTAATTATGTCAATACTCTCGGTATAATACATATTATCTCCCCTCTCTTTTGGAGAGGGGCCGGGGGTGAGGCTTTATTTATTTTTTTGCTTATGATTAGTGACAAAGCATATATCGACCCTAAGGCGAAGATTGGTAAGAACGTGACCATCTATCCCTTTGCCTATATCGAGGGTGATGTAGTCATCGGCGATGACTGCATCATCTATCCCTATGCCTCGATAATGAACGGTGTGAGGATGGGACGTGCCAACAAGGTATATCAGAACACTGTTCTGGCTGCCGAGCCACAGGACTTCAACTATCGTGGCGACGCCACAGAGTTGTTTATCGGCGACGAGAATATCTTCCGCGAGAATGTGGTTATCAACCGTGCCACATTCAAGGGAGGACAGACTCGCATCGGCAACCGCAACTTCTTTATGGAGGGTGTGCATGTGTCGCACGACACCAAGATAGGTGACTACTGTACCTTTGGTTACGGTACAAAGGTGGCTGGCGACTGCGTGATATCCAGTGGTATCATGTTCTCCTCGTCTGTGATTATCAATCCGGGAGTGCGAGTAGGTGGCGGTTCGCTCATCACCTCGGGTGTGCGTATATCCAAGGATGTGCCCCCATTTATCGTTGCCACTCACAACCCGGTAGCATATGGTGGTTTGAACGTCAAGTTGCTTGAATCTTCGGGAACGGCAGAGAACATCATCACACATATAGCTAATGCTTATAGATTGGTGTTCCATGGCAAAACAAGTACGCATGATGCCATTCGCCAGATAAAGGAACAGGTGCCCGACAGTAAGGAAATACGTACCATTGTCAAGTTCCTTGAGGGAACGCAACTTGGTATCATCACCATGACGACGTAGAAGTTATAATAAATCACTCAAATCAATGGAAAAGCAAGGAAAGCCTGGCAAAACTGTCAGAATTTCCTTGCTTTCTTTAATATGAAGCCTGACACGGAATGCCCATTGAGATGACCCTGTCGCGGATGGAATCCAGTTCCTCATGAGACGCTTTTAGTAGTCCTTGGGCAGGAGTCTCGCGGTCGATTGTATATACCATAACCTCGCGAGGAGCAATCTCCTTCACAGCCTCAAGCCATGGAAGAACATACTCGTCGGTGGTGTTGTCAACACTCTCGCCATTGTATGTCCCCTTCATAAACATCGTCTGGATTATGAGATGACCGTTAAATGCCTTCATTCCGTCGATGATGCGCTGCACGTCGTAAGCACAACCGGGGCGGTCCACCTTATTTATATATATAGGGTTGATAGTGTCGAGTTTGAGAATGTTGTTGTCAACACTCATGAGGGCGTCGTGAACGTCGGGGCGATGGATGAATGTAGAGTTGCTCAACACCGATACCTTTGCCTCGGGGAAATACTTGTTGCGCAGACGGATGACATCCTTCATAATGGCGGCAAACTGTGGATGGGAGGTCGGTTCACCATTACCGGCAAAGGTGAGGACGTCGGGGTGGGGGCCATTGGCCTTCATATCTGTCAGTCTTTCCTCAAGGGCAGATATGACCTCTTCATGAGTGGGGAGTTTTGACTTTGGATGATGGTCGGCATTGAATCCGCACTCGCAGTAGATGCAGTCGAAGCTGCACACCTTGCCGTCGGGCGGCAGAAGGTTGATACCAAGCGACACGCCGAGACGCCGGCTATGTACAGGCCCAAAGATGGGGGATGGATATATTACAGTACTCATAAGCTAAATGTTGTTTTTTTGAGTGCAAAGGTAATGAGAATTAAGAATTAAGAATTAAGAAAAAAAATAGGCGAACATGTTAATTCGGGTTAATTTTTCGTTTCTTTGTTCAAAAAACTCGATTCATAATTCTTAATTCTTAATTTATTTTGTACCTTTGCGCCGAAATTAGGTGTATTATGTACTTTTGTAAATGAGCAGAAGAAGAAAAAAGACCCGTGGCAATCAGAGGCTGCAGGTTGTTACTCTATGTATAAGCACCTCGCTGGTGCTGGTTCTTTTGGGTATGGTGGTGTTCTCCGTGCTGACTGCAAATAACCTGTCGGCATACGTGAAGGAGAATCTCACGGTGACGGTGATGCTTGGTGACAATACGACTGTCCATCAGGCTCGCCTTTTGTGTCGTGACCTCTACCATAGGCCTTATTCGCGCAACATCGACTATATTAGCAAGGAGCAGGCTCAGAAGGAGCAGTCGGAAGCTTTGGGCAGTGACCCATCAGAGTTCTTGGGGTTCAACCCGTTTGTCGCTACCTTGGAGATACAGTTGAAGTCGGATTACGTGTGCCGCGACTCGATGAAGTGGATTGCCAAGGAGTTGCGTGCAAATCCGAAGGTGATTGATGTGGCTTATCAGGAGGACTTGATGGACAAGGTGAACGATAACCTGCGCAAGGTGAACCTGATATTGTTGGCTCTTGCCGTGCTGCTGACGTGTGTGTCGTTCTCGCTTATCAACAATACGGTGAGATTAAGCGTATATTCGCGTAGGTTTGTCATCCATACGATGAAGCTTGTGGGGGCATCGTGGCGGTTTATCCGCTGGCCGTTTATGAAGCAGGCTTTGATTGTGGGATTGGTGGCTGCCGTGTTGGCTTGCGGTGCTCTTGCTGGATGTGGCTATGGGTTATACACTTTTGAGCCGGGTATTGTTGCGATATTGACTTGGCGCGAGTTGGCGATAGTCGGAGCGTCGGTGTTCATATTCGGAATACTCATCACGTGGTTGTGTTCGTATTTCTCGGTGAACAAGTTCCTGAGGATGACGGCCGGGGAGATTTACAAGATTTAATGACGAATTAGGAATTTTAAATTTACAATATATGGATAAGAAGGATTTTGCATTCGACAAGATGAACTACATACTGCTGGCTGTGGGCATGGCAATTGTAGTGTTGGGTTTTATATTGATGAGTGGTGGCGGTTCAACCGATACCAGTTACGACCCCGACATATTCAGTGCGCGACGCATAAAGGTGGCACCCGTGGTGTGTCTTTTGGGATTCGTGTCGATGATTTATGCCGTGATGCGCAAGCCGAAGAAATAAATAACTCAAGTTTCTCATGTCTGTGACATGTTGCGAAACTTAAATAAATTATAATCATTAATTATATAATTCAAAAATAAAAAGTGGATTGGATTGAAGCATTAGTGTTGGGTTTGATACAGGGCCTGACAGAGTATCTGCCAGTGAGCAGTAGCGGTCATTTGGCAATTGGTTCGTATTTGTTTGGCGTAGAGGGCGAGGAGAACCTTGCCTTTACGGTGGCAGTTCATGTGGCAACAGTGCTCAGTACACTTGTGATACTGTGGAAGGAAATCGACTGGATATTCCGCGGTTTGTTCAAGTGCAAGCTCAACGACGAGACTAAGTATGTGATTAACATCATCATATCGATGATTCCCGTGGGTATAGTCGGAGTGTTCTTCAAGGATTACGTGGAGGAAGTGTTCGGTTCGGGATTGGTGATAGTGGGATGTATGCTGTTAGTGACGGCTGCGCTATTGACTTTCTCGTTCTATGCCAAGCCCCGTCAAAAGGATAAGATAAGCATCAAGGATGCATTCATAATTGGTTTGGCACAGGCTTGCGCAGTAATGCCGGGTCTATCGCGTTCAGGAAGTACCATAGCCACTGGCTTGATTCTTGGTAACAAGAAGGAGTCGTTGGCCCAGTTCTCGTTCCTGATGGTTATTCCACCGATATTGGGTGAGGCTTTGCTGGATATTTTGAAGGCCGTGAAGGGAGAGGAAGCCTTTGGAGGCATCGACGCTTTGCCGTTGACCGTGGGATTCATAGCCGCCTTCGTATCAGGTTGCTTAGCTTGCAAGTGGATGATAAACATCGTGAAGAAGGGCAAACTGATTTACTTTGGCATCTATTGTGCCATCGCAGGAGCCGTGACGCTGATTTGCAGTATGATTTAATAAACTCAGAGATACAGAGGCACAGAGATTATTTTTCAAACTACTATGATGATGCAGAAAGATAAACTATGTTTCTCCGTGGCTCTGTGTTTTAATATAAAATATAGACGTTTGTGAATTTCATAGAAGGCGAATACATATACCTTAACAAGCCTTATAGGATGTCGAGTTTCGGGGCATTGGCGCGCGTGCGTTATCTCATATCGCAAAAAGAGGGCGTGAAGAGGGTGAAAACGGGCCATGCGGGTACGCTTGACCCGCTTGCCACCGGTGTGCTTATCCTGTGTACAGGCAAGAAGACCAAGGAAATAGAGCGACTGCAGTATCACACCAAGGAATATACTGCCACGTTGCAGTTGGGGGCCACCACCCCGAGCTACGATATGGAGCACGAGGTGGATGCCACTTATCCTACGGAACATATAACCCGGGAACTTATTGAGGAGAAACTGAAACTCTTCGTGGGGGACATTGAGCAGGTGCCGCCCGCATATTCCGCCTGTAAGGTTGGAGGCGACAGGGCATATAAACTGATGCGCAAGGGCAAGGACGTGGAGCTGAAGCCGAAGAAACTACATATCGACGAGATTGAGCTTACGGGCTTCGATGCCGGGAAGATGCAGGCAAGCATAAGGGTGGTGTGCGGAAAGGGCACATATATCCGCGCCTTGGCTCGAGACATAGGCGAGGCTCTTGGCAGCGGTGCTTATCTCACGGCACTATGCCGCACAAGGCTCGGCGACGTGAGGATTGAGGATTGCGTGAAGCTTGACGATGTTCCACAGTGGCTTGAGAAATTAGAAATTAGTGATTAGGAATTTTCTATATATAAAATATGAAGTTATCTGAATTTTGCTTTAACCTGCCAGTAGATAAGGTGGCTTTGGAGCCGCCATACAAGGCATTTACGAATGACGACGGAACGGTGGATAAGATTTACCGCCGTGACGAATGCCGCCTGATGGTTCTTCACCGTAAGAGCCGGAAAATTGAGATGTACAAGACGGATGACGATGGCAACGAGATTAAGGGAGCCGATGGAAATGGCGTGTATATGACATTCCGTGATGCCGTGAAATACTTCGACGAGGGCGACACGTTCGTATTCAACGACACTGCGGTATTCCCCGCACGCCTTTACGGCACTAAGGAGAAGACCGACGCAAAGATTGAGGTGTTCCTGCTTAGGGAACTCAATGCAGAATTCCGTCTTTGGGACGTGCTCGTGGAGCCGGCACGAAAGATTCGCATTGGCAACAAGTTGTTCTTCGACGGCGATGGCCCTATGGTGGCAGAGGTGATAGACAACACGACAAGCCGTGGACGCACGCTGAGATTCCTCTACGACTGTCCTCACGACCAGTTCAAGAGAGAACTTTATGGCCTTGGCGAGGCTCCGCTTCCGCGATACATTGTTGACCGCCGTCCTGCCACACCTGACGACATGAACAACTTCCAGACGATATATGCCAAGCACGAGGGAGCCGTGACTGCCCCCGCTACAGGCTTGCACTTCAGTCGTGAGATGATGAAGTTGATGGAAATCAAAGGCATAAATTTTGCCTTCATAACCCTGCACTGTGGATTAGGTTGCTTTGACCCGATAGAGGTGGAGGACCTGTCGAAGCACAAGATGAATTCTGAGCAGATGAGAATATCCAAGGAGGCTTGCGACTTGGTGAACGCAACCAAGGACATGGAGCGCAAGGTGTGTGTTGTGGGTGTTTCAACCGCAAGGGCTACTGAATCGGCAGTAGGAACCGACGGCAGGCTTAAGGAGTTTGACGGCTGGACGAACAAGTTTATCTTCCCGCCGTATGACTATGGTCTTGCCAATTCTATGATAACCAATTTCTATCATTCAGAGTCGATTATGCTGATGGCCACCGCGGCTTTCGGTGGTTATGACTTGGTGATGGAGGCTTACAATCTGGCAGTGAAGCATGACTATCGTTTCGGATGTTACGGCGACGCAATGCTTATCCTTGATGATTAATTGGGAAACAAAGTTCGAAGAAAGTCTATTTGGATTAGGAATTGGAACATACGGTATATTTTAGCCTCGGCACTAACCTTGGTGACAAGGAGGGGAACATTCATGAGGCGATAAGGAGAATAGGGGAGTTGATTGGCACGGTTGAGTGCCAGTCAACTCTCCTTGTTACTGAGCCGTGGGGCTTTGAGTCGGAAAACACGTTTGTGAATGCCGCCATACGTTGTATCACTTCACTTGCTCCATTGGATATTCTAACTATCACTCAAGACATTGAGCGAGCCATGGGGCGCACTGCCAAATCTGTAGATGGACAATACCACGACCGTATCATCGACATTGATATCCTTATGTACGATGATTTACACATCAACACTCCCGAATTAACCCTTCCGCATCCACTCATGAAAGAGCGTGACTTTGTCATGATACCGCTTTCAGAGATTTTTTAGCCTAAATTGTGCAATTTTTCATATTTTTATTTGCATATTTAAATAAATATGCATAATTTTGCAGCAGTTTTTAATTAAAGAGAGAAATACAGTAATACATTTTATGGAAAAACGCATTTTTACGCTTTTGTCAGCATTACTGCTATTTGTAGGAATAGTAATGGCTCAGACAAAAGTGTCGGGAACAGTTGTTTCCCATGAAGACGGCGAACCTGTCATTGGTGCGTCTGTAATGGTGGAGGGGCAGAAGACGGGCTCAATCACCGACGTTAACGGTAATTTTACTATTGCTGTGCCTAATGGTAAGAAACTGGTTATTAGCTACATCGGTATGGTGTCGCAGACGGTAAAGGCACGCGAGGGTATGAAGGTTGAACTGATGCCCGACGCCCAAACTCTTGGCGAGGTGGTAGTCACCGGTATGCAGAAGATGGACAAGCGCCTCTTCACCGGAGCAACCACAAAGGTGAGTGGCGACAAGGTTAAACTCGACGGTGTGTCCGATGTTAGTCGCGCCCTTGAGGGAAAGGCTGCCGGTGTGTCAGTGCAGAACGTGAGCGGCACATTCGGTACTGCTCCCCGTATCCGTGTGCGTGGTGCAACGTCAATCTATGGTAGTTCCAAACCACTTTGGGTTGTTGATGGTGTTATTATGGAGGATGTGACAGAGGTTGATGCCGACGCATTGTCATCGGGAGACGCCGCCACGCTTATCTCCTCGGCCATTGCCGGACTTAATGCCGACGACATCGAGTCGTTCCAGATTCTTAAGGATGGTAGTGCCACCTCTATATATGGTGCGCGCGCTATGGCTGGTGTGATTGTCGTAACAACCAAGAAGGGACACTCCGGTAGCAACAAGATTAGCTATACGGGTGAGTTCACCATGCGCCTCAAACCGAGTTACAGCAATTTCAATATCATGAACTCGCAAGAGCAGATGGGAGTTTATCGCGAGATGGAGAAGGGTGGAATCATCAACTTCGCCGGTACATATCGTGCATCCGACAGTGGTGTGTATGGTAAGATGTACCACTTGATTAATAGCTACGACGAGACCTCTGGCAGCTTTGGACTTGCCAACACTGAGGCTGCGCGCAATGCATATCTTCGCGAGGCTGAATACAGGAACACCGATTGGTTTGACTTGCTCTTCAGCAACTCTATCTCACAGAATCACTCTGTCAGTATGTCATCCGGTACCGACAAGGCACAATACTACACCTCATTCAGTATCATGGACGATCCAGGATGGTATAAGCAGAGCAGTGTACAAAGATACACCGGTAATATCAATGCCCTGTATAACATATCCAAGAAGGTTACGGTGAACATCATTGGTAATGCCGCCTATCGTAAGCAGAGAGCGCCTGGTACACTCGGTCAGAGTCTTGACCCTGTGTCGGGAGAGGTGCGTCGTGATTTCGACATCAACCCCTATTCATACGCTCTTAACACATCACGCACTCTTGATCCCAATGAGTACTACATTAGGAACTATGCTCCTTTTAATATCTTCCATGAACTTGAAAATAACTTCATGAACTTCAACGTGGTGGATACCAAGATACAGGGAGAATTGAAGTATAAGCCCATCACTAAGGTTGAGATCTCGGTATTGGGAGCATATAAGTTCTCAACAACCACCCAGGAGCACGAGATTCACGACTATGCCAACCAGGCATGGGCATATCGCGCTATGGACGATGCCACAGTGAGGGATGCCAACCCATGGTTATATACCGACCCCGACAAGGTCAACTCACTTCCTGTGACCGTATTGCCTGTAGGTGGTTTCTATCGTGAGACAAAATACAGAATGAACAGTTGGGACTTCCGTGCCACTGCCAACTACAACGACGTATATAACGAAGACCATATTGTTAATCTCTTCGGAGGTATGGAGGTGAACAACCTTGAGCGTCGCCGTACCTTCTTCCATGGTGTTGGTATTCAGTATGACATGGGTATGCTGCCATCCTACGACTATCTCTACTTCAAGCAGGGACAGGAGGAAGGTACACAGTATTTCTCTGTTGTAGATAGCTACACCCGTTCGGCAGCCTTCTTCGGTACAGCCAACTACTCATGGAAGGGACGCTATAGCGTCAACGGAACAGTGCGTTATGAGGGAACAAACAAACTCGGAAAGAGTCGTTCGGCTCGCTGGCTGCCCACATGGAACGTGTCGGGAGCATGGAACATCCACGAGGAACCCTGGTTTGAGTCTGTTCGCTCGGTATTGTCAAACGCTACACTCCGCGCTTCTTACTCACTGACTGCCGACCGCGGTCCGTCGAGCATCACCAACTCCAAGGTGGTTATCACCAGCTATAACCCCTGGCGTCCGTCAACCGACGTGAGTGAGTCGGGATTGGGTATCAACGATGTGGAGAACAGTGAACTGACATACGAGAAGAAGCACGAGTTTAATATCGGCGCCAACGTGGGATTCCTCGACAACCGCATCAACCTTGAACTTGACTGGTATCGCCGCAACAACTACGACCTTATCGGTGCCGTTACCACAACAGGTGTGGGTGGACGAGTGACAAAGTATGCCAACGTGGCAAGTATGCGCTCACATGGTATTGAGGTGTCGCTCTCTACACGTAATATCGTCACCAAGGACTTCAAGTGGAATACAGACTTCATCTTCTCGAAGACAAAGAACACCGTCACCGACTTCGACTCCAACGTGAGAGTGATAGACATGGTGACCGGAACGGGATTCACCATGTCGGGTTATCCAGTGCGCTCACTGTTCTCGTTTGACTTCCAAGGACTGAACGAGGACGGAGTGCCGACATTCATCAACGAGAGCGGACAGGTGACCACCTCCGACATCTATTTCCAGGAATACAACGAGAAGAGTCACTTGGTATATGAAGGTTCTATCGACCCCACTATCACAGGTTCGTTTGGTAACGTCTTCACCTATAAGAACTTCAAGCTCAACGTCTTCATGACCTACGCCTTCGGCAATGTCATCCGTCTTGACCCAGTGTTCAAGAGTTCATACAGCGACCTTACTGCCATGCCAAAGGAGTTCAAGAACCGCTGGACAGTACAGGGCGACGAACTGATTACGAATGTGCCGGTAATAGCCGACAAGCGTCTGCTCAACAACGACCCTTATCTGAGCTATGCTTATAATGCCTACAACTACTCAACCGAGCGAGTTGCCAAGGGCGACTTTATACGTATGAAGGAGATATCGCTGACATACGACTTCCCGGCGAAACTCATTCAGCCGCTTAAGCTGTCAGCCCTCTCTCTGAAGCTGCAGGCCACCAACCTCTTCCTGATCTATTCAGACAAGAAACTCAACGGACAGGATCCTGAGTTCTATAACAGTGGCGGTGTGGCATCGCCTATGCCAAAGCAATTTACACTTACACTTAGATTAGGAATATAATAATAAATACTATGACAATGAAAACAAGAATAATATCATATATGACCCTTGCGGCAGCTCTGACATTGACATCGTGTGATGACTTCCTCGACAAGATGCCTGACAACCGCACGGAAATAAACAGTGCCGAGAAGGTGACAAAACTGCTTGTGTCTGCATACTCAGAGAGCAACACCAATTATCTCTGCGAGATGGCGTCAGACAATACCATGGACAATGGTAGCAACTACACCATCGGAGAG